>JAERSQ010000221.1 GCA_016845525.1 Pseudomonadota bacterium
TTTTTTGATCAGGGGACACTGCGCTGCGCCACCCACTCGTGACACCGACAGACCGGCGTTAATAGCAGGGCGGATACCGGCGTTGAAGAGGTCTGTCTCAAGAAAGATCTGTCCGTCGGTAATCGAGATCACGTTGGTCGGTACGAAGGCGGACACGTCTCCGGCCTGCGTCTCGATGATCGGCAATGCCGTCAATGAGCCGGTCTTGCCCTTGACCTCTCCGTTGGTCCTTTTTTCGACTTCTTCTTCATTAATTCGGGCTGCCCGCTCAAGCAAGCGCGAGTGCAGGTAAAAAACGTCTCCGGGATACGCCTCACGGCCCGGCGGGCGTCGCAGCAACAGACTCACCTGACGATAGGCCCAGGCCTGTTTGGTCAAATCATCGTAAATGATAAGTGCGTCTTCACCGCGATCGCGGAAATACTCGCCCATCGCGCACCCCGCATAAGGTGCGATGTACTGCATTGCCGCTGAGTCAGCAGCAGACGCGGACACCACAATCGTGTGATCCATCGCGCCATGCTCTTCAAGTTTGCTCACGACGTTGGCCACCGACGAAGCCTTCTGGCCAATGGCGACGTAGACACATTTAATGCCTGTGCCCTTCTGGTTGATGATGGTGTCGATTGCGACAGCGGTCTTGCCTGTCTGTCGGTCGCCAATGATGAGTTCGCGCTGACCACGGCCAATCGGCACCATTGAGTCGATGGCCTTGAGACCGGTTTGTACGGGCTGCGAAACCGACTGACGCGTGATAACACCGGGCGCGATGCTTTCGATTGGCGCCGTGTCAGCCGTATCGATTGGGCCTTTGCCGTCGATTGCCTCGCCGAGGGAATCCACCACGCGGCCAAGCAGGCCGGGGCCGATCGGGACCTCGAGGATACGGCCGGTACATTTGACCGTGTCCCCTTCAACGATGTGCTCGTAGTCCCCGAGCACCACCGCGCCTACCGAATCCTGTTCCAGGTTCAGTGCCAGGCCAAAGGTATCGTTGGGAAACTCCAGCATCTCGCCCTGCATCGCATCAGCGAGTCCGTGAATCCGGCAGATGCCGTCGGTTAAACTGACGACGGTGCCTTCGGTACGCGCCTCGGCACCAGCATCAAAATCCTTAATCCGTTCCTTGATCAGTTCACTGATTTCGGAGGGGTTCAGTTGCATAGACATTCTTTGATTCCTCTTGCAGCTCTTTTGGCCTGAATCAGCCGCTCACCGCAGCTGCCAACTTTTCGAGGCGGGCCCGGACAGACCCGTCAATAACAAGATCACCGGCACGGATCACCGCACCGCCAATCAGCGAAGCATCAGTACTCACACTCAGTTCCACTCGCCGGCCCAACCGTTTCTCGAGCGCCTCGGCAATACGCTGCTGATGGTCATCAGAAACGGGCAGGGCACTCTCCACCTGGGCCTGGATGGTGCGCTCTGCCTCGGCGCGCAGGAGCTCATACTGTTGCGATATGGCTTCCAGTGCGCCCAACCGGCGATTACGGGCCAGCAGCCGCACCAGGTTCCGGCCCGCTTCATCCAGACGGTCACCACACAATTCAATGATCACACCTGCCAGTTCATCACGGGCAACGCCGGGATGAGCAAAAAGCGCGTTGACCTGCGGCTCCTGGGCCAGTGCTGCCAGAGCGCCCAACGCCTCCGACCAAGCCGAGAAACTGCCGCTGTCGCGGGCCATCTCGAATACGGCCTGGGCGTAAGGACGGGCGATACTGGCGTTTTCTGACATGATTGCGCGGGCGATGGTGGGAAGGGCCTAAAGCTCAGCGATCAATTCGTCGAGCATCTTGGCATGGGCCTCGGCATCCACTTCCCGAGACAGAATCTTCGAAGCGCCGGTCACCGCCAGTGCTGCCACCTGGGCACGCAATGCCTCGCGGGCCATATTTGCTTCTTTATCAATCTCACCGCGGGCGGCAGTCAGGATCCTGTCGCCTTCGGTACGCGCGTTGCCTTTGGCCTCTTCCACCATTTCGGTTTCGCGTTTTTCCGCTCGGCGGATAATTTCCTGAGCCTGGTCCTTGGCTTCGCTGGTTACCTGTTCCGCATGCTCTTGCGCCTTGGCTTTAGCCTGCTGGCCTTCCTCAGCCGCCGCGAGCCCGTCAGCGATCTTGGTCTTGCGATCGTTCAAGGCTGTGACGATAGGAGGCCAAACCAGCTTCATGCAGAACCAGACGAAAATGACGAAAGCCACGCTCTGGCCGATCAGCGTCAGGTTGATGTTCATAGCCGTTACCTAACTGGTTTCGTGTTTAGCCGCCGACGACAGCAAACATGATGTAGAGCGCGATGGCGACCCCGATAATCGGGATAGCGTCCACCAGACCCATGACGATGAAGAACTGGGTGCGAAGCATCGGCAGCAGTTCCGGCTGGCGGGCGATACCCTCCAGAAAGCGTGCACCGAGCACGCCTACGCCTACGCCAACACCTACGCCAGCGAGACCAAGCAGTACCGCGCCGGCAACGTAGAGCAGAGCTGTTTCCATGAGATTCTCCTGTTGGAAGTTTGTCAGGTTAAGTCAGATCTAGATCCGAAAAAAGTCAGTGATGGCTGTGTGCCATCTCCAGATAAACGATCGTCAGGGTCATAAAGATGAACGCCTGCAACAACACGATCAGGATATGAAATACGGCCCACGCCCACTGCAGCACGCCGCCGGCAATAAACAGCACCGCGCCGCCGGAAAACAGCAGCGCGATGAGGATAAAGATCATCTCTCCGGCAAATAAGTTACCGAAAAGACGCAGCGAGAGCGAAACAGGCTTGGACACCAGGCTCACGAACTCAAGAAAAAAGTTCGCGGGCAGGAAAAGGATTTTCAGAATGGGGTTCTTTGCCGCGAAAGGTTGCATCGTCAACTCGGCCGTAAATCCGCCGATGCCTTTCACTTTAATACTGTAAAAGACGGTTAGCACGAACACCCCGAGTGCCATACCAAAGGTGGCGTTGGGATCGGTGGTCGGCACCACCTTCATGTATTCGATACCCATCAGTTTGGCGAGTTCAGGCAGCCAGTCGACCGGTACCAGGTCCATGGTATTCATCAACAGCACCCAAACAAACAGGGTGAGTGCGAGCGGCGCCACCAGATCGTTTTTATGGGAGAAAGAGCCGCGTACGTTATCGTCGACAAACTCCACGACCCACTCAACAAAATTCAGTAAGCCGCTGGGTACGCCGGCGCTGGCCTTAACAGCTGCTTTTCTGAATACCCAAATGAAAAGCGCGCCCAGGAACACCGACCAGAACATGGTATCCAGGTGAATTGCCCAAAAGCCCATGGCTTTCGCTTCTGCAGCGCCATGCGCGATACCCCAGGTGCCGTCCGGATGCTGACCAAAGGTCAGGTTCTGCAGATGGTGCTTGATGTAGCCCGTTGTCGTTAGTGCTTCGCTTGATGCCATCTCAAAACGATTCTCAGTATCTATTCTGCCGGCCGCTCACCGACATCATTCCTTTGAGCGAAGATCGCTCCGATTGTTGCGGCGACCAGCGTCACCAGCAATCCCGCCAGAAAACCCCCAATCGCCAAATCTTCCACCAACCCAAATGCCAACGCACAAAGCACGCCGGTGATCACCAACTTGCCGAATTCCGCACGGTACAGATTCGCCAGCGTCATGGCGCCCGCCGCATCAGTCGGCGCAGAAAACACCCGCCAGACCGAGTATCCGTTTGCCACAAAGGCGATCCCCCCACCGAGAAGGCCCGAGCGCGCCTGGCCGTCTGCCAAAAGCGCCAGCAATACTGCCGTGAGCAACGCAGCCAAACCGGCCGATACCAATACCCAGCGAAGGATATCTCCCGCGCTGGCCCCGATGGGCGCGCGGCGCGCTTCCGGTGCCTGTGGCATCGTGCCGATCTCTATCGGATTAGGGGCCGCGACCATAGGGCTGACTGGCCTTGTTGTACTGCAGCAAAGGGCGCGCAGTATAGGGGAGCGCGGGCCTATGGGTCAATCCATATATGCCGATAAACGCTGGTAATTGGGTCTGTTTTGGCTCGCCAGCCCGCTCTTGTTGAGGGGCATTTTTAGGCGACAAGCTCTGTCCACCTTGCCCGCAGCCGCTCAAGATCGGTATACCCCGCCGCGAGCAGTCCGTATCGCGGCTCTGCATCGGTCTGATGCCAGTGCCAGATCAGGCTGGGAAAGCCCGTCACACCAAACTCCCGGACCTGTCGGAGCTCGGCCGCCAGTTGGTGGTTAACGGCGATTGAGCCCAAATCTGCTGCAAAACGGTCTGCATCGAGACCAATCTCTGCCGCAAGCGCAATCAGGGTGCTTTCCTCACTGGGGTTTTTGGCGAAAAGAAAGTAGGCACTCTGGACGGCTTCATACATGAGCCTTCTCGCCGTTGGCCTCTGTAGTCCCGCGGCCACCACGGCGCGACAGGCGGGATAGGTCGTCCGGCGGGGCGAACATTCGTCCCAGAACGCGAAATTGAACCTCGCGCCGGTTCTCTGAGAAACGGCCCGCCATGCCGACTGGACATAGTCCCGGGTTGGCGCATCCATAGGCTGCTCTGTATCAGGCGCCAGCCCGCCCATGAGATCGACCACCACAACCTCATCGGGGAGCGAGACCCGAAATGCGTCCCAGACTGGCCGAAAACCCCAGCACCAGCTGCACATTGGGTCGACAATGAAGTAAACCGTTAGCGCCATGTGTCAACCGTGTTTCATTGATGCAAATATAAAGAGGTTTGTCTTGCGTTGATCAGGGCTGAGAGACATTGTGTCAGCAGTTCCGGGCCCAGCGATTACGCCGCCCTCCACCTCACACCCAACAGGCAAGCAAGATGTCAGAAGATCCGACCCCATATGGTACTCAAAGACGCCGGTGGATCCAGGCTATGGCGACCGGGGGCGTCGCGCTGGCTTCCGCCCACACCCTGGCCTCAGCAGCCGACGAGAATGCCTCAGGCACGGCTATGCAGCAGCATCATGAAGCCAACCACTACCACAAGTTTCTGGTCGGCCCTCTGGAGATTGATGTCAACATCAACGATGCAACGCGGATAGCGCAAGTCAGCCTTCATCCGTTCTTCTCGAGCCACATGGCGTTCATGAAACTGACCTTAAGCGAGGCAAAGGGAATTCTCGACATCAAACGGGGGATTCATCTTCCAGAATTGGATTGGGGAGGGGAAATGGAGTGCGGTGTCGACTTCCAGCAACGCCGTTTTGCCACTCATATCGAACTCGACACGCCGCTCGGAAGCTTCAAAAAGGGCCC
>JAERSQ010000222.1 GCA_016845525.1 Pseudomonadota bacterium
CATCAGGCTCTGGTTGAACTGCCGGCGGCTCATCTGGCCCGTGGCGAGTTGCTCTACAACATCTTCTTTTTTCAGCTCTTTCATCGTTGTTCCTCCTTAAGTTCTCTTATGACTACGCAGAATTCTTGCTAACCGTGATCCTGATTAGAATCGTTCGGATGCTCCTATATTAGGATATTTCGGGCCCATAGGTGAAGCCTCTCGTGGCAACCGCAATTTAGCATCGTGCGCCGACGCCGAACCCCTTATCGACCTAGGCTCGCACCTGTTCCAGAGTTTTGTCGAGCGCCTTTCCTGCGAGATCGACAAGTTCATCGATCTGATCCTTGGACATGATCAGCGGCGGGGAGATAATCATGCTGTCCCCAACCGCTCGCATCACCAGGCCCAGGTCAGCCGCGATATCGCGACAGAGCGGCCCCGTGCTGCCTGAGGGCTCAAACTGGGCCCGGGTTTCCTTGTCGGCAACAATCTCAAAAGCGCCTAAAAAGCCCAGTCCGCGCACCTCACCCACCAGGGGGTGATCGGCGAGTTCGGCCCAGCGTTTTTGCAGGTAAGGCCCGGTTTCGGTACGCACCCGGTCAATAATCCCTTCGTCGCGCAGAATGCGAATGTTGGCAGAGGCGACTGCGCATGCAGCCGGATGACCCGCGTAAGTCATACCGTGGGTGAATTCGCCCCCTTCTTCGATGATGACTCGTGATATGTGATCTGCCACCATGACGCCGCCGATGGGCAGGTATCCCGAAGAGAGTCCCTTGGCAATCGGCATGAGGTCTGGTTTCAGACCATAGTAATCGCTGGCAAACCATTCGCCCGTGCGGCCGAAGCCGCAGATGACTTCATCAGCTACCAGAAGAATCTGGTGGCGCTGACAAATCGCGCTGATTTCTGGCCAGTACGTCTCGGGCGGCACAATGACGCCCCCGGCACCCTGGATGGGTTCGGCAATAAAAGCCGCGACCCGGTGCTCGCCCAATTCTTCGATTTTCTGTTCCAGTTCGCCAGCGACTTTCTTGCCAAACTCATCGGGCGACAGGTCGCCCCCTTCCCGATACCAGAAGGGTTGGCCGATGTGCACAATGTCGGGAATCGGCAGGCCGCCTTGCTCATGCATTGAGGACATGCCGCCAAGACTGGCGCCCGCCATAGTGCTGCCGTGATAGGCGTTCTTTCTGCTGATGATGACCTGCTTATCAGGATGGCCCATACACTGCCAGAAGTAACGAGCCATCCGCACAACAGTATCGTTGGACTCGGAGCCCGAATTGGTCAGAAAGACATGAGTGAGATGGTCCTGGGTAATCTCGGACAGCAGCGCGGAGAGCTCAATGACGGGGGGGTGTGCTGTCTGGAAGAAACTGTTGTAGTAGGGCAATTCCTCGATCTGTTTGCGCGCGACTTCGGCGAGATCCTTGCGTCCGTAGCCAACATTGACGCACCACAGGCCCGCCATGCCATCGAGCATTTGATGCCCATCGGAATCCCACAGGTAGACACCCTCAGCGCGTTCAATAATGCGGGCACCGGTTTCATGCATCCGTTTGTGATCGGTAAACGGATGCAAAAAGTGGGCGTTATCCAGCGCCTGGTATTCAGCGGTGGTAAGCGTCATGGGATGCTCCTTGGTAACATGTTTTTCGGCTCGGCCCCGCATCTTAGAAGTCAGAGATCTGCGCCGTCAACGCGATTTGGACGCCACAAAATACGAAAAAGGATGTGGTTTTTGAATGAGGCACAGGCCTGATTTAGACATTCAGCAGGAGATGTTCGCGTTCCCAGGAACTGATCACCTGCAGGAAGGTGTCATATTCACTTTCCTTGACGGCATGCCACGCCTGAACAAAACGCGTACCCAGCATCTCCTTAAGGTCGTCAGAGTTTTCAAGCGCCTGCAGAGACTGCTCGAGACTGCGCGGCAATTCGTACGGCATGTCATAGGCGCTCGCGGTCACAGGCGCGCTGGGGTCAAGTCTTTGCTGCATCCCGAGCAGTCCGCAGGCGAGGCTCGCGGCAATCGCCAGATAGGGGTTGGCATCCGCGCCGGGCACCCGGTTTTCAACCCGGCGTGATTCGCGACCGGAGTCCGGCACGCGAAGACCCACCGTGCGGTTGTCCAGGCCCCATTGGACGTTAATGGGTGCCGCGTGATAGCGGATCAGGCGGCGATAGGAGTTCACATTCGGCGCGAGTAACGACAACGAAGCCGGCAAAAAGCGTTGCAGCCCACCGATATGTGCGTAAAAAAGCGGACTGGCCTCTCCATTGGCATCACTGAAGATATTCTCCTTGGTGTCTGTGCAGACCACACTTTGATGGATGTGCATGGCGCTGCCTGGTTCTTTTTCCATGGGCTTGGCCATGAAAGAGGCATACATCTTGTGCCTGAGTGCTGTTTCACGCACGGTCCGCTTAAATAAGAAGGCCTGATCAGCGATCGCCACAGGGTCGCCATGCAGCAGGTTAACCTCCATTTGCGCGGCCCCGGCCTCGTGGTTGAGGGTCTCCAGCGAGATGTCGAGCCCCTCGCAGTAGTCATACAGATCCTCAAACAGCGGATCAAACTCATTTACGGCATCAATCGAAAAGGATTGGCGCCCTGATTCCGCGCGCCCGGAGCGGCCGACCGGGGGCTCCAGGGGGTAATCCGCGTCAGGATTGGGTTTAATCAGGTAAAACTCCAACTCGGGCGCCACGACGGGCTCCCAACCGTGCTCCCGATAGGCGTTGACAACTTTTTGCAGCACGTAGCGCGGCGCCATTTCAACAGGACTGCCATCGGCATAGAAGCAATCATGGATGACGAGCGCCGTGGGTTCCTGTGTCCAGGGCACCAGCCGGAAACTGTCAAGATCCGGCTTGAGGAAAATATCTTTGTCCGCAGGGTCCACTGCGCTTTGGTCTTCCGGGTATTCGCCGGTAACCGTCTGAAGGAATATCGCCTCTGGAAGGCGCATCCCAATCTCTTCGCTGTATTTATGCGCCGGGATCAGTTTCCCTCGCGCAATGCCCGTCATGTCAGGGATGACCGCTTCAATCTCGTCAATCCGGTTGTCACGCAGCCACTGCCTGATGCTGCGATCGGGAACCGCATCAGTTGTATCAATGGAATGTAATTTGTCGGACATAAAGCCTCTGAAACTGTGAAAACCTGCGGAAGTGTAACCAAGCAGACATCATTGCAACAGGTTTTGCAGATATGATCTTTATCAGAGTTTCATGATGGTGGGATTGACCCCACCGTGAAACTGTTCGACAATGTCGCTCGCTGTTCTGGTCCGTTTTGCGTTTGGTGTCGCTGAAAAACCGCTTCTGTGGCTCCTACAGAGGCTCTAAATTGCGGAACAAAGAAGGATTGGGATGGATAGAGCGTGGTTTCAATAGAAATCTGATACTCAAAATGTGAGGAGAATAGGAATGGAAAAAGTGCGTAAATTGACGTCAGCGCTGGGCCTCGTTGCAGGCCTCTTCGGGCTGGCATCGCTGAGCGGCCCAGCTTTGGCCGCCGACTGCCCCATCAAGATCGGCGGTCTGGCTCCGCTTTCTGCCCCAGGCTCTGTGACGGGCGGGGAAGCGATGCGGGACGCCATGCTTCTGGCGCAACGGGACATCAATGCTGCCGGCGGTGTACTCGGCTGCGATATTGAAGTCGTCATTGCCGATACTGAAGGTCTGCCAGAGAAAGCACGAGCGCTGATGGAAAAACTGATCACCCAGGACGGCGTCGTAGCCGTGGGCGGCGGTTATCACAGTTCCGTTGGAGTAGCGGGCAAGGACGTCGCCAATGATCGCGGCATCCCTGTAGTCTTTGCTGAAACCTGGAACGACACCATTACCGGCGACAAGCAGAAGTACATTTTCCGTATTGCGCCGCTTAGCTCCTGGGCTTCTGGCGTGATCTGGCAGTTTGCCGCTCAAGCGCCTGGCGTGGAGAAAGTCGCCATCGTGACCGAGAACACCGATTACGGCATCCCGGCTGCGGCAGAGTGCGAAAAGGGTCTCGCCTCCAAAGGTATCAGCAGCACCACCTTTGGTGTCGATATTGGTACGCAGGATTTTGCCGGTATCGTGGAGCGCGTGAAAGCCGAAGATCCGGATTACGTGATCGTTCTGCTGACCGGTGAAGCCGGATTCAACTACGCCCAGCAGGCAGCCGACGCGGGTATCGGCCCCATGGATCTCATGTTCCACGCCAACCAGGCGGGTCTTGAGAGTAAAGCCTGGTGGGAAAACGTCCCTGATGGCAATCTGGCCTTTATGGCGAGAATCGGAGTCCCGGAGACCATGTACAACGAAAGCGCTCTGAAGTTTGCCGAAGACTATAAGGCGAAAACTGGCAAAACCGGTGTTGAAAGTTACGCACTGGAAGCCTATGACTCCATCGGCGTATTGGCCCAGGCGATTAATGAAGCCGGTTCCACCAGCGGGGATGCCATCGTTGATGCACTGGAAAACATCAGCCACGAGGGTACTCTGGGGCGGATCTACTTCCCCTATGGCACCAAAAAAGATCCTTCCGCCGACGGCAAAGGGGATGAATGGTGGCATCAGTGGCCTGATCCTGCGATCACAATGGTCCAGTATCAGAAAGAGGGCGAGCCTTCAAATACGATGACGATTGTGTATCCAGACGTCTACAAAACGGGCGACCCGGTCTACGTCGGAAACTGATCGTATTTTTTGAGTCATTTGAAAAAGCGGGGTGGGTGCGATCTGCGCCCACCCCGCTCACTTTTGTGTTAACCGTTGTAAACGGCAGGCGCTGCCGGCTGGCATGATCTGAGCAATGCAATATTCAAGTATTTTCTGGTGGACGATTCTTTGGATTGTTTTCTGGGGTATCACCGGCGGCGTCGGCACCCGCAGGGTCTACCTGCGTAAAGACCTGGATACGTCCAACGCAACGCTCGGCGGTTCGCTGATCGGTGCCGCGTTTGGTCCGTTTGGGCTGGCACCGCTCTGGTGGAAAAGCCCCGAGATCGGCCGGGTCATGATCACGCTATCGTCGCTGGTGGTGATCGGCATTATTGCGGTGGCATTCGCCAACGCGGATCCTGAAAACAACTGCGTGTCAAACGGATCTTTTGTCGCTTCCCAGATTACCAACGGACTTATCATCGGCATCATTTACGGCCTGATGGCAATGGGTCTCACGCTGATTTTTTCGATCCTCGGGATCGTCAGTTTTGCCCATGGCGCCTTTTACATGATTGGCGGCATGCTGGTTTACTACATCATTAATATCTGGTTTCCCGGAACCCATCCCCTCATCGGCGTGTTGGGTTCGTGCTTGGCGACTTTCTCCATGGGAGCGCTTTTTGAGCGGCTTTTCCTGACGCCGATGTATGACGGACGGGTTGAGCGACCCGTTGAATACGGCATCCTGGTGACCTTCGGACTTTCTTTTACGCTGACTTACCTGGTCGCAGCCCTGGCAGGTTTCCACCCTGTGAAAGTAAAGCGGTTTTTTGACTTTCCGAGGATTCGGCTGCCGGACAGTTCCGATCCCTGGCTGATCAAGACGAGCCGGGGCAACATGGAACTGTTCGATACCGTATCGATCTCCAATCCCCGGTTTGTCGCAGCGATTCTTTCCATCATGGTGCTGATCGGCCTGCTGTTGTTCCTGCACCGCACCTGGACCGGCAAGGGGCTTCGGGCCGTCAGCCAGGATCGGGATGCCGCAGCCATCACCGGAATCAATCCCAATCGGATGAACATGTTGGCCTTCGCGCTTGGCTGTATGGTGGCATCGTTGTCGGGTGCCGTGCTGGTTCAGGCGTTCTCCTGGCTTCCCATTGTTGGCCAGATTCCTGAGATGCGGTCTTTCGTTATTGTGGTGCTGGGAGGATTGGGATCCTTGCCGGGCGCTTTTGTGGGCGGCACGCTGGTCGGACTGGTGGAGGCAGCGGGGACGGGCTGTGTCCCGAATCCGCAAAAGGCGTCGAGTTATATCCCGGCCTACGGGATGATCATCCTGACCATCATGCTGCTGCTGCGGCCGATGGGACTCTTCGGGCGGAAGTTTGCGAGCGGGGCGCACGGTAAGTTTTGAAAAGGCAAAACGTCCCTCAGCTGCTGGGCGCCCTCATCGTGGCGTTCTTTGTCGCCCTGCCGTTCGTCTATACGGGGGGCAACTATGACTACATCATGCACATCTGCATCATTGGCTTTTTCTATGCCATTCTGGCGTCCAGCTGGTCGATGCTTGCAGGTTATGCGGGTCAGTTCTCATTTGGGCACATGGCCTTTATGGGCTTAGGCGCTTATACCACTGCGCTTTTCTGTCATTATTTTTTCATCTCGCCGGAACCCACCGGGATCTGCACTGAGTTTGCAATTGGCGGTCACTACCTGATCGTTAAGAACCCCATCGGGGTGACCTCGACCACCTTGACCCAGGACTGTCTCGCGCAGGCCATGGATAAATGGAACGGCACGGTCGAAGTGACGTCAATGCCGGTGTGGCTCGGTATTATTTTAGGCACCGTGGTGGGGGGTATTTTTGGCTTTTTGATCGGGCTTTTGGTACTGCGTCTGCGGGCTGCGTATCTTGCGCTTTTTACCCTGGGCTTTTCGGAGATCCTGCGGGCTACCATCAGCGCCGAGATTCAGATCACCCGCGGTCAGGCCGGCCTCGAGCTGCCAAGTCTGTTTGAAAACGGCATCACGATTGCCGGACATTTCTTCAGCAAAACAGACAAGATTCCGCCGTATTTTGTGATGTTCTTTTTATTGCTGGGTTGTCTTGCGGTGCTGTATTGGCTCTCACAGTCTCGTTTTGGGCTTTTTGTCCGTGCCCTGCGCGAAGACCAGGACGCGGCGGCCGCACTGGGCGTCAATACCACGCGATACAAGGTACTGGTTTTTGTCGTCACGTCATCGATGGCGGCGCTGGCCGGTACGGTCTATGCACACTACGTCACGATCATTACGCCGAATAACCTGATGATTCTGCAGATGAGCCTGGTCGTGGCGATGGCGGTGATTGCAGGCGTCGAAAGTTTTATTGCGGCCGCGATTGGTGCCATCTTGATCGAATTCATTCTGGAAATGCTGCGCACGAGTTTCTCCATCGGCGGCATTACGGTGGATATGTCCCTCTGGCGGCTGGTGTTCTTTGGAGTGGTTTTGATGCTGACACTCCGGTTTGCCAGAAACGGGCTCCTGGTGCCGATTATTGACTTCTTTACTCGTGGTCATGTGGCGGCGGAGACGGTGGCGCGTCGGAAGGACGATGCGGCAGAAACGGAAAGCCGGGAGACACAATCATGATCGAGCTCAGTGTCTCCCGACTCAACAAGCGCTTTGGCGGCAACCATGTGCTGAAGGATGTGTCCTTTGATATCAGCGGCGCAGAGATGATCGGGCTGATTGGACCAAACGGTGCCGGCAAGACAACGCTGACCAATGTGCTGGATGGCGCGATCAAACCCAACAGCGGCACGGTGTATCTCAACGGTACCCGCATTGACCAGTTGCCGTCATTTGAGGTGGCCAAGGCGGGGCTGGGCCGAACCTTTCAGGTGACCCGCTCTTTTAGGCGCATGACCGTGCTGGAGAATCTTTATGTGCCCGCAATGGCGCAGGGACGCAGTCACAAGAGCGGTGAAGTAAAAGAAGAAGCGCTTGAGGTGCTGGATTTCCTCACCATGGCGCACCTGCGCAATGAGTATGCCCGGGCGCTTTCCGGCGGCCAGCAAAAACTGCTCGAATTGGGCCGGTTACTCATGCTGGATCCCGACGTGATCATCCTGGACGAGCCTTTTGCCGGCGTGCATCCGAAACTGATGGAAGTGATCTACGAATACATCCGTCGGGTAAATGAGCGTGGCAAGGCCATGATTATCATCAGCCACCAGATGGATTCCATCTTCGCCTTGTGCAAGAGACTGCTGGTACTGAACTATGGCGACCTGATCGCCGACGATACGCCCGAGAACGTCAAGAATGATCCCGTTGTGATCGAAGCTTATCTCGGCACGACGGAAGACCGTTCCGGAACGGGACAGCATGATGACGAAACGAGGCCTGCCGATGGCTGAGAACGACGACGATATCGTGCTCGAGTTGCGTGACCTGTATGTGGGTTACTACAAGGATCTTAATATCCTGCAGGACCTCAACATCAAGGCGCGCAAAAACCAGATTACAGCGATTCTCGGCGCCAACGGGGTGGGCAAGTCCACGGCGCTTAAGGCGGTGTTCGGCTTTTTGCGCCCCAACGAGGGCCAGGTGTTGCTGGAGGGGGAGGACATCATTGATGTGCCCACCCATCATCGCATCCTGAAGGGCCTTGCCTATATCCCGCAGCAGCCGGGGATCTTCAAGGATATGTCGGTCGAGGAGAACCTCGAGCTCGGCGGCTGGACCTTCAAACGCGACAAAAAACAGATTGCTGAAAAAATCGAAGCCAACTACGAGAGATTTCCCGTCCTTAAGGAAAAGCGCAAGCAGATCACAGGGGAACTCTCGGGCGGTCAGCAGCGCATGGTGGAAATCAGCCGCACGCTGATGGCAGAGCCCCGCATGCTGCTGGTGGATGAGCCCACTGCCGGTCTTTCAAAAATGCTCTCGGAAGAGGTATACGAGATGCTGACGATGCTGACCGAGCAGGAGGGCCTCACCATCTTGCTGGTGGATCAGGAGATCCGCCATGCCCTGCATATCTCTGACTATGTTTATGTCTTGGAGCTTGGCCGTAACAAGTTCGAAGGCCCCGCCTCGGATTTTGACGATCTGGAAAAAGCCTTCTGGGTCGCCTGATCAGGGTAGACCCTCTCTTGGGGGCTCGCCGAAGGGCGGCTTTGGGTTGTCAAGATCGCAGCTGTGCAAAAACGTGACTCCTTAAGACTCCTGGGCTGTCAGGTAGCGATACCTGATGCCGTCTGCGCCAGTGATCGCGATCGGCATGTTGCCTCGCTTTGTGAAGGCATAGCCGATCATCTTGCCAAGAGCGGGCCAGTCGATCTGATTGTCCTGCCAGAGCTTTGCACGCTGCCGTATTCGCGTGAAGCTTTTGAGGCACTGGATGACCTTGCCGAGTCGCTGGAGGGGGTTTCGGTTACGTGTTTTGCCGAACTGGCAAGAGCGCAAGGCGCAATGGTGGTATTCGGCATGGCGCGCCGCACAGACACCGGGTTCAGGATCAGTCAGGTCATTCTGAGCGAGACCGGCGACGTCGCCGGCTGTTATGACAAGATGCATCTTTGCCAATACGGGGCGTCCTGCGAGAAGGAGTTCTTTGAGCGCGGAGAAAAGATGGCCGTCGTTAGCCTCAAAGGCTGGAAGGTGGCTCCCCTGATCTGCTATGACATTCGTATTCCCGAAATGTCCCGGGCATTGGTGCTGGAGCATAACGCGGATCTGCTGCTGCATTGCGGCGCGTATTTCAGGGACGAATCATTTGCAACCTGGCACAACTTTGTAACAACGCGCGCCATGGAAAACCAGGTCTACCTCCTAAGCCTTAACCGGGCCGGAAAAAACTACGGCAACTCACTGTTTTGCTTTCCATGGATGGATGAAACCCATCCTGCGGTTGCTTTTGCAGAACACGCCGAGGAGTTTCGCTTTCTTGAACTGGATCCGAATCTGCCGGACGAGACGCGTTCCATGTACACTTTCCTGAAAGACCGCCACGCAAAGTATTCTCTTTAAGCCCGAGCAGGGTTGCGGTTTGATGCTTGAGCAAGTTTGTTGCCCAGCGCATAGATTAATTGAGACCTGATGGATAACGCACATCTAAAAAAAACCTGGGAAAAGGGTATTAAAGCGCTTGAGCAGAGGGACTTTGCCCGCGCCATCGCAAGCCTCAAGAAGGTCGAAAGAGCCGTGCCCGACGATCCGGATGTGCACTTCGCGCTGGCGGACGCGCTTTTGGGACAGGGCAAAGCGGATCAGGCGATCCGGCAGGCTCAGCGCGGCGTTGATGCGGCGCCAAACGCCATTGTGGGATGGATCCGGTTGGGCAGGCTATTGCTCATGGCAGGAAAAGGCGAGCAGGCACTCAAGACTTTCAACAAGGCGCAGGAGGTCAGCCCGGATCACCCTCATGTTACAGCAGGGATTGCCGAATCCAAGGCTATGGTCGGCGATCTTGAAGGCGCAGAGACAGCTTTTTCTGAGGCGCTTTCCCTCACGCCGGGAGAGCCTGATCTCATCATATCGCTGGCGCGGGTGCAGGATGCAAGAGGGCAGACGCAGACCGCTGAGAAAACCCTCCGCGAGGCCTGTGCAGCCCATCCTGGCGCTCTTGGGCTCTGGCAATCGCTCGGTCGCGCCTTAAGGGCGTGGGACCGAATCGAAGACGCGAGGGAGGCATGCAACGAAGCCCAAGCCCATCACCCGCATTCGCTGGAACTCAAGGCGCAGCGCGCGCAACTGGCCTACGAGTTGCGGGATCTTGAACCTGCGCAGGCGCTTTTGACCGAACTCGCCAAGGCCTATCCGAACGACGTGAATATCCAGAACGATCTTGCACAGGTGTTGGCGTCATTGGGTCAGGATGTTGAGTCTCAAGAATCCTTTAAGGATCTGACGGAGCGCGAGCCGCTGTTTGGCCAGCCCTGGCTCAACGTCGCAAGAGCCAAGCGTTATGAGGATCCCCAGGATGGAGAGATCCAAAAGATGCGAGCGGCCTTGAAACGCCGCCAACTCCAACCCTCCCAGGCGGCTTATCTTCATTTTGCGCTCGGCAAGGCGCTTGATGACTGCCGGGCGTATGACGACGCGTTTTCCCATTATCAGAAAGCGAATGCGATTTTCCGAGACCAGCTTGCCTTTGATTCAAAAGCGCTCGAAGCGCATGTAGATCGAATCATCGACGCCTTTACGCCGGAATTGATGAGCCAGTTCAAAGGGCAGGGCAGCCCGTCAACCGCGCCGCTGATGATCGTCGGGATGCCGCGCTCAGGCACGACGCTTCTTGAGCAGGTGCTGTGTGCACACCCTGGTGTAGAGACAGCAGGAGAGCTGCGCACGCTCGCTCAAGCCGCCCGGCGGCTGACCGAGGCCAGTGAAAAACCCTGGCCCGAATGTATTGCCAAGATCGCCCCTGATCTTTTTGCCGACCAGGCGCAAGCCTACTTTGATACGCTCACCGCGAGAACCAGCGCTGCACAAAAAGTCATCGACAAGATGCCCCAGAATTTTCTGCATCTTGGGCTCGCGGCCTTGCTGTTCCCCAAAGCGGTCTTTGTGCATTGCGTAAGGAATCCTTTTGACACCTGTCTTTCAAACTTTTTTCAGGTCTTCCCTGCGGGAATCGACTTTGCCTATGATCTGGCCGATCTCGGCCATTACTTCAGAAACTATCAACGTCTCATGACCCATTGGGAGACGCTTCTTGGAACCCAGCTTGTGATCGTGCGCTACGAGGAGCTTGTGAGTGAGCCGGAAAAAGTCTTAAGGCCGTTGCTGGAAGCCCTTGGCCTGAAGTGGAATGATGCCTGTCTTTCTCATCAGGAAACGGTGGGTAGAGTAGACACATTGAGCCTCTACCAGGTGCGCAACCCCCTTAATACGGACTCTACTGAGCGGTGGAGAAACTACGAGAAACATCTTGGGCCGCTTCGCGCAGCCCTTGCGGGAGAATAGGCAGGGCTAGCGAGCGCTTATTGATAATGGCTCCATCCGGAGAGCCAAATAAAAAGGGCGCCTTGCGGCGCCCTTTTTACACCAGACCATAAGGCCCGGTTAAACAGCCGATCTTAGAAGTCCATGCGCAGCATGCCAATACCTTTGGTATCGGTGCCGTCGTTGGAAAGCTCGATGATCGCTTTGGCGCCGCCGCCAAGACCGATGGCGTAGTTACCCGTGATGACACCATCGGCATCGCCGGCTTCTTCGTAGTCGACCCAAATACCGGCAATACTGCCGTTGATGCCGAAGCCGTTATCGCCATTCGCCTGGTCAACGAAACCGCCGGACAGGCTGATGCCGGCGAGGCTGAGCGAAGCGCCAATACCGGTACAGTCGTTATTGCCGTGATCCTGCCAAGCCGCACCGATGGAAACACCACCGATGTTGAGGTTGGTGCCGATCGTGGCACGATCCAGGTCATCACCACCAGCGCTCATCTGCGCATCAGCGGATACAGAGAAGCCGCCAAGATTGGTGGAGAGATAGACGGAGTCTTTCATACGATACTGGATACAGGTGTTCGCCGCTCCACCGTAGCGGTGCGACTTATCGATGAAGGTACCGACCGTGTTGAACAGGGTGCTCCACTGTGAGCCGAGGCTCAGTGAACCCCAGTCGCCTTTGATGCCCACATAGGACAGACGCTGGGTGTTACCCGTGACGATGGAACCCTGAGCGGAGTTCACACGGAACTCGTAACCCATGTAGGCGCTCTGACCGTTACCAAGGTCGGAAGACGCTTTGAAACGAAGACGCGAGTAGTTGTCAGCGACCTGCCACTCGGAACCGGTGTACTCAACGCCGGTACGAATGGAGCCTGATACCGCAACGTCCGCGATCGCGACGGGCGTAGCTAACGCACCGGCGACTGCTGCTGCAATCAGTTTCTTTTGCATTGTTGGATTTCTCCTGATTAGGTTTAAGTGTTGCTCTTGTACAAAAGCAACACTATTGTCTTAAGAACGATCACTTCATGCAACGATTTATGAGCAAAATAGTGTCGCATGTTGCATAAAACCAACATTTCTTGCCAAGGCTGAATACCGAGAAAGACAGGCAAAAACCCGTATTTATTTTAAAAGTCGATATCTCATCAAAGATTTATCACTCAGATTCCTCAGGGCAAGGCTTCAGACAGAGGGTTTTGATGAGTACAGCGCTGGGTTCAGGGCCATAAGCTCCGCTCGATCGTTGCGCCATTAGACAGCGGTGCCAACGCTATCGCTGAGGACGGCGATTTCTCTTCCTGACAACTTAACGGTGATCAATCCTTGCAGGAGCGGGAATGAGTAAAGTCGTCTGATAAACTTACCGGCTCTGGGGACAGGAAAGTCCACATTTCGTTGTTGCGCCTCAAGCACTTTCTTTGTATTAACTACCAACCAGGCATTTCTGTGAAAGCGTACGATTCCAGAATTCTCCGGCGAAAAGTGATCTCTAGAACCTTTGCTTTAACGGCCCTTGCGGCAGTTTTACTGGGTTGCAGTTCCATTACCAACCTCAACAGGACGGCGGATTCCACGGTTGAAGGGCAGGGAGTCGAGAACGATCCAAATACGATTGCTGGGGACGACTCTCCTTATGCCCGCTCTCCGCGGCGCCAGGTCGGGTACGGCTTTAGCATAGATGTTTTTGGGCGTGACAAGGACAAAAAGGATGGCGGCGATGCGTCTCAAATCGCTATCGATGATCCTGAGTACGCGGAGTATCTCGAATGGAAGCGCTGGCAGGAATTCAAGGCTTACCAGGAATGGAAAGCGCAACAGGCGGGAGCAGAAAGCGCTTCCTGATGTTGTGGCGTAACCGGCGCTGCCAAGAACGCCGGCTTGAGGGATCAGTCGTCTTCTTTTGCTTGTTTTGCTCGCAGGCTTGCTTCCAACAGTCTTAGCACCTGGTCCCCAAGTTCTGTCTGCTGGTCGTTCGCATCCAGCATATTGATATGGGTTTGCGGACCGGCAGGTGTCAGCACCACAAAAATATCCTCAGCCGGAGCGCTGACGTCATCTTTCCAGAAGGCGAGCGCCTGAAACCATGACTTGTCCGCGAGTTTGCTGGGATCGTCGTAGCGCACCACAAAGCGTAGTTGGGCGCGGTCTCGCTGTTCAATTGAAAAGCCCATATCCTGAAGCTCAAGATCAAGACGATTCCAGGCGGCGCCGGCCGCGCTGGAGAGCACCAGGGTCAGACGCCCACTCGAAGCCTCCTCAAGCGTGACCGATGATGCTGCCGCGGGTGTGGCAGCGACCGCTGTATCGCTGGCAAAGGTGAGTAATTGAATGCCGATCAGTTCGGCAAACGAGTTGGCAAGTTCGGTGTTGACGCTCTGTGCCGCTTCATCTTGGATCGAAACCGCTGGCCCGTTGCGGGTGAGTTCCAGGCTGACCAGGTAGATGATGGGATCACTTAGCCAGGGAATCCAGTCGGTCCAGCCGCCCGTGTCCTCGGGGGTCTCGGAGCCGTAGTGGACCCGGAAGGTGCCTTCGTCCTGATGCCGGGCCAAGACATGAACGCCCAGGTTAGTCAGTGCGGTGTCGAGGCGCTGCCAGGAATTTTCCAGGGTATCATCAATCAGAACGATCGCCTGACCCTCGCGCGTCGTGAGCGTCAGCACGCCTTCTTCCTGCAAGGACTCGCCGATAGCCTCATCTCTTGCCTTGCGAAATGCCGCGAGGCTGAGATCCAGATCGGCAGAATGCCTGTCGCGCCACTTCAGAAAATCCTGAAAGTCAGCCATCTTCTGGAACTCCTGAAACTGGCTGTATTGATCCAATTCGGCCTGAGTGGCGTTGCGGGCCGCGGCAGAGAACTGCTCGGTGTCGGCGTTTTCCTTGGGAGCGGTCAGATCCGGGGGAATCTCAAGCTGGGTCGTTCTGTCCCAGTCGGGCTCTGCGGGCTCAATTTCATCTGTAGAACTGCAGCCATGCAGAGCGACCAGTGTACTGATTGCAACCAGCGAGAAGACCTGACGACGAAGACGCATAAGAAGTTGAACCGGATTTCCTGTTGCAGCCCTTACGGCAGGGCTTCACCACAGCCCTGATTATAATGGGATTGTTCCACTTAAGGCGCTTGAGCGCGAGGCAGAAAGCCATTTGAAACAAAGCATGTCTACCGTCACCGGACTGCTCCTGGCCGGAGGCCAGGCCCGCCGGATGGGAGGCGCGGACAAAGGTTTGCTGACGCTCGGCGGCCGGCCGCTCGTTGCCTGGGGTCTTCAGCGTCTGGTGAGCCAGGTGGGTGAGGTGGTGATCAGCGCCAACCGAAATCATGCTGACTACCAGAAGTTGGGCGCCCGGGTCATCAGTGACAGTATCAGCGGTTATGCGGGTCCTTTGGCGGGCCTGTTTGCCGGGATGCAGGAGGTGTCGAGCGATTGGATCTTGAGCGCCCCCTGTGATTCCCCTTTGCTCGCAGGCGACTATGCCGAAAGGATGTATTCGGCTGTGAAGTCGGGGGATCTTGACGCAGCAGTGGCGCACGACGGGAATCGTCTGCAGCCTGTATTTTTGTTGCTGAGTCGTCGATCACAGCCGAGTCTTGGTC
Organism: Pseudomonadota bacterium; assembly: GCA_016845525.1. Taxonomy (GTDB): domain Bacteria; phylum Pseudomonadota; class Gammaproteobacteria; order Arenicellales; family UBA868; genus UBA868. The sequence continues at coordinate 15,187 of JAERSQ010000222.1, forward strand.
GTTTTCTGGCCAATGACGGGCGTAAGATCGATCTGTGGCTCGAAGAGGTCTCCCATCAAAGAGTGGATTTTTCCGATCGGTCGGAGATGTTTCTGAACGTCAATACACCAGAGGACCTTGAGGAGATGGAGTCCCGGATCACCGGCAACAATCAGTAAACCGATTAATGGATTTTGCGGTCTTTGGGTCATTGAGGTTAAATTGCCCTTTGCGCCCCAAAACCGATCCCCAACACCCATGAACATCATTACGGACGCCGAGCAACTTCGAAAGATTGCGCTATTCGCCCAGCTGGATGCCGGCAGACTCAAGCGGTTGGCGTTCGCAAGTGAAGAGTCCAGTTTTGATGACGGCGATATTATCTTTACCATCAACTCCGGTTCAGACAGCGTGTACGTCATCATGTCTGGCGAGGTGGGGATTTTTATCAATGAGGAGGCGAGCGGGGATCCCGTGGCTGTGCTGTCGACCAGTGATGTCGTGGGCGAGATGGGCGTTATTGCCAATCAGCCTCGTTCGGCAACGTTGCGGGCACAGGGAGAGGTGCGCTGTCTGCGTATCCTTGCGGACGATTTCATGGATCTGATGCGCGACAATCCCGAGGTTTCCTTAAGCGTGCTGCGTCAGATGGCTGATCGGCTGACCCGGACCACCCAGGCTCTGGAGGCTCTCAAACGCGAGCACGCTGCCGCCTTGTCGCCACAGGCATCCTGAACGCGGTGAATCAAGACCGATTTGAAGCGCTGTGGCGCCGTGCCGGAGGGGGCGGAGAGGCCGGCCGGGTGTTCGAGGCGCTAAAAGGGCATTACAGCGATGTAGCCCGTCACTACCATGATTGCGGGCACATTGCGGTTTGTCTCACGGCTTACGATGAAGCGGTTTCGGTTCTCGGCGCTGATGACAGTGTGGAGATGACGCTGTGGTTTCATGATGTCATCTTTACTCCCGGTGCGCGGGATAACGAAGCACTTAGTGCGAAGTGGTTTGCCACCGAGGCAGCGGGGTTTCTCCCGGAGGCATTCATTTTGCAGACCTGTTCGCTGATCGTGGCAACCGATCATCGTGAGCCGCCAGAAGGATTCGGGGCACAGTTCGCGGTGGATGTGGATCTTTGGGGTTTGTCGCAGCCCTGGGATGCTTTTTTTTCCGACACGGTCGATCTTCGTCGCGAAGCGGTCCACGCCGATGACGAGGCCTTTGCCCGCGGGCAGGGCGGGTTTTTGCGGGCCTTGGCAGAGCGTTCGCAAATTTATTCGACGCCGTATTTTCAGGACCGTTGCGAAAAATCAGCGCGTCAGAATATCGACCGGCTGTTGTCGCTCTTTGAGTCCGGGGTAGACTGGACTCAGTCTTAGTGCCGGGTTTCGACCCGCTCGCCAGTATCAGGAGTCAGAAATAAACCTTGTTTGAGAAATTGCTTATCGCCAACCGCGGGGAGATCGCCTGCCGGGTCATCCGCTCTGCCAAAAAGTTGGGCATCAAGACCGTTGCTGTGTTTTCCGATGCAGACCGCGATGCACCGCATACCCTGATGGCAGACCAGAGCGTCCATATCGGTGGGTCACCCTCAGCCGAAAGTTATCTTCTGGTGGACCGGATCATCGATGCCTGTCGGCACACCGGCGCCGATGCGGTTCATCCCGGGTATGGCTTTCTTTCGGAGAAGTCAGCGCTGGTGTCGGGTCTGGACCAAGCGGACATCGCTTTTGTCGGCCCGCCGGCCAAGGCGATTGAAGTCATGGGAGACAAGATTGCCTCCAAAGCGCTCGCTGAGAGTGCGGGGGTGCCGACCATTCCCGGCTTCAATGAAGTGCTTGCCGACGCGCAGGATGCCGTAAGCCGCGCCGGGCAGATTGGGTATCCGGTTATGCTGAAGGCAAGTGCCGGGGGCGGCGGCAAAGGGATGCGGATTGCCTGGAATGACGACGAGTGCCGCGAGGGTTTTGAGCGGGCCTCAAATGAAGCGCGCTCAAGTTTTTCTGACGATCGCGTCTTTATTGAAAAGTTTGTCAGTCAACCCCGGCACATTGAGATTCAGGTACTTGCGGATCAGCACGGCAACCGCATCCATCTCAACGAGCGCGAATGCTCAATTCAGCGTCGCCACCAGAAAGTGGTGGAGGAAGCCCCTTCCTTATTCGTTGATGAAGCCCTGCGGGCCGAGATGGGCGCGCAGGCATTGGCGCTGGCTGAGGCGGTGGGTTACACCTCTGCCGGCACGGTCGAGTTTATTGTCGATGCAGAGCGTAATTTTTATTTTCTGGAGATGAATACCCGGCTTCAGGTGGAGCATCCGGTAACGGAACTGATTACCGGTATTGATCTGGTGGAGTGGATGCTGAGGATTGCGGCGGGAGAGGAGTTGACGCTAACCCAGCAGGACGTCGGCATTCGTGGCTGGGCGTTGGAGTCCCGGGTCTATGCGGAAGATCCCTACCGGGGATTTCTGCCGTCTTCCGGGCGGGTGCTGCGCTTTCGACCGCCTGACGATGCCAAAGGGGTGCGCGTGGATACAGGCATCTGCGAAGGCGGAGAAGTCAGCCTGCACTATGACCCCATGATTGCCAAATTGGTGACCCACGGATCAGATCGCGAACAGGCAGCACAGACGATGCTGCGGGCTCTGGACCGATTTGAGATTAGGGGCATCCAGAGCAATATTCCCTTCTTGGCCGCTTTGGTGCAGCACCCGCGGTTTCTGACTGGCGACACCACGACCGGCTTTATTGAGGAAGAGTTTCCGGAAGGTTTTGCCGGCAACGCTCTGTCGCAGAGCGTCATCTACCGTATCGTGGCTCTCATCGCGGTGGTTCATGAGCATTGGCATCTGCGCGAGGATGCCTATGCCAGGGTGCCGAGGATGCAGCCGACAGACCGGGTTGTCCAGATTGATGCAGAGCAGTACCCCGTTTCTGTTGTTGCTGACGAGGACAGTTGGCGGGCAATCGTGCGGGGCGAAACGGTCTCCATTGGGTTTTCGGGCAACCCCTTGGGTTCGGTTATCGATTTCTGTGCAGACGGGATCGAGGTCACCGCTCAGTTGAGCCGGACGGGTGCACGTTATGAAGTCTTTCACAACGGTGCCGGTGTCGAGGCGCTGGTGCTTGAGCCTTACAGTGCTGCCCTGTATCACCTGATGCCCAAAAAGGTTGCGCCGGATCTTTCGCATTTGACGCTTTCGCCGATGCCGGGCCTGCTGGTTTCCGTCGCTGTGACGGAAGGTGCCGAGGTCAAAGCGGGTGATGAGATTGCAGTGATCGAAGCCATGAAAATGGAGAACGTGATCCGGGCAGAGCGCGACGGGACCGTGCTTTGCGTCCATGCCCAGCCCGGTGAAGCGCTCGAAGTGGATCAGCAGATTGTTGAGTTTGTGCGGGAGTCATCTGCGTGAACGGTACGGCCTCGCTGGCGGACGCCATCGGGAAACATGATCGGCGAGCGCTGGCGCAGGCGATCACCCTGGTTGAATCAGGCCTCAAGGAACACCAGTCACAGGCCAGGGAATTACTCGCCGCGTTGCCTGCTCCCGGGCAGCCGGCGCTGCGGATCGGTATCACCGGACCGCCCGGGGCCGGTAAGTCGACCTTCATCGAAACACTGGGTGGACACATGATCAAACGCGGCCACTCGGTTGCGGTACTGACAGTGGACCCGAGTTCCGTGGTCAGCGGCGGATCCATACTGGGTGACAAGACGCGGATGCCGACATTGTCAGTGAATGAAAAGGCCTTTGTCCGGCCTTCACCGTCATCCGGCACCGAGGGGGGAGTTGGGCGGTTTACCCGGGAGGCGATTGCGCTTTGTGAGGCAGCCGGATTCGACCGCGTCATTGTGGAGACCGTAGGGGTGGGTCAATCCGAACTTCGGGCGGCGTCCATGACCGATGTTTTTGTGCTCCTGCTGGTGCCGGGCTCGGGAGATGAGCTTCAGGGCATAAAGCGAGGCGTGATGGAGTTGGCGGACCTCATCTTGGTCAATAAGGCCGATGGGGATCTGGAGCAGACCGCTCGCCGTACGGTCTCAGAGTACGCGTCGGCGACGGGATTCCTGCAGGCCCGCACGCCCGATTGGAGAGTTCCGGTGCTCGCGATGTCCGCACTTAGGGATATCGGCGTCACTGACGCGCTGGACCAGATGGAGAAGTTTTTCGTGCACGCCACCCAAGCAGGGCTGCTTCAGTCCCGGCGGGAGAATCAGGCGATTGAGGCTCTGATGCAGGCGCTGCACGAAGAACTGCTTGACGAGTTTCTGAAAAACACCAAAAACGCGGATGAGGTCGAGCGGGTTCGCCGGGAGGTGGCAACAGGGCGGCTGACCCCCGGCCTTGCGGCACGCGCTCTTATCGATCAATTTACCTGAATCAAACAAGGCAGAAGCGTTCAATGATTGGAAAACTCAACCACGTTGCGATTGTGGTGCCGGACCTCGATGCGGCAGCGGCGCTGTACCGGGATACGCTGGGGGCGGCGGTATCTGAGCCTGAACCTCTTGAAGCGCACGGTGTCACCACCGTGTTTGTCAATCTCGCCAACACGCGCATTGAACTCCTGCACCCACTGGGTAATGACTCATCGATCGGACGGTTTCTCGAGCGTCATCCCGATGGCGGTATGCACCATGTCTGCTACGAGGTAGACGACATTCTGGAGGCGCGCGACCAACTAAAAGAGCGCGGTGCTCGGGTTCTGGGAGACGGAGAACCGCGTACTGGGGCGCACGGCAAGCCTGTGCTTTTTTTGCACCCGAAAGATTTCTGCGGCACGCTGGTTGAACTTGAGCAGGTCTGATTGCCGCCGTCTGCTCCGCCGATGAGTAAGAGTGGGGGTAAAGTTTCCCCGGCGGTAGGCGTCTATTACCCCAGGATAGTCGAGACGCTGATCCGGCAAATCTGGTTTCGTCCAAGGATACCGGCGGGTAAGGCGCGGCGCCTGGGCCTGATCGAGCGGATGATGGGACGGCGCCGCATAAGGGTACTGACGCGGCCGGGATTTCTGTTTGCCTGCGACCAGACGGATTGGTTGCAGCGTAACCTGCTGTGCAACCGTATTCATGAACAAGAGGTCACAGAGCAGCTGACGGCGGTTTTCAGGAGCGACGATATCTTTTTTGATGTCGGCGCGAATACCGGTTATTTCAGTTGTCTGGCACTTTGCTCGGGTGTCGCCGGCGTTACCGCATTCGAACCGGATCCGGACACCTGTGTCGTTATGAATGGCCAGCGTCAACTGAACGGCTGGGATGAGGCTGCGCTCAGTATCGTGCCGATGGGGTTATCCGATGAAAACGGCCACCAGCAGTTGATCCGGGGCAGCGACTCGGGCGAGAGCGGTTTTGGCGACTGGCCCCACCGTGAACCGGTCGGCCGGATTGAGGTCGAGGTCATCACGTTGGATGAGTATTGCCGCCAGGCCGGGCGGTATCCCAGCATCCTGAAGATCGACGTTGAAGGCTGGGAGTATCCGGTACTACGGGGTGCCGCCGCAGTCCTGCAAAACCCCACCTTGCGTCTCGTTGTGTTTGAGACGGCCTGTGATGCCAAGGGCATCATCACCGACCCAAGACTGCCAGAACTGCTGGAACAGGCCGGATTCACGGTGTCCCACCTGCCGCGACCCTCAGGGCGAATCAAGCCGACGGAGAATTACCTGGCCCTTCGCGGCACTGATTAGGTTAGGAGAGAATCGGCAAATTTCTGAAAGGCCTCGATGAGCGCATCCGGCTTTTGCGCGTGAAGCCAGTGTCCGGCTTCTTCAACGGCCAGCAGCCGGGCTTTTGGAAAGCGCTTGACGATGGCGGACGCCGCCTGCGGCGTAACATAGTCAGACTGTGCACCGTAGATAAAAAGACTCGGGACATCGCTATGCCCCGGCGCGATATCAAAGCCGGTTAACGCTTCCATTTGCCGATGAATAACATCAAGATTGATACGCCAGCTTAGTCCGGCCGAAGTGCTTCTGAGATTCTGTAGCAGAAACTGGCGCAGCGCTTTTTCCGGGATATCCTGCTCAAGTCTCGTCTCGGCATCGCGCCGGCTTTGAATCGCACTCAGGTCAAGCTTTTTCATCGCCTCCACCAGGGGCGTGTGAGAGTGCGGATACGCCGTCGGTGCGATATCAACGAGGACAAGACCGCCAAGCGGGATCCGGTGTTGCAGTGCCAGCGTCATTGCCACTTTGCCGCCCATGCTGTGTCCGATCACGATAGGAGAATCCGGCACCTCGGCTGAGATGAACTCCGCCAGAACCTCAGCCTGAGCGGGATAAGCCATGTCGTCGGTCCAGGGTGAATCGCCGTGATTGGGCAAATCGACGCAGAAAATCTGCCACCGGCCAGACAGCCCATCAGCAATTCGCCGCCAGTTGACTGCGGAGCCGAACAGGCCGTGCAGGATCAGGACCGGCGATCCGGATCCGGTGACGGTAAAAGAAAGCGCAGACGACACGGGTGTACTGTTTACCGGCGTCAGTTTTTGCGCGGCAGGTAAAGATCCGTGATCGTGCCCTCGAAGGCCTCTGCCGCCAGTGCGACCGTCTCCGAGAGAGTGGGGTGGGGGTGCACGGTGAGCCCGATATCCTGGGCAACACAGTTCATTTCGATCGCAAGCCCGACCTCCGCGATCAGGTCTCCGGCATTGGGGCCGACAATACCTGCGCCGATGATCTGCTGCGTTGCGGGATCAAACAGCAGCTTGGTGAATCCTTCGCTGCGGGCCAGAGCAAGGGCGCGACCACTGGCAGCCCAGGGAAAGACCCCTTTGCCGTAGTCGATACCCTGATCTTTTGCCTCGGTTTCAGTGAGACCCGCCCAGGCAACCTCAGGATCCGTGTAGGCCACTGACGGGATGACTCTGGCCTCGAACCCGCTTTTGAGGCCGGCGGCCACTTCGGCAGCGACCTTGCCCTCGTGAGTCGCTTTATGTGCCAGCATCGGCTGTCCCACGATGTCGCCGATGGCAAAGATATGCCCCTGATTGGTTCGCTGCTGTTTATCGACCGCAATGAAGCCTTTGGCGTCGACCGAGACACCCGCCGCCTCGGCAGCAATATGATGACCATTGGGAGAGCGACCCACCGCGATCAGCACCGCATCGTATGCCGCGTGGTCTGGTGCCTTGTCGCCCTCAAACCGGACAGTGAGTTCCTCGGGGCCGGCCTCAACGGCGCTGACCCGGGTATCGAGATAGACACCCTCGCTCTGCTTGCCGAGACGCTTGGCCAGCGGCCTGACAAGATCAGGGTCTGCGCCCGGCATAAGCTGTGGCGCCATCTCCACGATGCTGACCTTGCTGCCGAGCGCCAGATAGACGGTGGCCATCTCAAGCCCGATGATGCCGCCGCCGATGACGAGCATCCTGGGTGGAATGCTGTTGAGTGCCAGCGCACCCGTTGAGTCAAAAATACGGTCATCGTCCGGCAGGCCGGGCAGTGCGACGGACTGTGATCCGGCAGCAATAATCGCCTGCTTGAACGGTACGCACACGTCGGGTTCGTCACCCGGGCATGTCACAGCGAATTCGTGTGCTGAGGTGAAGCGGCCGATACCGTTGATGACCGTTACCTTGCGCTTTTTGGCGAGACCCGATAATCCCCCGGTCAACTGGCTGACAACCTTGTCTTTCCAGCCGCCCAGCTGCGGCAGATCGATGGTGGGTTCGCCAAACTGGATGCCGTGCGCACGCATCTCCCGCGTCTCTTCAATGACCCTTGCGGCATGCAGCAGGGCCTTGGAGGGTATGCAGCCAACGTTAAGGCAAACCCCGCCCAGAGAGGGATAGCGTTCGATCAGGCAGACCTTGAGTCCGAGGTCAGCTGCGCGAAACGCTGCGGTATATCCGCCGGGTCCAGAGCCGAGTACCGCAAGGTCAAAGGTGTCAGAAGTTTCGGTAATTTTTTCTATCCCCGGCAGCTCTGGTGCGGTCTGTGTCCGCGATGGCAGGTTTTGGTCTTGCGCTGAACGGTCAAAGTGCTTGTGTTAGAGCAGCAGTCTTCTCGAATCCTCAAGCGCGGATACGATAAACGCGCTGATCCGGGCTGCCTCCGCACCATCGATTACGCGGTGGTCATAAGACAGGTCGAGCGGCAGTATCAGGCGCGGGGCAAAAGCGTTTCCATCCCAGCGTGGTTTTATCTGCGCTCTGGAAACGCCAAGGATCGCCACCTCGGGCGCGTTGACGATGGGCGTAAAGCCGATGCCCCCGATGCCGCCGAGGCTGGAGATACTGATACAGCCGCCCTGCATCTCGTCCGGCTTCAGTTTGCCGTCACGGGCACGCGCACTCAGCGCACCGAGTTCAGTCGCGAGTTCCAGGATGCCTTTGGTGTCGACATCCCGCAGGACGGGCACAACCAGACCGTTCTCGGTGTCTACTGCCACGCCGATATGAAAGTAATGTTTGAGAACAAGATTCTCACCATCGGGCGACAACGAGGCATTCAGCGTGGGGAAGGCTTTCATGGCGCTCGCCAGCGCCTTAATCACAAAGCCAAGCAGTGTGATGCGGACCTGCGCGTAGGCGCTCTCGTCTTTCAGCGTTTTCCGAAAGGCGTCGAGTTCCGTAATATCGGCTTCATCGTGATGGGTGACATGCGGCACGTTCAGCCAGGCCCGCTGCAGATGCCGTCCGGAAATTCGCTTGATCCGCGACAGAGGTTCGGTTGCAACAGGACCCCAGCGGGAAAAATCAACCTCAGGTATCGCCGGCAGGCCGGAACCATCCCCGCCGGTTCTGCCTTGCGATAGCGCCGATTTGATGAACTGCGCGACGTCTTCTTTGAGGATCCGGCCATGCGTGCCGGAGCCATTGATCTTTGACAGATCGGCGCCCAGTTCGCGGGCAAAGCGCCGAATGGCGGGACTGGCATGTGGCAGAGGTCCTGAATCCGATTCGGTTACCGGGGGTAGGGAAGGGGGTGGACGGGGAGCGGGCGGCGGCGTTGGATTGGGTTCTTTCGGAACCGGTGCCTCAGAATCAGATTGCGGTGGTGCATCGGTTTGCGCGGGCGCTTGCGCTGTCCTTTCGCTTGCTTCTTCCTTCGGCCTGTCTTCGGATGCTTCTGCTCCGTCTTTTGGCCCGGCCGGCGCTTGGGCTGACGTGTCCTGAGCACTCGATTCTGTGGCGGCCACCACGGCGACGAGGCTTCCCTGGGAGACCTGATCGCCTACCGCAATACGCACTTCGGTGACGGTTCCCGCGACGGGCGAGGGAACGTCCATTGTGGCTTTGTCACTTTCAAGCGTGATCAGCGGCGACTCGACGTCGACCGTATCTCCCGGTGAGACGAGCACCTCGATCACATCGACACTGTCAAAGTCGCCGATGTCCGGAACCAGAATGTCCTGTGAATCACTCATGACACGGGTAGTCTACTGAAAGGCCGGATCGGGTTTTTCCGGATTCAGCGCATAGCGGCTGATGGCATCAGAGACGGCGGATCGGGGCAGTGCATTTTCGTCTGCCAGAGCAGACAAGGCAGCGAGCGCAATCTGGTAACGGTCAACCTCGAAGAAGCGCCGTAGCTGTTCGCGGGTGCCGCTTCTGCCGTAGCCGTCGGTGCCGAGCACGACATAACGCCGTCCGTTCACAAACCCTCGGATCTGATCCGCATAGGCCTGGTTGTAATCGCTTGCCGCTATGATTGGCCCTTGGGAATCAGCCAGTTGCTCGCTGACGTAGATGGGCTGTGCAGCAGCGTCGGGATGCAGGCGGTTCCAGCGTACTGCTTCTCGTCCCTGACGGGCGAGTTCGTTGTAACTGGTGACACTCCACAGGTCGGCGAGGACACCAAAGTCCTGTTCCAGCAGTTCGGCCGCCGCCATGGATTCCCGCAAGATCGTGCCGCTGCCGAAAAGCTGGACGCGTGGCGCCGCTTTGCGGCCGCGGGGCGCCTGACGTAATCGGTACATCCCCTGAAGAATGCCGTCCCGCGTACCCTCAGGCATGGGCGGGTGGGGATAGTTTTCGTTCATCACGGTGATGTAGTAAAAAACGTTTTCCTGGTCGGTGTACATCCGCCGGATCCCGTCCTGCACAATCACGGCAAGCTCATAGTTAAAGGTGGGATCATAAGAGATACAGTTGGGAATACTGGCAGCCATCAGGAGGCTATGCCCGTCCTGGTGCTGCAGTCCCTCTCCTGCGAGGGTCGTTCGTCCAGCTGTCCCCCCAATCAGAAATCCCCGGGCCTGCTGGTCGCCGGCCGCCCAGGCCAGATCCCCGATGCGCTGCAGCCCAAACATGGAGTAAAAGATGTAAAACGGAATCATGGCGATCCCGTGATTGCTGTAGGCAGTGGCCGCCGCGATCCAGGAGGACATGGCACCGGCTTCGGTAATGCCTTCCTGCAGCACCTGACCCTTGATGTCTTCACGGTAATACATCAGTTGGTCAGCGTCTTCCGGGATATAGAGCTGCCCTTTGGGTGCATAGATGCCCAGTTGACGAAACATGCCTTCCATCCCGAAGGTGCGTGACTCGTCGGGGACGATCGGTACAACGTGGGTGCCCAGGGACTTGTCCCGAGTCAGCGCTGTCAGCAGCCGGACGAAAGCCATGGTGGTGGAAATCTCGCGATCGCCGCTGCCTTCCAGTTGTGATTGAAAAAGCGACAGGTCTGGTGTGGCGTGAGTCGGCGCCGCATCGATTCGGATGGGCAGACTGCCGCCGAGAGCGTCGCGACGCTCTTTAAGATAGCGCACCTCGGGACTGTCCTCACCCGGGTGATAAAACTCGCAGGCCAGCACGGCCTCATCATCGAGCGGAATTCGGAATCGGTCACGAAACTCAAGCAGGGATTCATCGGCCATCTTCTTTTGGCTGTGGGTGATGTTTTGCCCTTCACCCGATTCCCCCATACCGTAGCCTTTAACGGTTTTTGCCAGAATGACAGTCGGCTGACCCTGGTGCGCGGCCGCCTGGGCATAAGCCGCATAGACCTTGTGTGGGTCGTGACCGCCCCGGTTGAGTCTCCAGATATCTTCATCGGTCATGTTGGCGACCATGGCCGCCAGTTCCGGATACTTGCCGAAGAACTGTTCACGAACGAAGGCGCCGTCCTTGCTCTTGAAAGCCTGGTATTCGCCGTCCAGGGCTTCCTCCATGCGCTGCTTCAAAAGGCCCTGGGTATCGCGCAGCAGCAGTTTGTCCCAGTACGACCCCCAGATCAGCTTGATGACGTTCCAGCCTGCACCGCGGAAGGTGCCTTCGAGTTCCTGGATGATTTTGCCGTTGCCCCGGACCGGGCCATCCAGTCTTTGCAGATTGCAGTTGACGACAAAGACGAGGTTGTCGAGCCGCTCCCTGCCTGCCAGTCCCAGGGCGCCAGTCGATTCGGGCTCGTCCATCTCGCCGTCGCCGACAAAGGCCCAGACTTTTCGGTTCGAGTGCGGGATGAATTCACGATTCTGGAGGTAACGCATGAAGCGGGCCTGGTAAATGGCCTGGATCGGCCCAAGGCCCATGGACACGGTCGGGAACTGCCAGAAGTCGGGCATCAGCCAGGGATGGGGGTAGGAGGACAACCCCTGGCCCTTTACCTCCTGACGAAAGCCTTCTAACTGCGCTTTGGTCAGCCTGCCTTCAAGAAAAGCCCGGGCATAGATCCCGGGCGCCGAATGCCCCTGAAAGAAAACAAGATCCGCGCCGTGTTCTGCTTGCGGTCCTCTCCAGAAATGATTGAAGCCCACGTCGTAAAGTGTCGCGGCAGAGGCGAAGCTTGCAATGTGACCGCCGAGTTCACTGCTGGTCTGGTTGGCCCGCATCACCATGGCGAGGGCATTCCAGCGGATCAAGGATCGGATACGCCACTCGATCGCCGGATCCCCGGGGCTGCGGGCCTCGTGTGCCGTGGGGATCGTATTGAGGTAGGCGGTGGTCGGCCGGAAAGGGATATGAGTGCCGCTGCGCCGGGCCTGATCGATCAGGGTTTCAAGAAGAAAATGAGCCCGCTCCTGCCCTGCCTGTTCGATGACGGCGCTTAAGGCGTCCTGCCACTCCTGCGTCTCGAGAGGGTCAAGATCTGTATCCGGGCCGGAATCAGCCATGGGTTATGTCCCGATTGGGGCCCGGAAGCTGGTAAATACACCGGGCACAGCGGATGTATCGGAGGTCGAAAAACACAGTACCACATGACGGGTTGGAATCTCGTAAATCCTGGTCAGATGGTCTTACCAAGAAGCAAAACCAAACAACTGTTTAACACTCTGAGTTGTAGCGCTATCAGAAACTATCGGCCGTTAAAGCAGGTCTTTAAGAAATGTGCCGGTATAGGACTGGGGATTGCGGGCCAGATCTTCCGGCGTGCCCGTGCCGACAAGTTGCCCGCCGCGCTGCCCGCCCTCGGGCCCAAGATCGATCACCCAGTCAGCCGTTTTGATGACATCGAGGTTGTGCTCTATGACGACCACCGTGTTGCCTTGATCCCGGAGGCGATGCAACACGCCCAGGAGTTGGCGAATGTCGTGAAAATGAAGCCCGGTGGTCGGTTCGTCAAGAATGTAAAGCGTTCTGCCAGTGGGGCGCTTGGACAGTTCTCGGGATAGCTTGATCCGCTGGGCCTCGCCGCCCGACAGTGTTGTCGCACTCTGGCCCAGCCGGATGTAGCCAAGGCCTACGGCAAGCAAGGTATCCAGTTTGCGCTTGATCACAGGGATCGCATCGAAAAACTCGCCGGCTTCTGCAACCGTCATGTCCAGCACTTCATGAATCGTGCGGCCTTTATAGCGAATGTCGAGGGTTTCCCGGTTGTAGCGTTTGCCCTGACAGTTGTCGCAAGGGACATAGATGTCGGGCAAGAAATGCATCTCCACCTTGATCAGTCCGTCGCCCTGACAGGCTTCGCAGCGCCCACCCCGCACGTTGAACGAAAAGCGCCCGACCTTATAGCCACGGGCGCGCGACTCGGGTGTGCCGGCAAAGAGTTCCCGGATCGGGGTGAAAAGACCGGTATAGGTAGCCGGGTTGGATCGGGGTGTGCGCCCGATTGGGCTTTGGTCGATGTCAATAACTTTGTCAAACTGGTCCAGGCCCGTGATGCCCTCATGCGCCGCCGGCTGCTCCCGTCCGCCATGAAGGTGCCGAGCCATGGCGGGATAAAGCGTATTGTTGATAAGGGTAGATTTGCCCGAGCCGGAAACGCCGGTCACACAGGTCAGCAGCCCCACCGGAATGGAGACATCGAGACGATGAAGGTTGTTGCCGGCTGCCCCTTTGATCATGAGTTGTCGGTCGGGATCGAACTCGGTGCGCTCATCAGGCACATCGATCCTCTGGGTTTTGCAAAGGTATTGGCCAGTGACTGATTCCGGGGCGTCAAGCACCTGGCTCAGGCTGCCCTCGGCAACGATTCGCCCCCCATGAACCCCGGCGCCGGGACCCAGATCCACGATATGGTCTGCACTGCGAATCGCCTCTTCGTCGTGTTCGACCATCACGACCGTGTTGCCGAGGTCCCGGAGATGGAAAAGCGTATCCAGCAAACGCTGGTTGTCGCGTTGGTGGAGCCCGATGGAGGGCTCGTCCAGGATGTACATCACGCCGACCAGTCCTGAGCCGATCTGCGAGGCAAGCCGGATGCGCTGGGCTTCTCCGCCCGACAGGGTCTCGGCGGTACGATCCAGCGTCAGATACTCAAGACCGACGTTAACCAGAAAGCGTAATCGCTCACTGATCTCGCGGATGATGCGTTCGCCAATCTCGCCCTGATGTCCCGGCAGAGAGAGCGCATCGAAAAAGTCGAGCGAGGACTCAATCGGCATGGCGGTCAGTTGGTGAACCGGATGATTGCCAACGAAGACATGACGCGCACCGGTTTTCAGCCGGCTCCCCTGACAGCTTTCACATGGCTGGGTGTTGAGGTAACGGGCGAGTTCTTCACGAATCGTGTTGGATTCAGAGTCCCGGTAACGGCGTTCCATGTTCGGTATCACACCTTCGAAGGTGTGCGCCCGCCGCCGCGGCCGACGTCCGTGCGAACGCAGGTAACTGAAGCTGATCTTTTCTTTTCCACTGCCGTACAGAATGATGTCCCGAACTTTCTTGGAAAGGCGCCGGAAAGGTTTTTCAATATCAAAGTCGTAGTGCTCGGCGAGACAGTTCAGCATCTGGAAGTAAAACGCATTACGTCGGTCCCAGCCTGAAATGGCGCCTGCTGCGAGACTTAATGTTTCATCATGGATAACCCGGTCAGGGTCAAAAAACTGGCGGGCGCCCAAGCCGTCGCAGTCGGGGCATGCGCCGGCTGGATTGTTGAAGGAAAAAAGTCGAGGCTCGAGTTCTGTCAGGTTGTAACCGCAGTGCGGGCAGGAATAGCGTGCCGAAAAGAGCATCTCTCGGGGCTCGGATTCGTCATCTTCATTCCCGGGCAGTACCTGCACCAGGGCAAGGCTGTCAGCGATGGCGAGAGCCGTCTCAAATGACTCCGCCAGACGCTGTGCAATATCGGCTTTGATAACGACGCGGTCGACAACGACATCGATACTGTGTTTTCGTTTGCGATCCAGCTCAGGCGGGGTATCCAATTCATGTACCACGCCATCAATCCGGGCACGGATAAAGCCCTGACCCAGCAGGCTTTTCAAAAGCTGCTGATATTCTCCTTTGCGATCCTGGACCACCGGCGCCAGGAGCAAGATTCGGGTCCCTTCCTCAAGCGCCAGCACACGATCCACCATTTCACTCACTGTGCTCGCGGCCAGGATAACGCCATGATCCGGGCATCTGGGCTCTCCGACCCGAGCGTAGAGCAGCCTTAGGTAGTCGTAGATCTCGGTAACGGTCCCCACGGTCGAACGCGGGTTATGTGACGTGGCTTTCTGCTCGATACTGATAGCGGGCGACAGGCCTTCGATGAGGTCGACGTCCGGCTTTTCCATCAGCGACAGGAACTGCCGAGCATAGGCGGAGAGCGATTCCACGTAACGGCGTTGGCCTTCGGCATAGATTGTGTCAAAGGCAAGAGACGACTTTCCGGACCCGGAAAGGCCTGTGATCACGATCAATTTATCGCGGGGCAGGTCGATGTCGACACTTTGCAGGTTGTGGGTACGGGCCCCGCGAATCTTGATGTTACGCATGGATGCTGGGTTGCGAAAAAGCAAACTGTTAATATTACGTCCCTTATTGCCCTGCTTTCAAAATCTTTTCACATTCCCTTGATTGAAAGTCCAAAACCTGACCCGCACCAGGAAATGGCAAGTGGATCGGGGCCCCGGATTATTTCCATTTTGACTAGACGCTCCTGAAGTTGCGCCCTGATAAATCCCCAATGAACCGCTCTGAGCGGCGCTCAGTCGGTGCGCTCGCCGGCGTCTTCAGCCTGCGCATGTTCGGCTTGTTTCTCGTGCTGCCGGTCATGGCACTGTATGCCGCCCAGATGGATGGCGCGACCCCTTTTATGATCGGGCTCGCTGTTGGGGCTTATGGCTTGACCCAGGCGCTTTTCCAGATCGCGTTCGGCACGCTCTCGGACCGGTTTGGCCGCAAGCCCCTGATTGTTTTCGGACTGCTCGTTTTCGCGTTAGGCAGCGTCGTCGCAGCCATGGCAGATACCCTGACGGGCGTGATCATCGGCCGGGCGCTGCAGGGCAGCGGTGCGATTGCCGCTGTGGTGCTTGCGCTGGCGGCTGATCTGACCCGGGAGCAGCAGCGGGTCAAGGCCATGGCGCTGATTGGAATGAGTATCGGTGCGTCGTTTCTGCTCGCGTTGATGGCCGGCCCGGCGCTGGACCGCTGGATCGGGGTGAGCGGGATTTTTTGGCTCACGGCGGTGTTGGCTCTGGGCTGTATTGCGGTGGTTGTCTGGTGGGTGCCTACGCCACGGCACGCGGCCGGGGATCCAGGATCCAGTGCCTCGCGGGATTATTTCCGCGAGGTGATGGCCAATGCACAGCTTCTGCGGCTGGATATCGGGATTTTTACTCTGCACATGGTTTTGACGGCCGTCTTTGTAGTTGTTCCTTTTGCTTTGGTGGAAACACTGGGACTCGAGCGGGATAGCCATTGGCGGGTGTATGTTCCTGTCCTGGTGGGTTCGGTACTGCTGATGGCCCCTTTGCTCATACTGGGGATGCGACGGGAGTGGACCTTTTGGGTTTTCAGGTCGGCCATTTTTATCGTGCTCATCGGGCAGTTTGTGCTTTTCACCGGAGCCGATCAGGCGACGCTGCTGATCGCTGGCCTCATGTGCTTTTTTATCGGCTTCAATTTGCTGGAAGCGATGTTGCCATCGCTGATGACCCGTCTTGCCCCGGGGTACGCGAAGGGCACCGCGATCGGGATCTACAACACCTTCGAATTTGCGGGCGTTTTTGTGGGTGGTGCATTAGGCGGTATCCTGCTGGGTCTGTTCGGTAGTTCGGGGGTATTCGCCTTCTGCGTTCTGGCGACGCTGGCGTGGCTGGTGGTGGCATTGACCGGGAGAGCCCCGCAACTGAGAAACAGCGTCACCTTGCGGCTGGATGGCGAAATCGACCTTGCCTCCGGCTCGATTGAGCACAGTCTGGGCGCACTTAACGGAGTAGACGAAGTGACCGTGCTGCCAAAGGATCGCGTTGCCTACCTGCGCGTGGATGAAAGCTGTTTCGACCCAGAGCAGGCCCACGCTGTGCCGGGCGTATTGGCACCTGATTGACTTGTCCGGCGATCAGCCTAAGCAGGGTGGTTTTGCCGCAACCGGACGGGCCGAGCAGAGTAAAGAATTCATTCTGCGCGATGGATACCGAGACATCGTTGAGCGCAGTGACTTGCTGCTCGGTTCCAGAGCCAAAAATCTTTGAAACATTGCGCACGTGAATCGAGACTGTGACGCTCATTCTCTCCTCCAGTCCCGACTCTTTAGCACGCGGGCTCATGACTTGTTTTTCTGTGATGCTTATAGCCAATGGGCAAATGCCCGTCAATAGAATGTGGAACACCGCTGGGCAACGCCCAACTATGAAGTGCTGGTTTGCCGAAGAACAGATGTATACTCATTTGCAGGGATTCTTGACCGCAGACTGGCTAAAAATGAGCGTCAAAATCTGAAAGGAGTGGATGACATTCGCTTGGTCAGCGGTATACTGCCTTGATGAGAGATTGGTGATTAAATCGTAAACGGAAAAGGAATATTGGCTGATGGCTGGAGTAAATAAAGCAATCATTGTAGGAAATTTGGGTAACGATCCAGAGATTCGTTATTCGGCGAATGGCAATGCGATCGCGAGTATTTCGGTGGCAACGTCGGACCGGTGGAAAGATAAAAATACTGGCGAGCAACAGGAACGAACGGAATGGCACCGAGTTAAGTTATTCGGCCGTCTGGCCGAACTCGCCGGTGAGTATCTAAAAAAGGGATCCCAGGTCTATATTGAGGGAAGAATTCAAACCTCAAAATATCAGGATAAGGATGGCAATGATCGTTGGTCCACGGAGATTGTTGCGAGAGAAATGACATTTCTAGGTGGCCGCGGTGGCGGAGGTGATGCGCAGGGTGGTTCTGGTTCGGCCCCGGAATTTGCTGAGGGGAATTCCGGCGGGGGATCCTCCGGGGACTTTGACGACGATATTCCGTTCTAGCGATTTGCCACCCGGCTCCGACCGACCCGGCCTCCGGATCAGGCAGGCGCACATGGATGAGGTCCGAGGCTCCCGCTCCTGCTTCAATCAGCACCACTTTGGTAGCGTACTTTGCCTTCCAACATATAACCGGCGCCGCGAACTGTCCTGATCAACTCCCTGCCATCACCCTGGTCCGACGAGAGGTGACGCCGCAGGTGACCGATGCGAACGTCAATCGTACGATCAAAGGGCATGGTAGATCGGCCCCGCGTCGCCCGCAGCAGAAAGTCACGATTCAGCACCGTATTGGGGTTTTCTGCCAGCACCCGCAAGAGGTCAAATTCTGCGGTAGAAAGAGGAATTGTCCTCTCATCCGCACCGCGAAGTTTGCGTTGGCTGATATCAAGTTCCCAGCCCGAAAAACACAGTACGCCGTGATGGGCCGTCCTGGCAGTTCTTCCCTCTTCAGTCCGGCGTAGCAGAGCCTGCACCCGGGCCAGTAGTTCACGCAGATCGAAAGGCTTGGTCAGGTAATCATCCGCCCCGCTGGCAAGGCCTGTAACCCGATCGACAACTTCTTTTTTCGACGTCAGCATGATGATCGGTATCCGGCTCGTGCTGCGCAATTGCCGGGTCAGTGAAACACCGTCATCACCGGGCAGGCGGATATCCATGATCACAAGATCGGGTAGTTGTCTGTTGAGAACGTCCTGCATGTCGGCCCCATTCCCGACACCAATGACATCAAATCCCTCCCGGCCCAGATAGCGTTGAACAAGATTGCGGATCTCCGGCTCATCGTCAATGATGAGGATGAGTTTTCGTTCAGGATGGGAGGCGCTCAAGCTCGGTTGCCCCGCAGTCTTTCCGTTCCCGATGAATTCAGAATCTGGTACACGGCGTTTCCCAGTTGTCGAGCTGAAAAAGGCTTGGCCAGTGTCGCCGACTGCCCGTTGCGGCGATTGATCATGTCGCTGCTCTGGCCGGAGATGCAGAGTGTCTGAATACAGGGATGGATCCTTTTAAGTTGACGGCAGAGGCTCTCGCCATCGATACCGCCAGGCATCAGCAGGTCGGTGAGTAGCAGATCGATATGTTGGTACCGTTCAGCAAGTTCCTGTGCCTGCTGGCCGCCCGATGCGTTGAGTGTCTGATAGCCAAGATCATGAAGCACCCGACAAATGAATCCGCGGACATTCTGATCGTTTTCGACCACCAGTATCCGCTCTCCATGACCCTTGGGAGCATCGCGTAGCCTGGCTTCACACGGCTCGTTTTGGCTGCCGGTGGCGCGAGGGAGGTAGAGTTCCACCCGGGTTCCGACACCTTTTTTGCTGGTGATGTGTGCCTGCCCGCCGGATTGGCGGACGAAACCGTACACGGTGCTCAGACCGAGTCCGGTACCAGTTCCTACTCCCTTGGTAGTGAAAAACGGCTCGAAAGCCCGCTCCATCACAGAAGATGACATGCCTTCACCGTTATCCTCTATGCTGTACATGACGAAATCGCCCGGACCGAGAGTAATTCGTTCATCGTAGCGTTCCAGCGAAACATTGGCGGCACTGATAACGAGTTCACCGCCATGTGGCATTGCATCCCGTGCGTTCAAGGCCAGATTGACGATGGCGTTCTCCAGTCGTACGGGATCTGCCTGCGCGGACCAGGTGTTTGTCCCCGAGTCTATATCCACCTCGATTGTCTCGCTAAGGGTGCGCTTCAGCATGGCATCGATATCCGCGAACAGGCGGATTGAATGGACGGCAGCGGGACTCAAATTCTGATGGCTCGAAAAGTCCAGCAGCTGTCGTGTCAGTTCAGCCCCGCGCCGCGAGGCGCCTGCGGCAGCCTGCAGCGACTCGCGGGTAGCCATATCAGGCCTGGGAGAATCACCAATCAGGTCCAGATTGCCCTGGATAATGGTCAACAGGTTGTTGAAGTCGTGTGCGATACCGCTGGTCAACTGACCGAGGGCATTCAGTTTTTGTGATTCCAGCAGCGCTGCCTGCGCATTCTTGTGCTGGGCAATCTCCTCGCGAAGGGCAGCGTTGGTTTGATGCAGTTCAGTGGTACGTTCGACGACGCGCTGCTCAAGCAGATCGTGACTGTTCTGCAGCGCCTGTTCCGCACGCTTGCGGTTGGTGATATCGGTGTAGATGGTAACAAATCCTCCACTCCTGAGTGGTGTCCCGTGGACCTCCAGCACCTGCCCATTGGGCCGGGTTCGTTCAAAATGGTGCGGCAGGAACTGGCGGGCAAGCGCCATGCGCTGCTGCACCTGCTGATCCGGGTCCCCGGGTCCGTAATCTCCTCGCCGGGCGTTATACGCAAAAAGGGTCTCGAGGGGGGTGCCGATCCGGGCGAATTCCTCAGGAAATTCAAGCATTTGGGTAAAGTACCGGTTCCAGCTGACCAGGCATAGCGATTGATCAAAGACAGAGATGCCCTGGTCAAGATGATCCAGGGCATCCAGGGTGAGAACGGCCCTGGTCAGCAGGCTATCGTAGTCTGATCCCATGGTCTCGCTGGTTCCGTTGGACCTGGCTAGGGTACAAGATTACCCAAGTGCAGGCCAGGTCGGGGGATTAGATGGAAAAATTTTACCTTTCCGTTACAAAACAAGGTGCTTCAGATCAGCATTTGGCAATCTCTTTGACCTAGACTATTGGTGATCTGATCGGGTTGAGAGGTTGTCGCGCACGCCTTGCCCAAAAGATGAGTCTCGCGTGTGCGGTTGCCGGAAGCGGCAACAAAGGGTTGGACAGAACCAGAGCGGGGATTGAAGGAAGGATATGGCCGATTTGAAGGAATCGCAGGGGCAGACTTTTCCGCAGTTGCTGTTGCAGCGGCTCAAGCATGATGCCGAACGTCCGGCTATGCGCGAAAAGGCCTATGGCATCTGGCAAACCTGGACTCTGGGACAGCTCTGCGAGGAATCCTTTGCGCTCGCGGCCGGCCTTGCCGATCTTGGGTTTGCCCGCAACGATACCCTCGTCATTATTGGAGATAACCGGCCGCGCCTGTACGGATCAATGATCGCGGCACAGGCGCTCGGCGGTGTGCCCGTGCCTGCCTACCAGGATTCTGTGGCTGAGGAAATCCAGTATGTCGTCGACCACGCTGAAGCGCGCTTCATCATCGCGGAAAACCAGGAGCAGGTAGACAAGGCTCTGGAGATTCGTGAGCAGTGCCCAAGAGTTGAGCGCGTTATCTATTGTGATCCCAAAGGCCTGCGCAAATACGATCCGCAGGTTGTGATGGATATCGAGACCGTCATGGCGCGAGGCCGTGAGCTTCTCGAGGCCGATCCGGATAAGGTCAACTCAGAGATTCAAAAAGGCAAGCCCTCTGATACATCGATCATCCTTTATACCTCAGGCACAACGGGGCGGCCCAAGGGTGTGGTGCTGTCCCATGAAAATCTCCTGGTCACTGCGCACAACACCAATGAGTTTGACGGGATCACGGCTGACGAAGAAGTGTTGGCCTACCTGCCGATGGCGTGGGTGGGAGACAACGTGTTCTCGTTCGCGATGGGTCTTGTTGCGGGTTTTTGTGTCAATTGCCCGGAAAGCACCAACACGGTCGCTCAGGACCTGCGCGAGATTGGCCCGACGTTTTACTTTGCACCGCCGCGGGTTTTTGAAAGCGTTCTCACCAGCGTCATGATCCGGATGAAAGACGCTGGACGATTAAAGCGCAGTCTCTTTGAGCATTTCATGAAAGTCGCCAAAAAGACCGGGGTCGCGCTGATGGACGGCCAGTCAGTGCCGGCCTGGGACCGCTTTCACTATGGTTTGGGTGAGCTGCTGGTCTATGGACCGCTCAAGAACACGCTCGGCCTAAGCCGGGTTCGGGTGGCTTATACCGCTGGTGAAGCCATTGGCCCCGAGATTTTCGAGTTCTACCGGTCTTTGGGCATCAACCTGAAGCAGCTCTACGGCCAGACCGAGGCCACGGTCTTCATCACCATGCAGCCTGATGGCGTTGTACGGTCTGAAAGTGTCGGTACGCCCCCGCCTGGTGTAGAGGTGCGGATCGAGGAGAACGGCGAGGTGGTTTACCGCAGCCCCGGCGTCTTCAAGGAATATTTCAAGAATCCCGAGGCAACGGCCGAGACCAAGACCCCGGATAACTGGGTGCATACCGGCGATGCGGGTTACTTCGATGACGAAGGCCATCTCAGAATCATCGATCGTGCCAAGGATGTCGGTAAGTTGAATGACAGCAGTATGTTTGCGCCCAAGTTCCTCGAAAACAAGCTCAAGTTTTTTCCCGAGATCAAGGAAGTGGTTACCTTTGGTGATCAGCGCGACTTTGTGACGGCCTTTATCAACATCGACCTTGATGCGGTGGGCAACTGGGCTGAGCGAAATAATGTCGCCTATGCCAGTTACCAGGAACTCGCAGCACATCCAAAAGTATATGCGGTGGTGCAAGATTGCATCGAACAGGTCAACCAGAGTCTTGCTCAGGATTCACACCTTTCCTCATCGCAGATTCGCCGCTTTTTGATACTGCACAAGGAACTCGATCCTGATGATGGGGAGCTCACCCGAACACGGAAGGTGCGTCGTCGGATCGTCAAAGAGCGGTACGGTGATCTGATTGAAGCGCTGTTTGATGGCCGCAAGAACTGCTTTATCAGGACCGAAGTGATGTTCGAAGATGGCCGTCAGGGGCAAATTGAAGCCGATCTTGAAATTCGGGATGCAGCCGTGTCACAGGAGCCCTCGCGCGCAGCTGCTTGAGTATCCTGAATACGAAAGCAGTCAAACTCGTTTAGAAACCTATTAGCAAGATGACCCACGAGCAAACCACCGAAACCCTCCTGGAGGTGGACGCCATATCACTGTCCTTTGGCGGTGTGCACGCGCTCGTGGATGTCAGTTTTGACATTCGCAAAGGGGAAGTCCGATCGATCATTGGCCCCAATGGCGCCGGAAAGAGCTCCATGCTCAACGTGATCAACGGCTTTTATCACCCCCAGGAGGGCACGATCACCTACCAGGGGCAGGCGCGAAAGCAGATGCGCCCCCATGATGCCGCCGCCGGCGGTATTGCCAGAACCTTTCAGAACATCGCGCTTTTCAAGGGCATGAGCAC
>JAERSQ010000223.1 GCA_016845525.1 Pseudomonadota bacterium
CGCTACGCGGATAACTGCCGAAAGCGGCACCATCTCTCCTGATAGATTCCGCACGAACAGTTTTCCAATGTCTTCGGGGTCATTTCGGAAATCGGCCTCTGCCTGAACCATCACACGATACACCCGCCCGGAACGATTGAAATCGTTGACATAGAGGACCCCCAGTTGCGTCTGAAGGGTCGAGAAAATCTCATTAAGCGGAACCCCAAGGGCCTTGGCCTTCTCACGTTCAATATCGAGCCATATTCGTGGTGTGGAAGCCGAGAAACTGGAAAAGATTCCCGTCAAATCCGGATCCTGATTGGCCGCAACAATGAGTCCGTTTAATGCGGACTCAAGATCTGCAACATCGCCTCCTCCAGTATCCTGCAGGACGAACTCAAAACCAGAACTGGATCCGAGCCCCGGTATCGGCGGCGGCACAAACGGAATTATCCTGGCATCGCTGTTGCGTGCCGAGATCGCTTGTAGTTTATTGAGGATCGTTCTTAATGAGAGCTCAGGCGTTTGGCGGTTGTCCCAGTGATCCAGTATGCCAATCACGAAAGCCGCATTTGAGGACATGGAACCGCTCAGCATGCTGAATCCGGCAACCGACATCACATCCGTTACGCCTGGCACTTCCAGCAGTTCGTTCTCAACGTTCATCAAAACTGCTTCGGTACGGTTTAAAGAGGCACCGTCAGGCAGTCGCAGATCGACCATGAATGCCCCCTGGTCCTCATAGGGTAGAAATCCTGTCGGTAGATTACTGAACAAATAACCCATACCCACAACGATTCCTGTCAGCAGCGCCACAAAAACTGTCACGCGCCTTACCAGGACTGCCGCTGCTTTCGTATAGCCCTGCGTTACCTTGAGAAACAAACGGTTAAAGGCCTGATACCAACGCGGTTCCTTGCCCAGCGGTCTCAACAGAACAGCACAAAGCGCGGGACTGAGCGTCAGGGCGTTGATGGAGGAAATAGCCACTGCTGCCGAAATGGTTACGGCGAACTGCCTGAACAGCTCACCCGTGATTCCCGGAATCATCGCTACCGGAACGAAGACGGCAAGCAACACGAGTGTTGTCGCCACCACCGGCCCGGAGACCTCACGCATCGCGAGGCGAGTCGCCTCAACCGGCGCTTTGCCTTCAGCGATGTGCCGCTGCGTGTTTTCAACCACCACAATGGCATCGTCCACTACGATCCCAATCGCGAGGATCAGGGCGAAAAGCACAATAGTGTTAATCGAGAATCCGAACATCAGCAAAACGGCAAAGGTCCCTATGAGAGAGACCGGGACCGCAATACCCGGTACCAGAGTTGCCCGCCAGTCCCCCAGGAACACAAAGACCACGAGAACAACCAGAGCAATCGCCTGAAAGAGCGTCACGATCACTTCTCGAATCGAGATCCGCACATAACGGGTCGTGTCGTAGAGGACACTGTGGCGCATATCCTGAGGAAAGCGCTCAGCAAGGCCATCCAATTGCTCACGGACCTGCTTTGCGACCTCAAGCGCGTTGGCATCGGGCAACTGGTAAATCCCCATTACCACAGCCGGATTTCCGTTGAGCCGTCCATACGAACTATAGGACTGCGCTCCCAGTTCGACCCGGGCAACGTCGCCAAGGCGAACGCGGGAACCATCACGATTAACCCGGATCATCACGTCCTCGAACTCTTTTACCTCGGTCAGCCGTCCGCGCGTTACTACGGTATAGGTGAAAACCTGATCACGGGCGACTGGCGGCCCGCCTATTTGTCCGGCAGGTACCTGAACGTTCTGCTCCTTCAGAGCATTGGCGATGTCTGTCGCCGTGATGCCCAAGCTTGCCATCCGCTGAGGCTCAAGCCAGACCCGCATACCCCAGATCAATTCGCCGAAGATGTTCACTTCTCCCACACCCGGTACCCTGGCCAACGCGTCCCGAATATTGACCGCGGCATAGTTGGATAGGGTTACCCCGTCGTGTGTTCCTTCGGGAGATTCGAGATTGACGACCATCACCATATCCGTCGAGGTCTTTCGGGTAATCACGCCTTGGCGTGCCACTTCCTCCGGCAGTTTGGCCGTGGCGGTCGCAACACGGTTCTGGACGTTCACCGATGCCAAATCCGCATCCGTGCCGACTTTAAAAGTCACCGTGATAACGAGAGAACCATCGTTGGTCGCTTTGGATTGAAGATAAATCATGTCCTCAACCCCATTGATCGCCTCTTCAAGAGGAACAGCAACCGTCTCCTCCACAATTTCCGCGCTGGCGCCGGGATAGAACGCCGTCACTTTCACGGTAGGCGGAGTAATCTGCGGAAATTGTGCGACCGGTAAAGCATTCACCGATAACAGGCCGACTAAGGTGATAAAAATCGATATCACAAAAGCAAACTTCGGCCGGCGGATAAAGAACTGGCTGAACATGACGCCGCCTAGTCTTCAGCGGTAACGTCAACCGTCATACCCGGTCGCACTTTTTGCAGTCCCCGGATAACGACGCGCTCACCATTTTCGAGACCAGACTTCACGATAAAGGATGCGCCACTGCTGTCACCAATTTCTATGGCTCGTTGTTCAATACGACGGTCATCACCAACGACCAGAACAGAGCGCCCGGCCCCGCTGGCAAGTACTGCGTTTTGCGGTACGAGGAGTCCGGACCGTACCGATTCCCCGTCAAATTCCACGGTAACGAACTGGCCTGGCCTCAGTAATTTCAGAGGATTCGGAAACGAGGCCCTGAGCGTCAGCGTACCGGTGCCGGGATCAATCTCGTTGCCAATCAGCTCAAAATTGCCGACCTGATCGTAGTTGTCCCCATTGGACAGGCGCAGTCGGGGTTGTAATGGCGGTCGGCCGCCGTCCCCCTCACGGTTTGCAGCCTCACGGCGGAAGTTCAGGTACTCGACATCGCTGACCGTGAAGTGCACGTAAATGGGATCGAGCGCAATAATGGTCGCAAGCACCCCGGAGTCTGGTCCCACCAGATTACCGATGTTGACGTTGGTCTCGCCGATTACGCCCGCACTGGGGGCCAGAATCTGGGTGTACTGAAGATCGAGCTGGGCCCGCTGCAATGCAGCCTCGCTTGCTTTGAGGGCTGCGGCTGCGACCCGCGTTGTTGTTCTTGCCGAATCGGCCTCCTGATCGCTGACGGTTTGACTCAGCACCAGTTTTTCAATGCGCTTTTCGTTCGTCCTGGCCTCGCGGAGCCGAGCCTTGTCCGATTCAAACTGGGCTGTGGCCTGAACGACAGCCGCCTCATAATTATCTGTCTCAATTTGATAAAGCACATCCCCCGCGGCAACCGTTGCCCCTTCCTCAAAAAGCCTTTGCTCCAACGTACCTGTGACTCGGGCGCGCAGATCGACACGGGTCGTCGCGCTGGTTCGGCCGATGAATTCTCGATGAATTTCCAGAGGCGAATCTTTGACCGTGATGACCGATACGGCTGGCGGGGGCGTTTCGATTGGGCCCGGCGCTTCCGAGCACGCGGAGATGCCCACTGCGAAACAACACAAAACTAACCACTTTATCTTCATATCCATCTCTATCGTTGATTCGGCTTGATGAGAACGTCGCGACGGCTGCGACGCGACAGCCCTGGCGCGTTTGGTTCTTGATATCTCAATGATATCTTGATCAGCAGGCTCTCGTAGAAAGAAGCGCCGGGACAGCAGACTACCGGCTGCTGGATTGCAGACCGCCTCAATGGTTAACCTGACTCCTCGGGCGTCCAAGTCCCTCGGAGGCGCCTGGCAAGACCGGTCGGCCGCCGGGCGCTTCGCTCAATCGCAGCGCTCAGCACTTCGGGACTGCCCCAAACCTGAAGCGAGTCTTGTGCGCGGGTAGCGCCAGTGTAAACGAGCTCACGAGAAAGAATCGGCGACACTTTCTCGGGCAGGATAAGCGTCACGGCAGATGACTGTGAGCCCTGGGCTTTATGGACGGTAAAGGCAAACGCCGCCTCATACTCAGGCAAT
>JAERSQ010000224.1 GCA_016845525.1 Pseudomonadota bacterium
TCAGGCGCGAAAGTGGCGGAATTGGTAGACGCGCTGGTTTTAGGTGCCAGTGGGGCAACCCGTGGGAGTTCGAGTCTCCCCTTTCGCACCAACCTCCCGAGATGTTGATGGGCTGGGCGTTCGACTCTGACGTAACGACAATTTTGTGAGCCCTGTCATCGGGAGATCTCCCCCGAGTGCAGGATAAATTCAGGCAAGAAACCAAGGCAGGCTGCACGATGGACGTATCCGTAGAAACAACAGGCGCAATTGGTCGGAAAATGACCGTGAAGGTGCCCGCCGAACAACTGGACGGTGCGGTGGCTGCACGGCTCAAGCGTTTGGCCCGGACCGCAAAAATTCCGGGCTTCCGACCGGGCAAGATTCCAATGAAAGTCATCGAGTCACGCTTTGCTGATCAGGCACTGGCGGAGGCGGCGGATGAGATCATCAGTTCAAGTTATATGGAAGCGATAAACGGTGAGTCACTGGATGCAGCCGGGCCGCCCTCCATCGAGCCCAAGAACCTGACGCGGGGCGAGGACCTGGAATTCATTGCCAATTTTGAAGTGTTCCCGGATGTGCCGCGGACTGACATTCGGGATCTGCCGATTGCGCGTCAGACATGTGAGGTCGTCGATGCGGACATTGACCGGACCATCGAAACGTTGCGTGAGCAGCGGACCACTTACGAGGCTGACGAGAAAGCGTCCGAAGACGGTGACCGCGTCCTGATTGATTTTGAAGGCCGTGTAGACGGTGAGATTTTTGAGGGAGGCGAAGCCAAAGACTATCCAGTGGTGCTGGGTAAGGGCGCGCTCCTGCCCGAGTTTGAGTCCGGGGTTACCGGCGCTCGCGCTGGAGAGGAGGTGACCGTGCAACTGACTTTCCCCGAGGATTATCCCGGTGGTGAGATGGCGGGCAAAGCCGCCGAATTCAAGATCAGTGTTAAGGAGGTTGGAGCGCCAAAGGTGCCTGAAATCGACGAGGACTTCATTCGAACCTTTGGAGTCGAGGATGGATCAGAAGCGGCGTTCCGTCAGGAGATCCGCACCAGTCTGGAACGTGAGCGCGACCAGCGTGCCCGTGCCCAGGTGCGGCAAGCCGTGCTTGAAGCGTTGATGCAAGATAACGAGTTTGAAGCGCCCTCAGCACTCGTCGACGAAGAGATCAACCGGTCCATCATGGCAGTACGGCAACAACTTCAGCAGCAGGGCCTGCCCCATGATGGCCCCATCGATCGGGCGAACTACCTGGACGAGGCATATCGACGTGTGCGTCTGGGCTTGGCGATGCACGGCGTTGTGAAACGACTTGAAATCAAGCCGGACGCTGATCGGGTGCGCGAGCGCGTCGAGGAAATGGGTTCGACTTACAGCGACCCGGACCAGTTTGTCCGCTGGTATTTTGAAGACAAGAGCCGACTTGCCCAGATCGAGTCGGTGATCGTCGAGGAGCAGGCAATTGATGCGCTTCTCGAGGAAGCGAGCATTACTGACCAGACTGTGAGTTTCGAAGAGTTCATGCGTCCACAGCCTCCTGCTACAGTATCAGCAGGAGATGAAGAAAATGATGCGGAATAATTTGAATAGTGAGTGAAAAAACATGACAAGCAAATCTCAAGACGCTGAACTCGCGACAATACAGAATCTCGGTCTCGTGCCGATGGTGATTGAGACCACGGGCCGAGGCGAGCGCGCCTTTGACATCTACTCACGTCTGCTGAAGGAAAGAGTGGTGTTTATGGTGGGCCCGGTTGAGGACCACATGGCCAATCTGATCGTGGCGCAATTGCTTTTTCTTGAGTCGGAGAATCCCGACAAGGATATCCACCTGTATATCAACTCGCCCGGCGGCGCAGTGAACGCGGGCATGGCCATCTATGACACCATGCAGTTTGTGCGGCCCAATATCAGCACGGTGTGTATGGGCCAGGCCGCCAGCATGGGTGCGGTGATATTGGCCGGGGGCGCTGCGGGCAAGCGATTCACTCTGCCGCATGCCCGAATCATGATCCACCAGCCGTGGGGCGGATTTCAGGGACAGGCCACCGACATTGATATTCAGGCTCGGGAAATTCTCCGATTGCGGGAAAGACTCAATCAGGTTCTTGCCTCGCATACGGGGCGCGATGTGGAGGCGGTGAGCGCTGATACGGAGCGGGACAACTTCATGGATGAACACGAGGCGGTCGAGTACGGAATCGTGGACCGGGTGTTGAAGAGTCGTGAAGACGAATGATCCTGATACAGCGCGTTCGCGGTAACAGGGCGCTTGCAATTTTTTCTCAAAACTTGCATCGTTAGAGCCTGGAAGACAGGATAAGACCAGGATCCATCCGGTATTTCACTGACAGAGGCGCAGAGAGTCATGGCCGAAGACGACGAAGATAAGAAAGGCGATAAGCTGCTGTATTGCTCCTTTTGCGGGAAGAGCCAGCACGAGGTTCGAAAACTGATTGCCGGCCCGTCTGTGTTTGTCTGCGACGAGTGTGTCGAACTGTGCAACGAGATTATTCGTGAGGAAGCAGAGGAGGCCGACAGTACGGAGGCATCCGGTCCGCGCTATCCCACCCCGCGCGAGATTTGTGAGCGTCTAGATGACTACGTGATCGGTCAGGCCGAAGCCAAGAAGGTACTTTCGGTAGCGGTGTACAACCATTACAAGCGGATCGAACACGAAGAGACCAGTGGCGCTTCCGCTGAGGTAGATATCTCGAAGAGCAACATCCTGATGATCGGCCCCACCGGGTCAGGAAAAACGCTCCTGGCAGAGACTCTGGCGCACGAGCTGAACGTGCCGTTCACCATAGCAGATGCGACGACGCTCACAGAAGCCGGCTACGTCGGCGAAGACGTCGAAAACATCATTCAAAAGCTGTTGCAAAAGTGCGATTACGATGTGGAGAAGGCCCAGGTCGGAATCGTTTACATCGACGAGATCGATAAGATCTCGCGCAAGGCAGACAATCCCTCGATCACGAGAGATGTGTCCGGGGAGGGAGTGCAACAGGCGCTGCTTAAGCTGATTGAGGGAACCGTTGCTGCTGTGCCGCCTCAGGGAGGCAGAAAGCATCCCCAGCAGGAATTCCTGCAAGTCGATACCCGCAACGTCCTGTTCATTTGCGGCGGGGCGTTCGCAGGACTCGAGAAGGTGATTCAGGAGCGGTCTGAGAAATCCGGGATTGGTTTTGGTGCCGACATCAAGAGCAAGACCGAGGATGAACGGGTATCGGAATTCCTCAATGACCTCGAACCCGAGGACTTGATCAAGTATGGCTTGATACCTGAATTTGTCGGCCGGATGCCGGTGATTGCGACGCTGGAAGAGCTCGACGAAGATGCCTTGGTGACCATTCTTACGGAGCCGAAGAACTCGCTGGTCAAACAGTATCAGAAACTTTTCGAACTGGAAGGTGTCGAACTCGAGATCAGGGAAGATGCGCTGAGCGCCATCGCCAAGCGCGCGCTCGCCCGGAAGACCGGTGCTCGCGGCTTGAGATCCATCCTCGAAAAAGCACTCCTGGAGACCATGTTCGAATTGCCTTCAATGGATAATGTCTCTCGCGTGACTGTGGATGCCAACGTGATCGAATCCGGTTCGCAGCCGCTCTTCATGTACGAAGAATCGCAAAGAAGCGTTTCCAGCCAGTCCTCCTGATTTTCATCATTTTGAGCCGGGGGTTCAGTTCGACTCTCGTCCCTCGTGGCCGACTCGGGGCTGCTTTAGGGGCAGCATTAGGGGCTGCAATAGCCGCCTTTCGCGCACCATTTGGACTTCGCGCCTTGAAATACCGTGTAGGCGCCCTCACACTTACTCCATGCCGCCGGCGTATAGTCGTGGCATCAGGTCATGACATTTGACCTCTGTAAATTGAACCGACGGACAAAGCTATGAGCGACGATTCCCCCACTGAAGACATTACGCCCCGTACCCGTTACCAGATGTTGCCGCTTCGGGACGTAGTGGTGTTCCCGCATATGGTGTTGCCGCTTTTTGTCGGGCGGGAGAAATCCATCAATGCGCTGGAAGAAGCTGTCCAGTCGGGTAAGCAGATTTTCCTCGCAGCCCAGCATGACGCAGCCGACGACGATCCGGCACCTGAGAACATTTTCGGCATCGGGACAGTTGCCAATATCCTGCAACTGCTGAAGTTGCCGGATGGGACGGTCAAAGTGCTGGTCGAAGGGGTCTGTCGAGCCGGGATCGTCAATTACGTTGAGACAGAAGACAGTTTTGTTGTTGATGCGGCACCGATAGCCGAGGGTGAGTTCGACGAGCGTGAGGGAGAAGTCCTGATGCGCACGGTGACGTCTGAGTTCGAGCAGTACGTCAAACTCAATTCCAAAATCCCTCCGGAGGTGTTGACCTCCCTGAGCGGAATCGAGGATCCGGGCCGTCTGGCCGATACAGTCGCGGCTCATCTCACGTTGCGCAATGATGAAAAACAAAAGATTCTCGAACTGGGAGACGTTCGGGAGCGGCTTGAGCATATTCTGGGCATCATGGAGTCTGAGATTGATCTGCTCCAGGTGGAAAAGCGGCTTCGCGGGCGCGTGAAGAAGCAGATGGAGAAAAGCCAACGCGAGTACTACCTGAATGAGCAGATGAAGGCGATTCAGAAAGAGCTCGGCGATATGGACGATGCGCCCAATGAGATGGAAGAACTTCAGCAGAAAGTTGAAGAAGCGGGCATGCCTAAAGAGGCCCGCGAAAAGGCAGAGTCCGAGTTGAAAAAGCTCCGCATGATGTCACCGATGTCCGCAGAGGCAACGGTCGTGCGCAATTACGTCGAGTGGCTGGTGCAGGTGCCCTGGAAGAAAAGAAGTCGGGTGCTGAAGGATCTTGCCAAAGCCGAATCGGTACTGGAAGCAGACCATTTCGGTCTCGATAAGGTGAAGGAACGAATCCTTGAGTATCTTGCGGTCCAGCAGCGTATCAACAAGGTAAAAGGACCCATCCTGTGCCTGGTCGGTCCTCCAGGTGTGGGCAAGACCTCGTTGGGCGAGTCCATCGCGCGCGCCACCAATCGCAAGTTTGTGCGGATGTCCCTTGGGGGTGTACGCG
This sequence comes from Pseudomonadota bacterium, assembly GCA_016845525.1. Classification (GTDB taxonomy): domain Bacteria; phylum Pseudomonadota; class Gammaproteobacteria; order Arenicellales; family UBA868; genus UBA868. Next base: position 5,047 of record JAERSQ010000224.1, read on the forward strand.
ATGAAGCGGAAATCCGGGGTCATCGACGAACCTACATCGGATCATTGCCCGGCAAGATTATTCAGAACATGTCCCGCACCGGAACCCGCAATCCGCTATTCATGCTGGATGAAGTCGACAAGATGTCGATGGATTTTCGGGGAGATCCGTCCTCCGCCCTGTTGGAGGTCCTGGATCCCGAGCAGAATCATAAATTCGGCGACCATTACCTTGAGGTCGACTATGACCTGTCCGAGGTGATGTTTGTGGCAACGGCCAACACGTTGAACATTCCCAGTCCGCTTCTCGATCGAATGGAAGTCATCCGCATCTCGGGCTATACCGAAGACGAGAAAATCGGTATTGCCACTCGGTACCTGGTGGAAAAGCAAAAGGGTAACAACGGCCTGAAAGACGGCGAAATCAGTATCAATCGCCAGGCATTGACTGACATCGTTCGCTATTACACCCGGGAGGCGGGTGTTCGCGGTCTGGATCGGGAAATCGCGAAAATCTGCCGCAAGGTGGCAAAAGAATTGCTGTTGGATACATCACGAACCCGAGTGCAGGTATCGTCACGGAATGTGGGCAAGTACCTGGGGGTTCGCCGACATCGTTTCGGCCGGGTAGAGGAAGGCAACCGGATCGGACAGGTGACTGGACTTGCCTGGACAGAGGTGGGTGGTGAACTGCTCTCTATTGAAGGCGCCGTGATGCCTGGCAAGGGCAAGCACAGTTTCACGGGAAAACTGGGCGATGTGATGCAAGAATCGATCCAGGCCGCGATGTCGGTGGTGCGGACGCGTTCAGCCCAATATGGCATAGACGCCGATTTTTTCCAGAGCAAAGATATCCATATCCACGTCCCAGAGGGCGCAACGCCTAAAGACGGTCCGAGCGCGGGGATTGGTATGTGCACGGCGGTGATTTCGGCCATAACCGGAATCCCTGCCCGTTCAGATGTCGCGATGACCGGCGAAATTACGCTGCGGGGCGAAGTGCTTCCTATCGGAGGGCTGAAAGAAAAACTGTTAGCCGCACACCGGGGCGGAATAGGAACCGTATTGATACCGAAGGAAAATGAGAAGGATCTGGTCGAGATCCCGGCCAACATCAAGAGCGGCCTCGAAATCATTCCGGTTCGCTGGATCGACGAGGTGATTACCGTGGCGCTGGAACATATGCCCGAGGCTGCCGAAGGAGAAGAGGGGGTCTCGGTATCGACCAACGCGGAAGCGGATACATCCAAGACGCCGGCCCGAGCGCACTAAACGCCCCCCGCCCTTGCAGTGGGGCGCAAAGCGCTCTCTGCGAATCCGGCCGCCGGGTGACTCCCCGGATTGCCTTGAAATGCCTGCCACAAAGGCAAATGCACGAGGTTATTCGTGTTGTTTCTCACTTATATGAGGGCGGCACGACGCTTTGATCGCGAGGTCATCATTGACTCTTTTCAGGCGATTGGTATAACCCTGATGCATACAGGCATTCTGAAGTAAGGCGGGGCGGTACTGATTGCCCGCTTTTTCCGGCTGGATGCGGGTTCGTTCGAAGAACGCCACACGGTACGCAACAAGGCAAAGGGAGAACAAAGTCATGAATAAAGCTGATCTCATTGATGCAGTCGCGCAGAAAACGGGCTTGGGGAAAAGCCAGTCTGGCGCAGCGGTCGAGTCGGTTCTGGATATCATCACCGAGGCTCTGACACGGGGTGACAGCGTCTCTCTGGTGGGCTTTGGAATCTTCTCTGTCAGTGAACGCGCGGGCCGCGTCGGCCGCAATCCCCGTACAGGGGAGAGCATCACGATTGCACCTTCCAGGGCGCCCAAGTTTAAGGCTGGCAAAGGCCTTAAGGATGCCGTAAACTAGCGCGCCCCTCTCGGGGTGCTTAGCTCAGTTGGGAGAGCGTCGCCCTTACAAGGCGAAGGTCGTAGGTTCGAACCCTACAGCACCCACCAAGAAGGTCAGGAAGTCCGTTCGCGTCGACGGACGGAGTTCAGTTTTGGAGCGGTAGTTCAGTTGGTTAGAATACCGGCCTGTCACGCCGGTGGTCGCGGGTTCGAGTCCCGTCCGCTCCGCCACTTCTTATTTGGCGCCGGACATATTCCGGCGGCGGAGATAATTCGGACCGGCTGGGGTAAAGTCTCCTGATGGTGCTTCCGATTTACGAACCGACCCGCGCCATCAATAATACTGAACCGAACGACTATGCTAACCGCTATTAAGGAACGTGCCTCAGGATGGATTGCCTGGGCCCTGGTTTTGCTTATCTCGATCCCCTTCGCACTCTGGGGCATCAATTCCTACTTTGAAGGTGCGTCAAAGATTACCGTCGCATCAGTAAACGGGGTCGATGTTGACGAGGCAGTTTATCAGCAGGCGCTTTCCGAGCAGCGCCGGTCTCTTGTTCAGATGATGGGCCGTAACGTTGACGCCGAATTTTTCGCCAGCAGGCCCTTCAAACTCCAGGTCCTCGAGTCTCTGATCGACAGTCAACTGCAGGCAGAGTATCTGACAGATCGAGGTTACCGTATCACGAATGAGCAATTGTCAGAGCGAATCGGTGCGTTTCCCGCGTTTCAGTCAGAAGGCCGTTTTGATCCCGCAAGGTATGAAATGCTGCTCCAGAATGCGGGACTGTCGGCGGAAGGATTTGAGCGCCAGCAGCGCCAGCAAGGCGCGGTGGATCAGTTGCGAATTGGCTTGAGGGAGACCTCCTTGGTCGTGCCGGCCATGACCGACCGTGCCATTGAACTGTTGATGCAGGAGCGTGTTGCGCAGTTCACGATTCTTGAACTGCAGCCCTTCAGTGAGGCAGTACAGATCAGCGATGATGCGGCACGCGGCGAATACGAAAAGAATCGAGATCGCTACATCCAGCCACCCCAGATGCAGGTTGACTATCTTGCGCTGTCGGTCGATGCACTGGCGGCTCAGGCGGTGGTGACAGCCGAGGCAGAGCAGGCCTTTTACGATAGCAATACCGATCGTTTCACGCGACCCGGCAGTCGCAGTGCCAGCCACATCCTGATCAGTGTGCCGGGGGACGCACAGGAGACCGAAGTTGCAAAGGCGCGCGATAAGGCGCAAAGACTGGCGAACCAGGGGAGAGACGGAACGGATTTTGCCGCACTGGCGCGTGAACACTCAGACGATCCCGGGTCCGCCGGACGGGGAGGAGATCTCGGAATTATCCGGCCCGGCACGATGGCGCCTGAATTCGAGGCGACAGTCTTTGAATTACATCCCGGCGAGATCAGCGATCCCGTGCGTACCGAATATGGCTGGCACGTGGTCATGTTGACGGATCTTCGGGAAAGTATCGTCAGTCCCTTTGCCGACGTGCGCAGCGAAATCAGGTCATTACTGTCGCGCGAGTGGGCCGAGGGGCAATTCATGGTGATGGCGGAGGACTTCCAGAACATGGTGTTTGAACAACCCGGTTCGCTTGAGGCGACTGCTGATTTTCTGGGCCTTCCGATCCAGCGCACCGACTGGTTTTCGCGTGACGCCGGTGAAGGGATCGCGACTCATACAGTGGTACGGGAAGCGGCATTCAGTGACGAAGTCCGCGTCGATCGTATGAATAGCGAGATGATCGAGATCGACAGTGATCTGCTGGTCGCTGTGCATTTTGCGGATTTCCGTGACCAGCGCCAACTGGATTTTGAAGAAGTCAGCAAAGAGATTACGGATTATCTTGCGGCGCAGGGAGCCATTGCAGGACAGGAAGATGCCGCTAACAAGCTGGTAGATCGTCTTCGCGCGGGCGCGCCGTGGGCGGGAGTACTGGAGGAGGTCGGATTGCCCCTTTACGACCTTCCACAGGACGCTGAAGACATTGCCGATCCGGATGACCAGAGCGTAGCGCAAGCCGTTTACGCGGCGCCGGTGCCCATCGCGGGGCAGGCGGTTTACGGGGGCGCTCGACTCGATGCCGGCCGTTATGCTGTGTATCGGCTGGCTGAGGTGGTGTCAGGCAATCCGGACGAGATCAACTCCGAGGAGCGCGAGCAGATTAGATCGCTGATCGGCGCGCGGGTCGGAGAAGAACTGTACACAGGCGCAAGCCGCGCCCTGCGCTCGGCTGCCAACGTCGAAGTCTTTGAGGAAAACCTGTAAGGCGAAGACCGGTTCGGCTTTTCCGGTTCAGGCCCCGCCGGCTACGTTCGGGCTGATTCCGACGGTATTGAACCCGCCGTCAACATAGGTAATCTCTCCCGTGATGCCGGATGCGAGATCGGAACACAAGAATGCCGCGGTATTGCCAACCTCCTCGATGGTCACGCCGCGTCCGAGTGGCGCCGTATCTTCATAGAAATTCAGCATCTGCTTGAGACCCTTTATGCCGGCCGCTGCCAGCGTTTTGATCGGCCCGGCCGAGATACCATTAACCCGAATGCCCTCAGGGCCAAGGGATTGCGCCAGGTAGCGCACATTGGCTTCCAGACTCGCTTTTGCGAGACCCATGACGTTATACCCCGGCATCGAACGCTGTGATCCGATATAACTCAAGGTCAGCATCGATCCCCCCGGCGTCATCATCGGACGCAATGCGCGCGCCAGTGCGGTGAAACTGTAGGAACTGATTTCGTGGGCGGTTGCGAAACCGGACCGGGTTACGGAGTCCAGGAACATGCCTTCCAACTCTTCCCTGGGAGCAAATGCGATGGAATGCACGAGGATATCCAACTGCTCCCAATGCGTCTGCAGCGTGGTCCGCAGGGATTCGATATCACTGTCCTGCGATACATCACAGCGGACGGTTTTCTCGAATCCCAACTCTGCTGCAAATTTTTTCGCACGGTCACCCAACTTGTCATTTTCGTAAGTGAGTACCAGTTCTGCACCCTCTCGGGCCATAGCTTGGGCAATGCCCCATGCGATTGACCGGTTAGAAGCCACCCCAGTGACCAGCGCCCGTTTGCCTGTGAGAAATCCCATCCCAAGAAATGTCCGTGGTTAAATTGGATATGACTACGGTTTTTATCCCAACCTCAGGAAAGAGTCAAAAGTCGTTGATATCGCAGAACGAGAACGTGTCCGTTGTTGCGCTGAATGCGCAATCGATCCCCAGGGCGGAGGCGCTCGCTTTGCGTCTTGGAATACAAGCATCTTGCGATCCCAATGCGGCCTCGGGACTGGTGCTCGAAGTGTCTCAGGATAGACTGGGATTGCGGGATACGGCACAACCTCGTGCTCGAACCCTGAGCATCGAGACAGCAAAAAGACGATACCCGGCTGCGGGGAAAGACCTGCTCTCGCGCGCTCTCGGACGCCAATGTGAGTCCGTCATTGATGCTACCGCCGGATTCGGTGCCGACACGTTTGACTTTGTGCGGCGCGGCAAAACCGTGTTCGCCATTGAGCGGGTCGAGGTGGCTGCGATAATGCTGGAGGAGGCCGCGTCGGCGTTTCACCCCGGCCGTGAAGGGGGTGCGCTCGAAGTGGTTTGCGGGGATGCTATTGAAAGAATCGGTGAGCTGGCAACAGTAGACGTGATCTTCCTGGATCCGATGTTTCCAGATCGAAGTCGTCATACTGCGCAACCCCGCAAAGCCCAGCAGCTATTACGCCGTCTCGCTGGGGAAGATCCTGATGCCGGGACATTGCTTCAAGTGGCCCGTACGCACGCCCGGCGGCGCGTGATCGTCAAGCGCCCCCGACATGCACCGCCTTTGGGTGGAGCGCCCGACATCGTTCACAATGGCAAGGCAGTACGCTATGACGTCTATCTTGCTGATGGAGGGGCCTCATGACCCACTGGCTTTATCTGCCACAGTTGGAATCGACTGGCGACACCGCCGTTTTGGAGGAACCTGAGGCAGTCCACGCTGTTCGTGCCCGGCGGCTGCGTGTGGGCGACTCGGTATCGGTATTTGACGGTGTCGGTCGTACTGCGGTGGCGCGGATCAGTGACGTGATCAAGCGGCCCCTTGAGGTGCATCTGGCCGTTGGCGCGCATCAACACTGGGCACCGCCGGCGGTCCGGATTCACCTGACCAGTGCCCTGCCGAAAGGTGACCGCCAGGTCACGATGCTGGATATGGCGACGCAGTTGGGCATAACGGACTTTACCCCGGTGAATTTTGAGCGAAGCGTCAGTCGGACCCGCACGAACTCGCAGGATCGATGGCGCCGGGCATTGATCGAATCCTGCAAACAGAGCCAACGACCCTGGTTGCCGATGATGCATGCCCCAGTGGATCTCGATCAGTGGATCAGCCACCCGCCTGATGGCGGCGTCGTCAATCTGATTGCCCACAAACCCGGAGAGTCCTGCAGCGACATCATCAAGGAAAGTTTATTGGGCGCCAAGCATATCCGCCTTCTTGTGGGCCCGGAAGGCGGACTCTCCGAGGACGAACTTACGCGACTGGATCACACCCAGGCCATAAGGGTATCTCTCGGCGAGGGGGTGTTGCGCGTTGAGGCAGCTGCCGTCGCGTTAACGGCATTGGCGGGCCGGCTGTCGGTTGCCGGCCGGACCGGATCCCAGCCTGTCGCGGGCTCAGTTTAAGCGGGCGATACGCTGTTGACGGGATTTCAACTCCTCTAGATCCCGGCCAATCTGTTCCGCGCGGCCACGCTCTTTGTCGACCACATCGGCCGGGGCTCGATCGACAAATTTGGGATTGGACAGTTTGTCCTCACAGCGCTTGAGATCGGCCGCCAGTTTTTCAACTTCCCGGGTCAAGCGATTCAATTCGGCGTCGCGATCAATAATGGATCCCAAAGGAACCAGCACTTTCATGTTGCCGACGAGCGCGGTAGCGTACTCTTCAGTCTCCTGCGCATCCTCGGGAATGTGTTCAACCTGATCCAGTCGGGCGAGTGCAATGAGCAAACCGGAGAAAGCCTCACTACGTTCTCCGTCTTTGGTATCGCCCCCCTGCAGTGTGACGGGAAAAGAGACCTTGGGCTCGATATTCATTTCACCGCGAATGTTGCGGATGCCCCCGACTACGGCCTGTACCCACTCGAGATCGTCGACCGCTGACCCGTCAATGAGCTGCTCGTCCCGTTGCGGGTAGGGCTGATGCATGATGGAGTCCCCCTCGCCCGTGGTGCGCGATTGCAGTTGCTGCCACAACGCTTCTGTAATGAACGGCATAACGGGATGGGTCAGGCGCAATGCGCTGTCCAGAGTATTGACCAGTGTTTGTCGAACGCCCTCTTTGCGAGAGTCCGAGAGCTCAGTATCAGAAAGTTGGATCTTGGCGATCTCAAGGTACCAGCTGCAGTATTCGTCCCAGGTAAAAGCATGCAGTGTCTGTACCACCTGGTCAAAACGATACGCCTCCATCGATTTGCTGATCTCGCCCGCGACCTGCTGCAGCCGTGAGGTAATCCAGCGCTCAGCGGGCCCGGTTTCAAAGTCACGGAGAGGCTGGCCGGACAGAGATTCGGTGTTCATCATGACGAACCGTGACGCATTCCATAATTTGTTGCAGAAGTTGCGAAAGCCTTCGATACGTCCCAGATCAAAGCGGATATCACGTCCCTGGGTAGCAAGGCTCGCAAAAGTAAATCGCAGGGCATCAGTGCCGAACGATGGAATGCCATCAGGGAATTGCCGGCGCGTGGTCTTCGCGATCCGCTCGGCCATCTGGGGCTGCATGAGTCCGGTGGTGCGTTTTTCCACCAGCGCCTCCAATTCAATCCCGTCAATCAAATCAAGAGGATCAAGAACGTTGCCTTTGGATTTGGACATCTTTTCGCCATCGGCATCTCGAACCAGGCCATGGACATACACCTCGTGAAATGGAACCTGGTCTGTAAACTTGAGCCCGAACATGATCATTCGGGCGACCCAGAAAAAGATGATGTCAAAGCCCGTCACCAGCACGCTGGTGGGATAAAAGGTGGTCAAATCTTGAGTGGCCTTGGGCCAGCCCAGGGTTGAAAAGGGCCATAATGCGGAAGAAAACCAGGTGTCCAGTACATCATCGTCCTGGCGCAGCACGACATCTTTACCGTGATGCTGGAGTGCCTTTTGTTGCGCTTCATCGGCATCCCGTCCGACAAATATGTTTCCGTTGTCGTCATACCAGGCGGGAATCCGATGACCCCACCAGATCTGTCGGGAGATGCACCAGTCCTGGATGTTTCGCATCCATTCAAAGTAGGTTCGGCTCCAGTTTTCCGGAACAAAGCGGATGCGGCCGTCTTCGACCGCTTTGATGGCGGGCTCGGCCAGAGGGCCCGCCCGCACAAACCACTGATCGGTGAGATAGGGTTCGACGACAGCCTGTGAGCGGTCCCCTCGAGGCACCATCAGGGTGTGGTCGTCGATTCGCTCGACCAGGCCGAGCGCCTGTAGATCAGCAACGATACGCTCACGGGCGGCATATCGATCCAGGCCATGATAGGGTGAATCCGGTAGATCAATCGCAGCGCTGGGATCCAGAACATTGATTGGCTGCATCTCGTGGCGCAGACCCACTTCGTGGTCATTGAAGTCATGCGCAGGGGTAATCTTGAGACAGCCGGTGCCGAACTCCGGATCAACATAGTCGTCAGCGATGATCGGGATTAATCGATCGGTCAACGGCAACTGGATTTGCTTGCCGACCAGATGACGATAGCGTTCATCATCAGGGTGAACGGCGACTGCCGTGTCGCCCAGCATCGTTTCGGGCCGGGTGGTGGCAACAACAACGTGACCGCTGTTGTCTGCCAGTGGATAACGAAGGTGCCAGAGTGAACCTGATTCTTCCTGGGACAGGACCTCCAGATCAGACAGAGCGGTATGCAGAACCGGATCCCAGTTGACGAGTCGTTTGCCTCGATAGATCAGACCCTCTTCATACAACTGAACAAACACTTCCCGCACCGCGACCGAGAGGTCGTCGTCCATGGTGAAGCGTTCACGGCTCCAATCGAGCGAGGCGCCCATGCGACGCAACTGCTGTGTGATGGCTCCTCCTGATTCCTGCTTCCATTCCCAAACCCGCTCGATGAAGGCGTCGCGACCCAGATCGTGGCGCGTTTTGCCGAGTTGGTTGAGTCGACGCTCGACCACCATTTGCGTGGCAATTCCGGCATGGTCGGTCCCGGCCTGCCACAAGGTTCTGTGGCCTTTCATCCGGTGATAGCGGATCAGGGCATCCATGATGGTGTCCTGAAAGGCATGTCCCATGTGCAGGCTGCCCGTCACGTTCGGCGGGGGAATCGATATGCAAAAGGCAGGCCCGTCACCGGCAGGTTGGAAAGCACCCTGCGCTTCCCATGTCTCGTACAGGGTGCGTTCTATCGTGTGCGGATCGTAGGTTTTGCTGAGGGCTTCGGTGCTCATCGTTGTATCTTTCAACGCCGTAAGAAAAGGGCCAGACTCAAGGCGCAGGAGTATAGGCTAACGGGTGCCCAGCCAATGAAGGAGTAAGCCCGCGTCAGAATCAGCCTTCGCTCCACCAGGGAGAAAGACGATCCTTGATATCACGGGAGAGTTCGTCCCGCAACGATTCCGGGAGAGATTCGCCTGGCTGCAGCGAAAGCCGCTTTTCGACGGCACCGACCAGTTCATCGACCAGCTCATCCAGATGGTCGCCCGAGTCTCTGGAATCCGTTTTATCGGATAGGGCATCCGGGTCAGTATCAATCGTGGTCGGTCCGAAGGCGGCCGGTTGGGCCGTCTGGGTTATGGCCAGGCCCTGATCCTGCCCTTGATCATGCGGTTGTGGCGCCATTTCCGAGGTATCACTGTCAGTCGCGGGGAGGATCTTCTCCAGTGGGTCGTCAGCGACGAACATGTCAACCGTCTCAGGGCCCTCGGGAGCATCGACTTCGTTACTCTGTGCGCTAACGTCGTCATATGTGTCCGTCACGTGCTTGGGTAATGGCGCAGGGTCCTCATGCGGGTCCGCCTCAGAGGAGTGGCTATCGTCCGGCGCGATCAATTGCCCGAGATCCTGCAACTCCCGGATCAGTTTTTCGCGACTGTCTTCTTTGCCTTCTTTGCTCACTTTTTTGAGGCTCCGTTATAACCGGATCTCATGCGTGACGGGATCAAGCCCTTGCTCACGATAAAACCGGAACCGCTTTCTTCCGGATTCGCGCTGTGTCTTGTCGTGCCCCACAATCTCTGCGACCCGGGCGAACCCGTCCACGTTCGGAATCGGTTCGTCAGCCAGTGAGACGATCACTTCCGCCTGCTCTGAGCCGGGCGGCGTATGCCCGATGGTAACGGGTGCATCGGACCGGCCGGAAGAAGCCAACTGGTGCGGCACAAAACTGCTCTGCGAGAAAGTCCAGAGCAATTCATCCAGCTGAGCGGCCTGTTGTGCATCCTCGCATCGCAGGTAGATACGGTGACCTGCCTGGTATGCTTTTTCAGTCACGCGGCAGGCCAGCGTCAGATGCCCCTTCGGAGCATCGGTGGCCTGGACATAGAAATCGACTCGGCAGGCCATTTCTTCACGCGCTCCCTCAACGCTCCGCGCGGTTGATCAGGAACCGTGCCAGCATCGGCACCGGGCGTCCTGTGGCCCCTTTGTTTGCACCTGAGTGCCACGCTGTGCCGGCGATGTCCAGATGAGCCCATGTCATATTCTTGGTGAACCTCGCCAGGAAGCAGGCAGCAGTGACCGCGCCCGCGGTGCGCCCGCCAATGTTGGCCATATCCGCAAAAGGACTGTCGAGCTGTTTTTGGTACTCGTTCCAGATGGGCATCCTCCAGGCCCGGTCTCGCGCAACTTCACCGCAGGAAAGCAGTTCATCCGCAAGCTCATCATCGGGACTGAACAGCCCTGTTGCCGGATGACCGAGGGCAACAACGCAGGCACCGGTCAGGGTGGCGATATCGATGACTGCGGCGGGTTTATATCTCTGGGCATACGTCAGGGCATCACAAAGGATGAGACGGCCCTCGGCATCAGTATTGAGAATCTCAATAGTCTTTCCCGCCATGCTGGTCACGATGTCGCCGGGTTTGTTGGCAGCACCATCAGGCAGGTTCTCACTGCTGGGTACGATGCCGATGACGTTCAGTTTCAGGTTAAGTTCCGCTGCTGCCACCATGGCACCGAAGACGCTGGCACCGCCGCACATGTCGTATTTCATCTCATCCATCGCGCCAGCCGGCTTCAGGGAGATACCGCCTGCATCAAAAGTAAGACCTTTGCCTACCAGCACCACCGGCGGATCTGAACGCTTGCCGCCTTGATGCTCCATGATGATGAGTCGGGCCGGCTCACGGCTGCCACGGGAAACCGACAGCAATGCGCCCATGCCCAGGGCTTTCATCTTGGCCTCATCCAGCACGCTCACCTTTAATTTGTGGCTTTTCCCGAGTTTTTTCGCTTGATTGGCAAGGTAGCTCGGAGTGCAGATATTTCCCGGCAGATTGCCAAGATCTCTGGCGAGCGACACGCCATTGGCGATGGCGCAGGCTTCCTGGATACCCTTGCGCATGGATGCATCATTTTTTGCGGAGCCACCGACGAGACTGACGCGTTTAACCGTGCATCGCCGGCGTGCCGCTTCTTTTCCCTTGGCAGACTTAAGTTGGCTGAACCGATACCCTGCTCCCTGAATCGCCTGAGAGACCATCCGGGCGCGTGCCGCCGGGTCGGCGCCTGAGACCGCAATCTCAGTCAACGTGACTATCGCGCTGACCGATCGACTGCTGCAGAGTTGACGCGCTGCCGCGAGTGCGGAACTCGCAAAGTCATCGACATCAGGCTTGTCACCCACCCCGACCAACAGTAGACGCTTCGCCTCGATACCTGCGGGGGAGGGAACCATCAGAGCGTTTCCGGGTCGCCCATCAATGTCACCCGAGCGCATCAGGGTTCCGATGAGCCCCTTCGCGGCTTTGTCGATTTTTCGTGTGCTTGGCGGCTGCTGCGCATTTTCCCGGACACCGACGACGAGACAGTCAGTTCGAGCACGAAGCACATCTGGGGACGAGAGTTGAATTTTCATAAATTTCCTGGACAGGTGGATCGGACAGCTAGGAGCCCGGTAGGAGACAATCGCTGATTAACGTAAAATGAGGCCGTATTTTGGTTGGTGATCGAACGCGATGTCAAAACCCCGTTTACGGCGTAACCCATGATTCTGCGCAGGGCGCTGGCCCGGGAAGTCCTTTCGACCAGCTTTGCCGTGACGGCGGTGATTTTCTGCATTTTTATCGTCGTCCGGGTCTTGGGATTTCTCCGCCAGGCGGCTGAAGGCATCATCCCGGTAGACAGTATCTTCGTGCTGCTTTTCCTGAAAGTGATCGCGTATATGGATGTCATTTTGCCGCTGATGATGTTTGTCGCGATGTTGCTGGTGCTTGGCCGCTGGAGCCGTGAAAACGAGCTGACTATCATGGCGGCATCAGGCTTGGGGCTCTCTCACCTGCTTCGACCCGTGGTATTTCTCATTCTCGTAGGCGCCCTCATTGTGGGTAGCTTTTCTATGGTGGTCGGTCCGATGGCGGTGCGCTCGGTCGGCGCAATCGAACACGAACTGAAGTCCAGGATTGATATCGTTGGCGTGAGCCCCGGGGTGTTCATGGAAACCCAAGCCGGTCGGGCCGTTTACTTTGTGGAGCAACTGAACAAGGAAAACGGCCGGTACGAGGGGGTCTTTGCCTGGGGTTCCGATGCGGGCCGGGAGGGCGTGGTCCTCGCTCAGTCGGCACACCGTCACACGGACCCTGAAAAAGGGCAGATCTTTCTGGTGCTGGAGAACGGTGTGCGATATGAAGGTGCGCCGGGTGACAGTGTCTATCGCGTGATCAATTTTGAGCGATATACCCTAAGGGACAGAGGCACGATGGCAACGCCCGTCAAATATCCTCTTCATGGGTGGGAGACGACGCGTTTGTGGCGAAGCGGTGGACCCCATGAGAAGAAAGAGATTGCCTGGCGAATCTCCAAGATAATGGTTTTGCCGATACTGATGATGTTTGCGCTGGGGCTGGGCCGAGTGCAGCCGCGCAGTAACCGGTATGTCTCCATGTTCAGCGCCCTGATTATCTACTTTACCTATACCAATCTCGTCACGATGGCTTGCGCAAGGATCCCTAACGGGAACGCAAGTGCGATCGCACTGCTGGTGCTGATCCACTTGGGTTTTGCAGTTGGCGCCGCCTATCTCTTGTGGTGCCGCTCCCGCGATGAGCCGTTGTGGTCCTGGGTGCGCCCGCGCGAACGAACGGCCTGACCGAATGAAACTTCTGGAATTTTATCTCGCACGCGTGCTGCTGGGCCAGATTCTGGTGGTCCTTGGCGTGCTCGCCGGCATTTTTGCGTTTGTGACGTTTATTGACCAGGTTTCATACCTGGGTACGGGAAATTATTCTGTGCTCGATGCCTTGCGCTACGTGCTTTTGAGCACACCCAGAATCACGTACGAGATCTTTCCTATGGCGGTTCTGATCGGAGCGATTCTGGGCCTATCCCTGCTCGCTTTGGATTCCGAGTTGATCGTGATGCGTTCAAGCGGTGTATCCATTGGGCAAATTACCTCTGCCGTGCTCAAACTGGGTTTGTTGCTCGCATTCATCGCGCTTCTTGTGGGCGAGTTCTTGACACCCTGGACTGAAACGTTGGCGCAAAGAGGGCGCGCTCAGGCACTTGAACAGAATATTGAGCATAAATCGAATTCTGGACTCTGGATGCGCGATGGCGGCACGTTCGTGAACGTGCGGGAGGTATTGCCTGATCTTTCTCTGAGAGATATTCGGGTGTTCCAGTTCGACAACAGCAGCCAGCTTCGGGCGTTGGTGCATGCCGGTCGAGGTGACTTCTCCGAGACCTTCTGGGATCTTGATGAAGTCAAGCAGACTCTGATCGATGAGCAAGGCTTCACGACCGTAGCCAAGGCGCCCAAGGCGCGTTGGACTACCTCCGTTACGCCTCAAACCATGTCAGTGTTTCTAGTCCAGCCAGATCAGTTGTCACTGATGCAGTTGCGAAAGTACATCTCGCATCTTGTCAGCAACGTGCAGGATACGCGGAACTTCGAACTGGCCTATTGGTCAAAGCTCAATCTGCCGTTTGCAACCGGTGTCATGCTGCTGTTGGCGATACCGTTTGTATTCGGCAGTATCCGAACCGACGGCATGGGGAGAAATCTCTTTATCGGAATCATGATCGGGATTGTGTTCTTCGCGGCAAGCAAGGCGCTGGGTTACATCGTGCTGGTCTATCGACTGCCGCCCATTCTGGGCGCGACTTTGCCGACGCTGACCTTTGCGATTGCGGCAGGATTATTGTATCGCCGGATACCGTAATTTCGGCACATGCCCGACCAAAACCCCGGTGGTATGGCCGTATTCAGAGGCCGAGAACGGGCGTCGCCCCAGGGATTAATGCCCCGGTCTTGAGGCGCGTCGGGATTTCCTGATACTCAACTGCCCGCAAGGGCGGCCGCGGGGTCTACGTACTCGTAGCCAAGATCGTTCGCTACCTCAAGGCAGGTCACTTTGCCCGCATGGACGTTCAGCCCCTTGCAAAGATGCGAATCCTGCTCGAGCGCCGCCCGATAGCCGTTGTCGGCTAAAGCGAGAATGTGCGGGAGGGTAACGTTGTTGAGGGCAAAGGTTGAGGTACGCGGAACGCCGCCCGGCATGTTGGCGACGCAATAGTGCACCACATCGTCCACAACATACGTCGGCTCAGCATGAGTCGTAGGCTTGGATGTCTCGCAGCAGCCCCCCTGATCGATGGCCACGTCGACGATAACCGAGCCCGGTTTCATGGCGGCCACCATCTCCGCCGTGACGAGTTTGGGTGCAGCCGCCCCCGGGATCAATACGCCGCCGATCACGAGATCAGCCTCAAGCACATGCCGTTCAAGGGCATCACGGGTTGAAAAGACCGTATTGGTAGATCGCCCGAACTGCTGCCAGTGGGATTCGATCACCTCGGGGCTTCTGTCAATGACCCAGACATCCGCACCCATGCCGACGGCGATGTGAGTCGCGTGCGTGCCCACCACACCGGCGCCGAGTACGACGACTTTGGCTGGATCTACGCCGGGGACCCCGCCAAGCAGCATGCCCAGGCCGCCATGGGGATGTTCCAGGCAATACGCCCCTGCCTGGATCGCCATTCTGCCGGCAACTTTTGACATCGGTGCCAGAAGCGGCAGGCCGCCATGCGGAGAGGTGACGGTTTCATAAGCGATACAGGTGGCGCCGCTCGCGACAAGGTCCCGCGTTTGGTCAGGATCCGGTGCGAGATGCAGATACGTAAACAGGATTTGCCCCGGTGACAGCATGGCGCGTTCGTTGGCCTGCGGCTCTTTGACTTTTACGATCATTTCCGCGCGGGCGAAGATATCTTTAGGGTCTTCGACAATCTCGGCACCGACTGACCGATACTCGTCGTCTGAGGCGCCAATCCCTTCACCAGCCTGAGACTGGATCATGACCTGATGACCGTGTGCCGCGGCCTCCCGGACGCTGGCGGGCGCCATGCCGACCCGGTACTCGTGATTTTTGATCTCCTTTGGAACCCCTATCAACATGTCATTCTCTCCGGATGTTTGTAGCGTGAGTGGAAAGGGCAATCAGGATCACCCACGCCACACGCGTTGCAACAGGGAGCCCCCCGGCTCCCGTTTTGTACTTTTAACCCACCTGCTGAGTACGCATATCGGACCGGTTGATCCCAGCGACAGCAACCGGCGCCTTCATTGCATCCCGGCGGAACGGCTCTCCCAGCTCCTGATTCAGGACGACTTCGATAAACGTTGTTACATTGCCGTTCATCTGCTCTTCAATCGCGGTGTTGAGTGCTTGGGTGAGCGCTTCGGCGGTCTCCACCTTGATGCCGTTGACGCCGCATGCTTTAGCCACTTCCGCATACTCAACGCCCACATTGAGTTCTGTTCCCACGAAGTTGTCCTCGTACCACAGTGTGGTGTTGCGCTTTTCCGCACCCCACTGGTAGTTACGGAAAATAATCATCGTGATGGGAGGCCATTCATTTCGTCCACAGGCCGTCATTTCGTTCATGGAGATGCCAAAAGCGCCATCTCCTGCAAAGCCAACGACCGGCGTATCGGGGCAGCCAATCTTGGCGCCCAGAATCGACGGGAAACCGTAGCCGCAGGGACCAAAAAGCCCCGGTGCGAGATATTTTCGGCCTGCTTCGAAATTCGGATAAGCATTGCCGATGGCACAGTTGTTGCCGATATCCGAGGAGACGATCGCTTCTTTGGGAAGTGCGGCCATGATGGCGCGCCAGGCCTGCCGCGGGGACATCCGCTCAGGTTGGCTGTCGCGTGAGCGTTGGTTCCAGGTGGTGCCAGGATCGTCGTCTTCATGATCCATGGTAGCAAGTTCTTCGGACCACGCAGTTTTGCTGCGGGCAATTTCGGCAAGTCGCTCTTCGCGACCGGCACTTCCGGCATCGGGTGACAACTGCTCAACCAGTTGCTGTGCGACACGCTTGGCATCTCCCTGAATCGCGACCTCAACACGCTTGGTGAGACCGATCCGGTCGGCATTGATATCCACCTGAATCAGGCGGGCATTCTGCGGCCAGTAATCAATACCGTAGCCCGGCAGGGTCGAGAAAGGATTCAGCCGGGTGCCGAGCGCCAACACCACGTCTGCCTTCGAAATGAGTTCCATCGCAGCTTTTGAGCCGTTGTAGCCAAGAGGCCCGACCGAGAGTGCGTGTGAGCCGGGGAAGGCATCGTTGTGCTGATAGTTACAGCAGACCGGCGCGCTCAGTTTCTCGGCAAGCGTTGCCGATGCCTCAATTGCGCCACTCAGAACAACACCGGCACCGTTCAGGATGACGGGAAACGTTGCCTCCGACAGCAGCTTTGCCGCCCGGGCGATGGAATCCGCACCGCCAGGAGACCGCTCAATGCCGATGACCTGCGGTAGTTCAACATCAATGACCTGGGTCCAGAAATCGCGCGGCACATTAATCTGGGCTGGCGCCGAGCCTCGATGAGCCTTTTCGATGACACGGTTCAGTACCTCTGGAATGCGCGTTGGGTCACGCACCTCTTCCTGATAACAGACCAGGTCCTGAAAGATCGCCATCTGCTTGACTTCCTGAAAGCCGCCTTGGCCGATGGTTTTGTTGGCCGCCTGGGGCGTGACGAGCAGCAGCGGAGTGTGGTTCCAGTAGGCCGTCATGACCGGAGTGACAAAGTTGGTGATACCCGGACCGTTCTGTGCAATGGCCATACTCATTTTCCCGGAGGCGCGGGTGTAACCATCGGCACTCATGCCCGCGTTGCACTCATGCGCGCAGTCCCAGAATTTAATGCCCGCGGCCGGGAACAAATCTGAAATCGGCATCATGGCGGAGCCGATAATTCCAAAGGCGTGCTCAATTCCGTGCATCTGCAGGACTTTGACAAACGCTTCTTCGGTGGTCATTTTCATCAACTTCACTCCTGTTATTTCGCTTCATCGGCCCGTCAGGCCGGGATGCGTTCTATGTCGAAAAAGAAAGGCTTGATGATGTCATCACCATTTGCCCGTTTTGGGTCCGCCGTCTCTGACTGCCCGTTCCATCGTGACCGGCAAAAGGGCGTGTCTTCAGGTCATCTGAGCGCGGTTTCGCTCGGTGACTCAATGAGCAGATGGGGAGGCGGGTATCATATAATTCTTCGCCTTGCAAAACCACCATTTTGGCGAAGTCTTTTAAGGTACAAATCATGAAATACGATCCGGAATTCCTAGAGAACTATTGGATGCCCTTCACCTCCAACCGGGACTTCAAGGCCGACCCCCGGATTGTGGTTCGCAGTGAAGGGGTCTACATGTATAACGATTCCGAGGAGCGGATTCTGGACGGGTCCTCCGGACTGTTCTGCTGCGCGGCGGGACACAGCAGGCCGGAAATTGCCCAGGCGGTGCATGACCAATTAAAGGCCTCTGCCTATGTGCCTCCTTTCCAGCTCGCCCAGCCCCTGTCTTTTGAGCTCGCCCGTCGGGTGGCGAAACTGACCCCCGACGGTCTTGACCATATCTTTTTCGGCAATTCCGGTTCCGAGGCAGTCGATACGGCAATGAAAATTGTTTACGCGTATCACTATGCTCGAGGGGAGGGGCAGCGCCAGCGCTTTGTCTCGCGCGAAAGGGCGTATCACGGCGTCAATATGGCAGGCGTGTCTTTGAGCGGCATGATCAAGAATCGCCAGGCTTTTGGTCCGGGGATCCCGGGAGTGGTACACATGCGCCATACCTGGCTTCCGGAAAACCGCTTTGTCAAGGGACAGCCGAATGAGGGACTTGATCTGGCCGAAGATCTGCTGCGCATCGCGATGAACTATGGTCCGGATACCATAGCGGCCTGTATCGTTGAGCCCGTCGCAGGATCCACGGGCTGTCTCGTTCCGCCCAACGGCTATCTGGAGAGATTGCGCCAGATTTGTGATGACCACGGTATTCTTCTGATCTTTGATGAGGTGATCTGTGGTTTCGGCCGGATGGGAACGCCGTTTGCATCACAGGCCTTTGGTGTCACGCCTGACATCATGACAATGGCCAAGGCATTGACGAACGCAGCGCAGCCAATGGGGGCGGTGGCCGTCAGCGATAAGGTGTATGACGCGATCATGGACAGCTCCGCCGAGGGCGCGATTGAGTTCTTCCACGGGTATACCTATTCAGCTCACCCGGGCGCGTGTGCAGCCGGTATTGCGACGATGGATATCTTCGAAAAAGAAAACCTGATTGGCCGAGCGGCAGATCTCTCGGAGTATTTTCTTGAGCAGGTGTTTGCGCTCAGCGACATTCCGCTCGTGACGGATATTCGGGGTTACGGGCTTTTTGCTGGCATCGATCTGGAGCCAATGGGGAATCCGGGTGCTCGTGGGATCGATTTCCAAAAGCGTCTCTATAAGAATGGCCTACACATCAAGATGACCGGCGACGCGGCCCTGGTCGCGCCCCCCCTGGTAAGCGAGCGACACCATATCGACCGGATCTGTGAAGTAATCCGCGAAACCCTTGCCGAATACTGACTGAAATAGGCACCCCAGCGAATCCCGTAAGGAGGTTTTGGCGGGTGGTTTGGGCAAAATTGTGTTGCTCCGGGAGGTGTTTGGCGGTCGGCAGGGCCGATGGGACGATGCAACAATGATGCAACAATGTAGAAATCTCTTTATATTAGTGTGTGAGATTCCATGGCGGGTTGACCAATCGGCCATGGTTTCCGAAAGTATCCGGCCCGGGGGGAGACCTTGGGAAATTGGAAGTTGTTAAAGATCAAACCACTCAGGAGGATAAAGTGTCAGATCAAAAACTAAATCACAGTAGAAGATCATTTGTAAAAAAATCCGCGGCAGTCTCTACAGCAGCTGCAGTCGGCCCGTGGATCGTCAGCCCCAAAGTGCTGGCCTCGTCTGGCGAGGTCAATGTACTGCTCTGGTCGGACTACTGTCCGCCGGGATTTCTTCAATCGTTCAAAGAGAAAACCGGAATCACCGTTAACTTTACCGGTATCGGTTCGAACGAAGAAATCATCAACAAGATGAAAGCCACCAAGGGTAAAGGCTTTGATGTTTGCAGCCCGACGAACATGCGTTCGCTCCAGTGGGAGCCTTTGGGTCTCCTCCAGCCGATTGATTACGGCCGCATTCCCAACGTGAAAAACCTCAACCCGGCGATGCTCGCGGTAGGCGACAACGAGTGGAGCTTTGGCGGCCAGGGTTCCCATTGGCTGCCGCAGATCTGGGGTACGGAAGGCATTGCCTGGCGTTCAGACAAGTGGACGCCGCCGCGTGACGGCGAGATGCCCAGTTATGGAGACGTCTGGCAGTCGGATGTTGAGGGCAAGACCATGATGCGCCCGCATTCAGGTATGTTGGGAGCAGGTCTGTATCTCGAGACGACGGGAGCGTTGGATCCGGGTGCGATGCGAACCGCCTACGGTGACGAAGCGACCATGCGCAAGACCTGGCAGGTTGTTACCGACTTCTGCATCAAGCACAAAAGCCAGATCAAACTGTTCTGGAACGACGCCGACAGTCAGAAGAACGGCTTCATGAGCGGCGGCGTGGTGGTTGGCCAGACCTGGGACGGCCCGCCCACCGTGCAGATGAAAGAGGGCAAGCCCGTCATTTATCGTGCGCCGATCGAAGGATCACTGGCGTGGGTGGACGGTCTCACTATCTCTTCAGCGGCTGAAAACGTTGACGAGACCTATGCATTCCTGGATTACTGCTTTGATCCAGTCGCGGCCGGACGGTCAATCGACGGCGGTGGCGTAGATGGGTGGGGTCAGCATGGCTACAACTCTGCTGTGCTCGGCGCGGACAAGCACGCCAGTGCTGATTACGGCAAGTGGTTCAACCAGATCTATCCAGGGGATTCCTTGGCCAATCTGTGGCCGTGGCCCAAAGAGCCGCAGTGGTATGCCGACGTCCGGACGGAGTACCGCAACAAGTTCGTGAATGCCTAAATAGGCACTTTCGCCCCCGGCCTTTAGGCCGGGGGCACTCGTTCTTTCATTACGCCATGGCGCTGATTTGATCAGCGCCATGGTCTTTATATGGTATACAGTCAATCGATGAGCGCAGACGTCCAACTCGATAACGTATGGGTGCAATTCGGCGATTTTGTCGCGGTGCGGGAGGCGAGTCTGACCATCGCGGGCGGAGAATTTTTCAGTTTTCTCGGCCCCTCCGGCTGCGGCAAGACGACTTTGCTGCGGGCGATCTCCGGTTTCCAGGCTCCCAGTCAGGGCCGTGTGCTGATCGGCGGCAAGGATATGGCGGGCATTGGCCCCAACCGCCGACCCACAGCGCTGATCTTCCAGAATCTGGCATTGTTCCCCCTGATGCGCGTCTGGGAGAACATCTCTTTTGCGCTTGAAGTCAAGGGAGTAGACAAAGCCGCTCGCCGCAAAAAGGCCGACGAGCTCCTCGAACTGGTAGCGCTGCCAGGTCAGGGAGACAAGATGGTTCATGAGTTGTCAGGTGGGCAAAAGCAAAGGGTCGCGGTAGCGCGGGCCTTGTGCGCTGAGCCCGAAGTCTTGCTGCTTGACGAACCATTATCCGCACTGGATCTGAAACTTCGTCAGCACATGCGCACCGAACTCCGGGCGATTCAGCAGCGGGCAGGAATCACCTTCATCTATATCACCCATGATCAGGGTGAGGCATTAACCATGTCCGACCGGATCGCGGTGATGCGCCAGGGCGTGATTGACCAGATCGGAGACGGTACGACCGTCTACGATCATCCGCAAACAGCCTTTGTCGCCTCTTTTGTCGGGGAGAACAATTTCTTCTCTGGGCGGGTTGCTGAGGTTTCAGGTGAGACCGCCGCGATAGAAACTCGAGCAGGCCGTTTTGGTGCCCGACTCTCGGGCGCAGCGCCTGTGACCTCTGGTGATGAAGCGATTGTCTTCATTCGTCCAGAGTCGATCCGCTTCGCCGATGGTCGGGCTCAAGAAAACAGCCTGACCGCCGAGCTCACGCAGCAGGAGTTTGAAGGCCATTTCTGGCATCTCGTGCTCCGGACTGAGTCGGGAGACCAGGTCCGGATGTCGGTGATGAATGATGGCAGCAGCGGAACCCACGAGGTCGGTTCGCGTATCGATATCAGCTTTTCGGCGAAAAGCGCGATTGTGCTCGCCCGCGGCGAACTCGCGGCTGACTGAGTTTTG
>JAERSQ010000225.1 GCA_016845525.1 Pseudomonadota bacterium
ATTTTGGGCAAAGCGCATGATCGCCCGGTCTATGCGCTTTTAGGCGGCTTGATGAACGAACGGATTCGCTCCTACAGCTATCTTTACCCGCTTGCCCATCACGATATCAATGCCTTCTGGAATGATCCGGAGATGGCCGCCGAAAGCGCCCAGCACATGCTTGACCAGGGTTTTACGGCACTGAATTTGGATCCCGCCGGACCGTACACCTTGCGGGGCGGACATCAGCCGGCGCTCGGTGATATCGCCCGTTCGGTCGCTTTTTGCAAACGTATCCGTGAGACCGTCGGTACACGCGTCGATATCCTGTTTGGGACGCACGGCCAGTTCACAACGGCAGGCGCGATACGTCTTGCAAAAGCCCTGGAACCGTATGATCCGCTCTGGTTTGAAGAACCCTGTCCGCCGGATAATTTTCTGGAGTTCGCCAATGTGGCCAGTCAGTGCCGAATCCCTATTGCCACAGGCGAACGTCTGACGACAAAGGCTGAATTTTCCGCTCTGCTGCGCACCGGGGGCGTTGCAATTTTGCAACCGGCACTTGGACGGTCAGGCGGTATTCTTGAAACGAAGAAAATTGCTGCCATGGCTGAGGCCTTCAATGCCCAGGTGGCGCCACATCTTTACGCGGGCCCGGTCGAGTGGGCCGCCAACATCCAGCTGGCTGCCAACATTCCCAATGTCCTCATGGTGGAGACTATCGAGACGGGCGGCCGTTTTCACCAGCAGCTGATCGGCAACACCATCCGCTGGGAGTCAGGCTACGTCGAGGCACCGACTGAGCCGGGGCTGGGGATTCAGTTCGATGAAGCGCTCGCTCGGGAACACCCCTGGGAGGGCACCGGCCTCCATCTGGAAATGCGCGAAGCCCCCTGCGACTATTCCGCTGAGAATGTCTTTCTTGGCGGGGCACCTCCAGTCAAAGACACATCCGCTGATTGATTTACCGGCGCGCAAGGTAATGCACCCGGCGCACATTTCCCAAAAGGGACAAGTCGATCTACATCAGGTTCTCAGCAATTTACCGGAACGACGTTTGGATTTATTGATCCAGACAAGCTCCAGCGGCGCCGATGTAGATAAGCTATGGTTGGATTCCGGTTAAAATGATGTTTTGAAAAAGTTCGGGATTGAAACCCAAGCTATAGCTGTTTTGGTCGTAGTTCGGGCCATCGGGCCGTGTTCAGCAGCAAACTCAGCAGCAAATAAGCCATAAATCGAGCCGTATGGTGGGTACCTCTTCAAAGTTCGACTGGACATGTAGACCAACGTGGCGCAGAGCGTCTGTGAATACGCTCTGGTGCCTTGCGGGCTGCTCGATCGGGGATTTCGGAACGATTCTTTTCTTTCAGGTGACCGGCATCGGATGGTCGACTCTTGCGATCATGCTGCTCGCCATTGTCAATGGCATATTGACTTCCATCGCGCTTGAGACGGTGGTGCTTTTGCGGCAGATGCCGCTCAAGAGTGCGTTTCGAACGGCGGTGGGGATGTCGCTTATCTCAATGGTTGCCATGGAATCCGCCATGAACATAGTGGATGTGGTGTTAACGGGCGGTGCCATCCTCAACTGGTGGGTGATTCCGATCATGCTCGTGGCAGGGTTTTTGACACCGCTGCCCTACAACTACTGGCGCCTGAAAGCACTCGGCAAGGCCTGCCACTGAACCCGGTGTGGTTCAGCCCAGGGTTTTTGGAATCTCAGATTCGCGCTGGGCCAGGAAATCCCGAAGTGCCGCATCGAGCGTCGAATCGATGGGCGGTGCCTCGTAACGTGACAGCCAGTCACGGGCTTTGGCAAGACCCACCTCTTCGGTGGATCGGCGGCCCTCCGCCTCCCACTGCTCGAAGGTGACGTTGTTTTGCGACGGAAAAATAAAAAGGTTGGATTTGCGTGTGTGCGCCGTTCCCAGAAAGTGTCCGCCGGGACCAACGTCCTTGATCGTCTCAAATATCTCTTCGAGGTCATCGTAGCGGGGCCCCTGGCAGAAATGATAGAAGGCATCCAGTTGCTCAAAGTCGATGACAGTTTTGGCATATCCGACTCCCAGAGTGCCTTCCATCATGCCGCCCGCCATCGTGATCCACTGGGCGCCGCTTAAAAAGGAAGGGAACAGCCCCCACATCGAATCAAAGCCGGCCTGCATGTCTGCAGACTTGGAGGTCGCGCAATTGGCAATCGCGCGGTGCGGGACTTCATAGCGCCGAGCCATCTGTCCGGCAAGAAACTGCACGACGGCAGAGTCGGGACTGCCGTGCACAGGCGCGCCGGTATTTAGTGCCACAGTCATGGCCGGAACACCAAACAACATCGGTGCGCCGGGTCGTACCAGTTGTGCATAGGCAATCGCCATCAGCGCTTCTGCTGTCACCAGCGCCATGGTTCCAACATTGCTGGCCGGACTGGAGGCGCCCGCCATAGAAAAAGGGGAACACATCACGGCATGATTGTTCTGCGCATAGGTGCGCAGTGCCCCCAGCATGGTTTCATCCCAGACCAGCGGTGAGTTGGCGTTGATCAGGGAGGTGGTACAGCAGTGGTTCTGGGCAAAGTCTTCGCCGAACACGACCTTGCACATGTCAACGGTGTCCTGAGCCCGCTCGGCAGACGTGACATTGCCGACAATGGGTTTATCGGAGAACTTGAAGCCGCTGTAGGCCATATGCAGGTGCCGATGGGGCACAGGAATATCCATGGGCTCCACAACCGGTCCGCCGGCGATGTGCACGGAGGATGCCATGTGATTCAGCTTCTGCAGGTTGTTGAGATCCTCTACGCCGGCCGGACGACGTACCCCGTCGAGGTCATAAATGTAGGCAGGGCCGTAGGACGGAGAGACCACCATGGATTTGCCGCCGACGGTAACGGTACGCTCCGCATTCCGACCATGATGGATGTACTCCGACGGCGCTTTGGCTACCAGGGCGAGCAGGGCGTCACGACCAATACGGACCCTGGCGCCACCGACTTCGGCCTCTGTCTTTTTCCAGGTCTCAATCGCCTGTGCCTCACGGAACTCAACACCGATTTCCTCAACAATCCGCATCGCGGTTTCGTGAATTTGTTCGACACCTTCTGCGCTCGCCACCTCATATAACGGCACATTTGTCATCAGAGGCGGGTGATGGATAATGGGCGCGTTGAGCCGCTTGGCGCGTCGGGCCGCCCGGCCGCCTTTGCGGGTCTGGATTTCCTCTTCCATTGTTTAGTGCCCTGCCTTGAAGTGCTCTTATGCTTTAGCGCTTCCTACATGCGCAGTCTTTGGTTTTTTGGATCATAAGGGGAATCAGCGATCACGGTCGCCGGGACCCGGCGTTCAAGCACCTGGACTTCAAGAGCCGTGCCGACCTGTGCCTGGTCGATGTTGATGTAGGCCATCGACAGGCACTGGCCGACATGGTGCGAGGTCGCGCCAGACGTGATCCGTCCAACCAGTTTGCCGTCGAAGAAGACGCTTTCGTTCATCCAGGCATCGGCATCAACTGTCTCGACCTTGAGGGTCACCATTTTCTGCTCCAGGCCACGGTCCCGCTGGCGCATCAGTGCGTCACGGCCTTGGAAGTCGTCTTTATCCCATTTGATAAAGCGATCGAGGCCGGCTTCAAGCGCTGTGTGTTCAAGGTCAAGGTCCCGGTAGATCGCGCGGTAGGATTTTTCAAGCCGCAGGGATTCAATGGCCCGATAACCGCAATGCCTGAGGCCGTGGGCTTCGCCGGCCCTGCAGATCTCTTCAAAAAGATGCAGGTTGTAGGCGATTGGATGGTAGAGCTCCCAGCCGAGTTCGCCTTCATAGTTGATGCGCATCATCCTCACATCAGAAGCCAGTCCGACGGTTAATGACTGAGCGCTCATCCAGGGAAAGGCATCGTTACTGAGATCACCGTCGACGAGGTCGCTCAGCAGACTGCGGGCGTTGGGTCCAACAACCGTTAAACCGCCTCGCTCGGCCGTGACATTGGTGAGTTGAACGCTGCCGTCCGCGGGCAATGATTTTTGCAATACGTCAAAATCATGACGCTCACCTCTGGGGGTGCCGACAAGGTAGAAGTGTTCATCGCCTAGGCGGGTTACGGTAAATTCGGAGCGGACGGTGCCTTTGTGGGTAAGCAGATGTGCCAGCACAATGCCCCCGACGTTTCGCGGCATCCGATTGGCGAGAATACGGTTCAGCCAGTCCTCAGTGCCGGGCCCGTGGGCTTCAAACTTGGCCATTGGCGTCATCTCAAAAAGGCCGACCGAATCCCGCACTGCCCGGCATTCGGCGCCGACATGCGGCATTGAATTAAAACTGCGGTAACTCCAGATATCCCGAGCCTCTTCGCCT
>JAERSQ010000226.1 GCA_016845525.1 Pseudomonadota bacterium
GCCGATGATGCGCTCTTTTTGTTCCTGCGAGAGCAGGGGCAGACTGAATACGCGTTCGATGGAATGATCGAGGTCGTACCAGGGAAAGTCCGAACCCATCATCACTCTCTCCGGGCCGATATCAATGATCATCTGTGCGAGTTGTTTATCGGTAGGCCCGTGGGTGCTGCGGGTCCATTCGATGATTTCGCAGCAGTCGAAATAAGTGTTCGGGAAGGTCTGCGCGATTTCTACTGTCTGTTTCCACGTCGCGCCCCCAAGGTGGGCCACCACCATGCGAAGATGAGGAAAAGCCTTCAGCATGTTGGCAAAAGCGCGCGGTTCGGCAAAACCGCTTCGGTCGCGATCGGGACCAGAGTGCGCAATGATGGGTAGCGCCAGTTCCTGACAGGTCTCATAAACCGGCCACAGGCGCTCGTCAGACATGTCAAAGCCCTGAAAGGCGCCGTGCAGTTTGACGCCGGCGGCACCGTGATCCTCCACCATGTCGCGGACATGCTGAGCACACACGGAGCTTTCAAAGGCGTTTACGTCGGCGGCAATAAAGGGCACGAGTCCCGGGTGTTCCCGAGCTATGTCGCAGTTCCACCGGTTAAAAGCAATCAGCTCGTCGATGATCCGGGCATCGATGTCACCAAGTCTTCGGCGTTTTTCAGTTTCCGTCAGCCCGGACCCAAGCGCGTCTATCGCAAGTTGGCGGTTAACCTTGGCAGAGAAGAGATTGACGATCACAGCCTTGGATATGCCGGTCGCTTCCATTTGGACCAGCAGTTCATCAAGCGTGCCGACACAATCAGTCTGATGCACGTCGGCCTGTTCGCCATACTCCCATACCTCGTACCCTGTTTTCTCGGCGTGTCCCTCCTCAACCGAACGGTACAGATGAACGTGGGCGTCTACCCAGATAAAGTCTGTCATGAAAGTAAATGATCGCTTGGGGAAAAGTCATGATACCCGAATCCCCTCTCGCCAGTCAGTCATGGATGCCTGGCTGAATGACACCAATGTTCCCACGCACTGTTTTTTCGCCAAAGCCGCTGCGCTCTTGAAAATGTCTCGTCGATCGGCGAATCTCACGTCAGGATTCCCATGAAAAATAGAGGATAAGGTTATGACTGAGGGCTTTCGAGGGCAGTGTCTGTGTGGTGCGGTGACGTTTGAATCCAGTAGCGATCCGATGTTTCAGGCGAACTGTCATTGCGATGATTGCCGTCGTTCAGGAGGCAGCGTCTATGCGTCTTTCGCCTTTGTCGATGAGACGAATCTCAAAATCTCTGGAGACACCAAAACCTATGAGAGCCTGAGTGATGCAGGCAACACCATGACTCGCCACTTTTGTCCGACCTGTGGATCCCACGTCTATCACAGCAACAGCAAGGCGCCATCTCGCCTTGGGATCCGGGCAGGGCTGATTGAATCGGCTGACTGGTTCCAGCCGCAGGCGAATGTGTATGCAAGCCGCAGACTGCCGTCGACTCCGATCGACCCCGATATCAAAGCGTTTGACAAGATGCGGGGCTGATCCTGACCTCAAAAGCCCTGTTTTTCGGACTCCTGGGATCTTCGGGTTCGTAATGAAACTGAAAGAGTCATCTGCTACAGTGAACCTGTCGTAAAACGGTAAAACAGATGAGGAGCATGCGAATGAAAGACTATATGGTTACCCACACCTTTAAATCCGAGGAGATTCGTCAGCAGTACTTCGCGATGGGTGAGGATATGACGCTGGACGACATCCGCGCCCAGATGAAAAACGACAGCGCGTCTTTCCAGATGAACTGGAATGCAGGCGAGGACGACATGGTGATGTACTGCTGGTGGAAAGCCGACAGTCCGGAGGCCATTCTTGAAACGCTTGGCGAAATGGGCGAGATGTTTCACAACGACGTAAAGGAAGTGCCCAACATCATCGATGTGACGGACTGAATACTCGGTCAAGAAGGCGGCTGGCGAGTGCCCCACGCGCTCCCAGCCGTTTTTGTGTCTTGAGTGAGAAGGGAAGCGTCAGATCTAGGAGATGGGCGCTTCGAAGGGCGGTTTCGGTCCGGAGGCTTTTGCCCCCATCAGTGCCATCAGAGTGATCGCTGCCAGAATCAGTGCGCCGCCTGTGATCGATGATCCCGAGGGAATCTCGCCGATACCGATCCAGACAATGATCGGCCCGGCAATCACTTCGGTCATCGACAGCAGCGTGAGTTCTACGGCCTGAAGATGCCTCGCTCCAGCGGTGAAGAGCACAAATCCAAGGCCGATCTGAAACCACCCCATGCCCAGGCAGTTCATGAGATCCACCCAGGGTATAGAGAACTCCCAGCCGGAAAAACCGATTCCGCCAAGACCGTAGAGCGATGCGACCACGGTCGCACAGAAAATGGTGATGAGTTTGTCCGTCCCGGGCCGCATCCGAAGCGATATCGTGAGTCCCGCAAAACCCAGTGCTGCCACCAAGCCGAATCCTTCCCCCAGGCCTTTTCCGAGCGAGAGTTCTTCGCCGGCCATGATGCCGATACCGACTGCGGCAACGGTCATTGCCGCCCACATATAGAGGGCGATCCGCTCGCCCAGAATCATCCATCCGGCCAGCGCCGCGAAAAACGGCGCGCTCGCAAGCAGAAACATGGCGTTGGCGACGGTCGTATATTCAAGCGCAAGGATATAGCCGGAAAACGCAGTGCCAAGACACAGCCCTCCTGCCAGCGCCGGAAGCCCCGCCTTGCCAAGGGTATCGCGTACCTGACCCCGATAACGCCAGCCCAGCCACAGGCTCAGTGCCGCCAGCAGGGCGAGTGAGCGATACAGCAGCACCTGCCAGGGGGTCGCTTCCTGAATCAGCCGGTAGAGAATGCCTGAGGTGCTCCAGAAGATACCGGCCAGGAGGACCAGCGGGATACCGACACGACGGTTAGCAGAAGAGGAGGTCAAAATGGCCGGCGGGAAAAGGTCAGGACAGGAACCGCCGGATCATACGGCAGTTGCGGGGCTGTGAGTATCATCCAAACGACCGTTTGCCTTAAAAGAGGTACGTCGCTCGGCAATCGACTGCCAGGGTCGTTTACGAAGGACTCGGCCGGATCACCAGGAGTTTGCCTGGAATATCCTGCTGGGTGAGGTAGGGAATATCGGAGAGGTTTTCCACGTTAAACCCGTGCTCGCGCCTGCTTCGCTCAAGAAGCGTTTCCCAGCCGATGTCGCGCCAGCCTTTGCCGTTGACGGTGGCAACCAACGCCCCGCCCGGTTTCAGGCCTGCAAAGAGTTTGACCAGATCAAAGGGTTGGTTGCGGTGATGTGAGAACACCCCGACACAGATGACGGCGTCATAGATAGGGTCGAGTGCCAGGGAGGCCGCGAGGTCCGCTTCACCGAGAGTCCGATAGACCCTGCGGGCTCTGGCTTTTTCGAGCATTTCGGGCGACAGGTCGAGGCCGTCCAGATGGCGATAACCAAGCTCGCGCAGCAGTTCTCCCACGAGGCCCGTACCACAGCCCATATCGAGAATGACGCTGTCTCGCGATGGCAGCAGTTTCTCGAGCGCCTCTACTGCGGCATGGGGGGCCCGGTATCCAAACTCATCCAGAAGGTCACGGTCGTAGGTGTCTGCCCAATTGCGGTAGGTCAGGCGTACCTCATCGCTGTTCTTCTCGGAATAGTTTCGGGCGAGACGGGGATCCAGGCCGGATGACTGCGGCTGCGCTTTTGAGGGATCGGTCATGATGAGATCGCGGATTTCAACGCATCACCTAACGACGCTACGCCGCCCAGCGACCAGCCTCCGTCTACTGGAAGAATAACGCCCGTGATGTAGGCGGCTGCCGGCGATGCCAGAAACATTGCGGCCGACGCGATATCTTCTTTGGTCCCCTGACGACCCAGCGGCACCGATGCCGTCACCGCTTTCTGCATATCAGAAGTGGGAGCCAGGCGGGCCATTCCCTCGGTATCCGCAATGGGCCCCGGTACGATGGAGTTCACCCGTACCCCTTCGCATCCCCACTCCATCGCCAGTACCCGGGTCAGCATGTCGACACCGGCTTTAGCGGCGCAGACATGGGCCTGCAACTCCATCGGCTGAAACGCCTGGGGCGCTGAAATATTGATAACGGTGCTGCCGGGTTTTGCCAAAAAGGCATGGGCACTTCGCAGCACGTGAAAAGTCCCCAGCAGATCGATATCCATCACTGCCTTGAAGCCGTTGGGCGACATGCCTGTTGCCGGCGCAGGAAAATTTCCGGCTGCGCCGGAAATGAGCACATCGATAGGGCCGAAGCGCTCACAGAATTCACGACTGCAGTCAGCAACAGCCTCGTAGTCGCGTACGTCTGCGCTGAAACCGATTGCTTTGGTATGCAATGACAGGGTGCTGACGGCAGCGTCAACCTTCTCCTGAGAGCGGCTCACCACACCCAGTGTTGCACCCGCCTCGGCAAAGCCCTGTGCAATCCCGAGATTGATGCCACTGGTGCCTCCCATCACAAGCACCTTGCGGTCAGAAAAGTCCCAGAAGCCCTTCACAGTCTCGCGGTGCTCAGTGTCGACCCGTAAATACCGGCAGACGCTTGCTGATAAAGGCCTCGAGCCCTTCCTGACCATCCGCGCCCATCATGTTCGCGCCAATCTCCCGGGTCTCGATATCCGTCTGCGCAAAAAAGTCGTTGTTGAAACTGGCATGCAGCATCCGTCTCGAGGAGGCAAAGGCCTGCGTCGGTCCCTTGGCAAATTTTTTTGCCAGGGTGATAGCAGATTCCAGTGCCGACCCTTCGGGAACGATGCGCGTGGCGAGACCCCACTCCACCGCTTCGGCAGCAGAGAGTTCACGGTTTTCAAAAATCAGTTCCTGTGTCCGGCGCAGTCCGATCAGTCGCGGCAACAGCCAGGTGGAACCACCGTCGGGACTGAGCCCTGCAGCGGTATAGGCCAGGCGATAACGGGCGGTTTCATCGACCAGCACGATGTCGCCGACCAGGGTCATCGGTACGCCGCCGCCGGCAGCCATGCCGTTGACGCCCACCACCACCGGTTTAGGCATGGTCAGCAGCAAGTGCTGAGCCTTATGCCACTGGTCGGCAACGGTGACGAGTTTCTCGGAATCACTGCCGAAAGCCTGGAATTCCTTGAGATCCCCGCCAAAACTGAACATCGCGCCGTGGGCGCTGAACACCACGGCACGGATCATGTCGTCCTGTTGGGCCTCATTTGCTGCCGCGAAAAGATCCAATGCCATCTGCCGCGAAAGCGTGTTCCCCGATTCAGGTTGATTGAGACAGATAACCGCAACGGATCCGTCGCACTGATAGTCCACGTGGGAAAGTTCCAATCGAATCTCCATGGGTTGCGACAAAGGGGACGCAATGATGACTCAACCGTAAGGGATGAGCAAACCTCGGACCCGCATACCGCCCGCAAGGGGTGAACTCGCCGTCAGAGGGGTGCTACCATGGGGTTTTCGACCGCATTTGGGGAGAGGGCAAGATGGCGATGGGCAAAAAGACCACCATGGAGGTGGAGCTACATCAGGATACAGTGGAGATGCTGGAATACGCCAAGGAGACTTACGGATTTCGCAGCACTTCCAAGGCGCTTCGGGTGATTCTGGACTATATGGTGGCAGACGCTGACTGGGAGGAGATATTTATGAATCAGCGTTGCCTTCGATGCGGTAGCGGTCAGGGTTGGGAGCGCCCTGAGTCATAAGTATCGTCTTTAAAGCGAACTCATACGGAGAAAACCATGGCAAGCCAGGTGCAAGCAATCACCCAGGAGTCAACCTTCAAACAGGAGCGGATCGAGCTCGCCGCCGCGTTTCGCTGGGCAGCGAGAATGGATCTACACGAAGCCGTTGCGAATCACTTCTCGCTTGCGGTGAATGAGGATGGCACCCAGTTTCTGATGAATCCCAACCAGATGCATTTCTCGCGTATCCGCGCGAGTGATCTGTTGTTGATCGACGCCAATGACGCTACGACGATGGATAAACCGGGCGCGCCGGATCCAACTGCTTGGGGGCTGCATGGTTCCATTCACCGCCATTGCAGGCATGCGCGGTGTGTTATGCACGCGCACCCGGAGTATGCGACCGTGCTGGCCAGCCTTGCCGACAGCAGATTACCTCCCATCGATCAGAACACAGCGATCTTCTTTAATCGCTATGTGATTGATGACAGTTATGGTGGTTTGGCGCTCACTGATGAGGGTGAGCGCTGCGCCGAATTGCTGGCCAACCCGGATCATAAGACCATGATCATGGGTAACCACGGGGTGATGGTCATTGGGGAGACGGTTGCCGATGCTTTCAACAGGCTGTTTTACTTTGAACGGGCTGCCCGCAATTACATCCAGGCGCTGCAGACCGGTCAGCCGCTGCGTGTGTTGTCGGACGAGGTTGCCGAGAAAACGGCCCGTCAGCTTGATGCTTATCCGTCCCAGGGTGATCGCCATCTAAGCGAAATTCTTGCCATCCTGGACCGTGAAGAACCCGACTTCCGGGACTAGCCGGAGCCCGTACCCAGACTGGCGACTGCAACTCGTTTTGGGTGCGGAGTCTGCATGACATGACAACCCGTCCTGTTTAGATGACCGATACCCTGGCTGCCGTTGGCGCCGCCCTGATCGAGTACGGTGTATGGATTGGCATCGGTGTGATCGCGGTCGCGGTTTTTTTCGGCCGGCGAAACGACCGCAGCGAATCCCAGGTCAAGGCGGCAGTTCACTGGATGGAGCATGCGCTGGAAGAGGCGCCTGACCGCCTCTATGAAAGCGTCCATCCGAACTGGTCGGTCTATCGTAAACAGCTGGCACATCGATTGAAGGCGGCGGTTCCTGGCCTTCCGGACTCCCTGCTGCGGGCGGTGATGGCAGAGTTTGATGTCTGTTACCAACTGTCGGACGGTGTCTACATCCGGATTGGTTCGGCGGCGGATGAATCGGTGTCGCACGACGAGGGCTTTATTCCGCTCGTTGCACCCATGGAGGGTTTCCGCCTGCGCAAGGTCCAGGCGCGTCGGCGTTGGCGGCGGGCCCGGACGGTCACGGCCGGGGTGGTGCTTTATTTGACTGTGGTGCTGCTGGGCCTTTGGGGATTGGTGTTGTTCCGGCTGGCCTAGACGGTTTCAGGAACGATCGACTTTGCCCCGGGGTTTTACCAACGAAAGCGCGATGATCATCACGGCAAGTGATGCCCAGACCCATGTCGAGTGAGCTTCCCCGTAGATCAACATTCCCCATAACACCCCGGCGAGCGTCACGACATAGGCGCATTGACTGGCAAAGACCGGCCCGGCGCGAACGACGAGGTAATAAAAACCGCCATACGCGCTGGCTGTAATGCCGGCCATCATCACGATTGCCCAGCCGGACCGGTCCAGCGGCCACGAGACCCAGGTGAAGGTATCTGTTATCCAGAGAATCGGCGTCAGCATAATGGTCGCCGCGATGAGCATCCCGGTCACGACCACGAATACATTCACATTGGTCGGCATGCGGGCCGCGATCACCAGGTTTTCGATTGCGTAGCACGCAGCGGCGATCACCATAACGAGCACCCATAGCGCCGCAGAAGGATCCGGCATGCTGGTGTCGGGCAAAACCAGCAGGGCAATCGATCCAATGCCGAAAAGCACTCCCAGCACCCGCAGCAAAGAGGCTTTTTCTATTTTGAATAGGGCAGCCCCAACGAATGTAGCGAGCGGGACAGTGGCGATCGTGATCGAAAGCACACCTGCACTGACGTGCGAGGCGGCATAGAAGTAAAGTGTGCCCGGGACGACTGAACCCAGAATGCCGCAAACGACATAGAGAAAGATGAAGTTCCTCTGAAGCGGCAACGGTTGCCTGCCGATGAGGCAGTAGAGGATCAGCATGACGGTGCTGATGAGGCAGGTCCAGTAATTGATTGCAAGCGGATGCATACCCGTCTCGGTCGACATGCGCGCGAGTGAAAACGACAGACCCCAGAAGACGCCTAACAGCAGCAGCACAACAAAATCCCAGACTTTTCCGCTGAATCGGTCGCCGGCATGCCTGGGGCGGGAGGTTTGAAAATCCTGCATGATTGGACCTGGGCGAAGGGGCAAGGGGTTCGGGTGATGGAACGCAAAGAATATCGGCGCCGCCACAGCAGCCGTGGGAGTCTACTTAGCAAATCGCGTTGTCGCCAGTCGTCCCGCGACCCCGCTTTGGCACTGGCGTGACTACATAGCAGGCAGAACAAAAGGCAGCATGATCGGCACGATCACAATGGCGGCCATGTTCCCAAAACCCACAATCGCCGCCACCTTTTCAGGCTCCTGTTGGTACTGCTCCGCAACCAGATAAACCAGTACGGCCGGGGGCAGTGCACAGTAAAGCAATAACTGCCGGAACTGTTCGTCCGGCAACTGCAGCAGAGGCTGTATTCCGAGCGCCACGATCAGTGCTGTGAGCGGACACAATACCGCTCCGACGAGGCCGATTTTCCAGTCGCTCAAGTTGACATCAACAAGCCGGATGCCGAGCGCAAACAGCATGACGGGAATGAGCGCATCACCGAGCATGGCGATCGGCGTAGCGATCATCGAGGGGATCGACACATCCCCCAGACTGACCACCAGTCCCGCCACCGAGGCAAGAATAGGCGGGGAGAGGAGCACATTTCGCCAATGTACCTGACGGTCTACGATATAGATTCCAAACGAGAAATAAAGCAGGTTGGTGACGATGAGCAGTACGATAGCCGGCGCCAGTCCGGTGTCCCCAAATGCCAACAGCGCGAGCGGCAGACCCAGGTTGCCGCAGTTATTGAACATCATGGGGGGCACAAAAGTCCGGATGTTGTATTTGAGCAGGACGGCGACCGGCCAGGCGATGAGCCCCGAGCCGAAGAAGACGGCTGTTGCGGCTATCGCCAGTCCCGGATAACTGCCGAGATCGAAGTCCTGGCTGGACATAACGGTAAATACCAACGCGGGCAGAAACACATTGACGCTGATGGCGTTGATGCCCGCCAGATCGGTTCGGTAGCGCAGGCTATAGAGGTAACCCAGGCCCGCGACCGCAATCACCGGAATCATGACCTCAAGAATTCTGATCAGCATAGACAGGAAGCAATAGGTTTGGTGCAATCGGTCCCGTGCAGCATAGCCAACGCCTTCGCAACACGGTAAGCCAGAAAAATGGAAGCAGTTGAGTTTTATCTTATTACAGGTTTGGTCTTTCTGTTAGCCGGCACGGTCAAAGGCATCGTGGGTTTCGGCCTGCCTCTGGTATCGATCACCCTCCTTACGCCTTTCTATGGGCTCGTCGATGCAATCGCCATTATGTTGTTGCCGGCTGTGGTCACCAATTTCTGGCAGGCCGTCACCGGCGGCAGGTTTATCGGTCTATGGAAAAGGTTATGGCCTTTGTATGTGTCCGGCGTGGTGTCAACCGTGCTGGCAGCGAGCGTTCTGGTTCAGATTGAACCGTTTTGGCCAACGGTGCTGCTAGGCAGTGTGATTCTTACATACAGTCTCGTGGGTCTTGCGGCGTGGCAACCGCCAAAGCCAGGAACCCGTGAGACCTGGCTGTCACCTGTGACCGGGGTCGTTACAGGTCTGATCACGGGGCTGACAGGGGTATTGGTTTTCCCAATGGCCGTGTATTTTCAATCGCTCGATCTTGATCGGCGGGTTTTATTTCAGGCCATGGGCATCTATCTTCTGTTGGCCAATGTGGCGCTTGCTTCTGCCTTTGGCTGGCAGGGCGCTTTTCCGGATGGCGTCACCCGACTCGCCGTGGTCGGCATTGTCGCAGGATTGGCGGGTATGGCGCTGGGCCGGCGTATCCTGGTGCTGCTGTCTGCCGAGCAGTTCAAGCGGGTCTTTTTCTTAGCTCTCGGCGCTGTGGGTGCCTTTATCTTTTTGCGCGCTTTGCTGTCATAAACCAGGCTAAATCAGTCCGGTTTGCCCCAACCCGACCGCTTTGCAATACTCATGGGCAGATGCACCTGAAGTGGGAGGCGGATCATGAGAACACTGGATCAGATTCTTGAGATCAAGGGTTACGAAGTCCTGACGGCCCGTCCCGATGCGACGGTCTTTGAAGGCCTCAGTCTGTTAGCAGAGCATGAGGTGGGGGCCCTGGTGGTGCTGGATGCTGTCCAGCCAGTCGGCCTCTTCAGCGAACGGGACTACGCACGCAAGGTAATTCTCAAGGGTCTTTCGTCCCGCAATGTTCTGGTGCGGGACATCATGGCGAGCCCGGTGATTAGCGTCACGGCGACACTGGCCGTTGATAAGGCGCTAGGCATCATGACCGACCGCCGCATCCGTCACCTTCCCGTGCTGGATGGACAGGGTCAGATCACCGGAATTGTCTCGATTGGTGATCTTGTTAAGGACATCATCGCCGAGCAGCAGTTTACGATCGAGCAGTTGCAGCACTACATCTACAGTTAGGGGCTGCGACCGATCAGCGGATTAAGGCGCCGGGGGAAGGGCCGGCGTCCAAGAGCATCCGGGCGCGGTATCGGTCTCTAGACCCAGAACTGAAACAGAATGCCGGAGGTCACCGCACCGGCTATGCCCAGCGTTAGATAGGTGCCGAACACGGGCCAGCGGACCAGCGACCAGACAGCTGCCATGGCCGGGACGGAACTGATGGCGCCAGCGACAAGAAATGCCATTGCGGCACCTGAACTCATTCCTTGTTCGATCAATCCTGCGACCAGAGCCGGCGCAGCGTAACCGTTGAGGTAAGCGGGTGCACCGACGAAGGCGCCTATAACGATGGCGCCAAGTCCGTCCCCCCCAACGATACTACCGATCAGCTGGGCGGGAACATAACGGATCAGTAGCGCCTCAAGCAGATAGGCAAGGCTCAGCCATTTCAGCAAAAAGAGTCCGTTGGCGATCGCTTCAGTTCGGAAGGTTCTGCGACGCTCAGTTTCATCCCAGAATGCCCAATGCACCTCTCCGGAGAAAGGTTTACCGCAGCCGCTCGAACAGCCCCCGCCTTCGCGGTCTCGCAGTACATCCTGAAAAAGAGGTCGGCGACCAAGTGCAGCAGTCACAAATCCGCCGGCCAGACCCACTCCCACAGCTGCGATGGTTTTGGCGATCGCATAGTCCCAGCCAAGTGCGCCTGCCGTGATCAGCAGGGCGGGTGGATCGATGAGCGGAGAGGACAGCCAGAAAGCCATGACCGGCGCGAGCGGCACCCCCACCGCGAGCAGGCCTGCGATGAAGGGAATCACCTCGCACGAACAAAAGGGTGCCAGGCCGCCGACAAAAGCCGCCAGAACAATCATGGAAGCCTGTCTTCCGACAAAAGCGCGTGCGACAAGATTCTCGGCACCGGTCGCTTTGAGCAGGGCGATCAGAAAGACGGCTATCGCGATAATCGGAGCTGTCCCATACAGCGCCTTGAAGGCAGAGGACATGATGCTGCCGAGGTGCTCGGGATCAAGCGCAAGAACAAGCAGCGGAATGAGTACCACCAGCGTCCAGGGGGTATACAGCCATCTCCGGACATCAGCGAGGCTGGCGATCCCCCGCAAGACCACTTCGGTCATCTGCTTCTCCTGCCTGCGATGCGGCTTACCGATGCCTGGCGTTTAGGCCTGGCTTCCACACAGCATTCGCGAAGGAGATACGCCGACAGCGCTTCGATTCCCTCGAAAACGACGCGGTTGACGATGGTGCGCCCTTGTCTTTCCTGTTCTACCAGTCCGGCCGCTTCAAGTGAGCGCAAGTGATGGGCGAGAGTTGATGCAGGGATGTCCAGGCGCTCCTGAATCTCTCCGACCGAAAGCCCTTCGTGTCCAGCCCGCACCAGCGCCTTCACCACGGCGAGCCGCGGTTCAGAGCCCACAGCCGCAAACCGTTCCGCTGCCTCGTGAAGTCCCAGCATTGATCTCGATCCAATAAAACTATATAACTAGATTTATAGTAATTATAGTCAAGGACGCATCAGAGTCAACGGACGCCTTGATGGAACTGATCGGCTGCTACCAGTATTTTTCGAAGTGGATCTGGCCGGGCTGACGCGGCTTATGGATGGTGAGGCCGTAACGGGTTGTGAGAATCTCCACCAGGCCGCCGGGGGTGTCGTAACTCACCGCCCCGGTTTTGCGATCCTCTTTGGGAATGCCGATCATGGCGGGGTTGCCGCAGGCGAAGACGTGAGTCGTTTCCGGTGCAATCGTGACGCCATGCTCTTTTTCGAGGATCCCGTCGCGAAAGTAATCTTGTATGTAGCGTTTGGCACCACCTTCGCGGGTGACCAGAGAAATGTAAACCAGGTTCGGGTGGATTTGCTGGAACTGCCGAATTTGCTCGGCATAGGCGAGTTCAGCGCTGTAGCGGACACACTCCATCATGACAACCTGTTTACAGGCAGCAACGCAGGCTTCCAGCATGGTCATATGCGGCGCAACACCGGTCCCGGTTGACGCGAGAATCAGTGTCATGTCTGTATCGAGTTTCGGTAGCAGATAGGTACCGACCATCTTCGGCCTGACAAAAAGCCGGTCACCCTCGTTTTGATCGAAAAGAATAGGGGTGAGATCCCCTTCGGGCACGCGGATGATCAGAAGCTCCAGCAGATCGGGATCGGCCGCAGGACCTAGCGATTGGGACAGCGAGTACGGGCGGCGGATGAGTTTCTTGCCGTCCGGGCCGACCAGGCCGATGCTGACATAGTGCCCCGGCAGACGTCCGGGGATAGGCGTATCCGGCCGGATAAAAAAGATCGAAAGCCCGTCGGCAACCGTTTCGATTCTTTCTATGGTCGCGTTGTAGGTATCGACCCCGGTCGGCTTGTCTGTGGACATACGGTTTGCGATTGACTAGTCTGGACCCAACTGCTGTCGGGAGATAATCCAAAGGATATCCCTAGACCGTACACCAGGTGCAATACATAAACAATGACCGATCTGAATCCTGAATCCGTATTGCCCCGCGCATTGCTGTTCGACGTCTTTGGAACGGTGGTTGACTGGCGGTCTTCTATCACAAGAGAGGTGCAGGCAGCTTTGGCAGGTCACCCAGTGCCTGTTGACAGCGAAGCGTTTGCAGATCGGTGGCGCGCGCTGTATCAGCCGGCGATGGCCCGGGTCCGTTCCGGGGAAATAGACTTTGTCCCCTTGGATGAACTCCATCGGGCAAATCTTGATCAGGTGCTTGCGGAATTCTCCGTCGATCATCTCAGCGAATCAGAAAAAGTCCAACTCAATCTCGCCTGGCATAGGCTGGATGCCTGGCCCGATGCCGTTGCCGGCCTCGAGCGACTCAAAAGCCGATACAT
>JAERSQ010000227.1 GCA_016845525.1 Pseudomonadota bacterium
GATGATCTTGAGAGCGATGAGCAGCAGGGCATAGCCGGGGGTCCTCTGGCAAATCAAGCTAACCCACGCCAGGACGAGCTAGAAAATCACAACGTAATCAAGGCTCGCAGAATTGATTAACACGAGTCGATCGCGCTTTAGCCTCCCACAATCATATTGACGGCATTTGGGTCTCGTACCGCATTACTCGACAAGATCCAACAATCCACTCGACCCTAAAGCACCGGAACGTGGATTAGGAACCAGGATCTGCAAGCGCTTGGGGCTCGCTGTCCAGCGCATCCTCAAAACGATAAGGAGCTACTCATGAACTTCAAGGACTATGCAGAGCAGGATGCGGTGGGCCTCGCCCGCCTTATCAAGACCAGAAAGGTTTCAGCTGAGGAAGTAACCCAGGTGGCCATTGAAGCGGCAGAGCGGCTTAACACCAAACTGAATGCTCTGGTGATGACCAACTTCGACAATGCTCGCGAGTTGGTCAAAAAAGAACTGCCCGATTCTCCCGTGTCGGGCGCTCCGTTTTATCTGAAAGATGTGAATCAGTTCACTTCAGACATGCCGACTACGTTTTCCAGCAGGTTCTTTGAGGGGGCATCTCCCAGGACGGATAGTGAGTTGGTGTCGCGATGGCGTAATGCCGGGTTGGTGATCCTTGGAAAAACCAACACCCCGGAGTTTGCGGAGGATTTTGTTTGTGAGCCGACGTTTCGTGGTGTGACACTCAATCCGTGGAACCCGGAGGTGACGACCGGAGGCAGTTCCGGGGGTGCCGGGGCGGCAGTGGCCTCCGGAATGGTGCCGCTGGCGCATGGAACAGATTTGGGTGGATCGATACGGATTCCCGCTGCCTGCTGCGGCGTCTTTGGACTTAAGCCAACAACGGGTCTGAACCCCATGGGCCCGTACTTTATGGAGTTCTCGAATGGGTTCAATTCAGATCATGTACTGACCCGATCAGTGCGGGACAGTGCGGCAGCGCTTGATCAATCCGCGGGACCCATGCCGGGCAGCCGCTACCAGATCCGACCCGAAGTGAGTTCGTATCTGGCCGCCCTCGAGGAGAAATTGCCCAAGCTGCGTATTGGCGTATCCACCTCGACGCCATACGGAGATGCTGTGGGAGAAAACCAGGCGGCGTCCGTGGACAAGGTGAGCAGCCTCCTGGCCAATATGGGGCACGAGGTGGATGAGTACGCCTATCCTGCTGACTTGGGGCTGGGGAGTTGGATGGAAGATCTCTGGATGGTGGACGTGGTTTACGAGATTGAAAACCGCATCAAGGAAGTCGGTCGTGAGCCGTTGCATGAGGAATTGGAGGCCTTGACCCATTATGTTCGGGAGCGGGTGGCCTCACTGAGCGCCATGGATCTCTACCGCGCCCGTCAAGGGGCGCACGAAGCCTCCATGCGGTTAATCAATTCAATGAATGACTTCGATCTCGTCCTGACCCCGACACTTGCCAGTGACCCGATTCCCGTGGGTTATATGGACAGTCGCACAGAGAATTTCAATATGGAAACCTGGGGACAAAGGGGCCATGCGTTTGCGCCTTTTGCCTATATCTGCAATGTCAGCGGTCAGCCCGCTGCGTCTGTACCTGTACAGCTTAGTGAGGGGGAGCATCCCTGTGCGGTGCAGTTGGCTGGGCACTCTGGCAAGGATCACCTGATTCTCCAGGTCGCAGCACAACTGGAAACAGAACTGCGCTGGGATCGTTACCGCCCACCGATCTGGGCGGGTGACCAGTAGCGGAACTCGCTCGAACGGCTACAGAGCAAAGCCGCTTATTTGGCCTCGTAAACATGGACCCGATGGGTGATGTCGGGTTCCCCGTAGGGCATGCCCTGGAAACTTTCGGTTACAAATACCTCTTGCCATAATCCGGCATCGGTGAGCCCATTTACGGCCTCAGGGTACTGTGGCTCTTGCGCCGGATCGTCCCGCATGCTGAAGATAATCGGGGCGTCGGGCCTGGCGATCCGGATCAACTCCTCAAAACTCTTCGGTGGCGCATGACGGGGAGTAATCGTGCCGCTTGAAATGATCGCAGCGAAGTTGTCATCTGGGAAGTCATGCTTTTCGCCGAGTGTCATCTGTCGCAGTTCCTGGTAGAGGTTTTTTGCGCGGGCCACCTCTAACATGCCTTCAGACAGGTCAATGCCTGTAATCGGGCCATAACCCAGCATCGCGAGCGGTTCTGCCTGGATGCCGCCGCCGCATCCGGCATCCAGTATCGGTGCGGTGTTGGCCGGGATAAAACGGGCCGCCACTGCGGCCATGACCGCCGGTATCCGGTATCCCATGGCGCACAGGTCGATTTCGTATTGTTTCGCCCAATCGTCGTAGGCGGCTTGCTGCTCTTGCAGCGTCTCAGCCCGATACGATCGGGCGACACCTGATTCTTCCATTATTCCTCCCAAAAATATGAA
Source organism: Pseudomonadota bacterium (assembly GCA_016845525.1). Classification (GTDB taxonomy): domain Bacteria; phylum Pseudomonadota; class Gammaproteobacteria; order Arenicellales; family UBA868; genus UBA868. The sequence goes on from JAERSQ010000227.1 coordinate 2,430, forward strand.
GTCAGAGTTCTATCGAATGAGCCAGCCAACGCATCGAGCCGTTGTTCTAAAGGCCCGTCGGCAACTCGGAGAGATTCGAGGTTGCAATGTGAGTCAACTCATCGGGTTTTGCAAGCCATTGGGCCAGCATTCCCATCTGGTCGAGTCCCCAGAAGCGTTCTGTACCGACTACAAAGGTCGGGAAACCGTAAACGCCCGCCGCAATAGCACTTTCGGTGTTTCCCCGCAGTTGCTTTTTTGTCTCTGGCGCCTGTAGGGAGGCTTTCAGATCGTCAATCTCGAGTCTGCGGGCGATCTCCTCAATACCCGCTTCCGAATGGACCGGCGGACTCTCGGTCCAGATGTAGCTGAAGATACTGTCGATCAC
>JAERSQ010000228.1 GCA_016845525.1 Pseudomonadota bacterium
GGTCAGGTTCCCCACGGCCCGGCCGCTCCTGCCGCGCACCAGTTCTGCCACATCAGGGTTTTTCTTCTGCGGCATGATGCTGGATCCGGTGCAGAAGGCATCTCCCAGATCCACGAACCCAAAATGCTGCGACGCCCACAAGACCAACTCTTCGGCCATCCGGGAAAGGTGCACCATCATCAGCGCGACCACCCCGCAGAATTCGAGGATGAAATCCCGATCCGACACGGCGTCCAGGGAATTACTGCAGACACCCTCAAAGTCCAGAGCGGCGGCGGTCATGTTCCGGTCGATGGGAAATCCGGTGCCGGCAAGCGCGGCAACCCCAAGCGGTGACACATTGACCCGTTTACGGCAATCCCCCAAACGCTGCCAGTCTCTTTCCAGCATGGCGTTCCAGGCCAGCAGGTGATGACCGCAGGTCACAGGTTGGGCACTCTGCATATGGGTCATTCCCGGCATGATCGATTCGGCCTCTGCTTCGGCACAATCAATAAGCGCCTGCTGCAGCGCGGTGAGATCCGCCTGCAGTTGATCAATTGCGTCGCGGGTAAAAAGCCGCATATCGGTGGCGACCTGGTCGTTGCGCGAACGAGCGGTGTGCAGTTTCTTGCCCGGCTCGCCGGCGATTTCAGTGAGCCGCGCCTCGATATTCATATGCACATCTTCAAGCGCTGCGCTCCACGCAAAGCGATCGTCCGCGATCTCCTGTGCGATGGTCTCAAGGCCGTCGATGATCGCGTTGCAATCCGCTTCGCTGATGATTCCACAGGCCTTCAGCATCAGGGCATGCGCCCGCGAACCGGCGATATCGTATTCCGCCAGACGGCGGTCAACCTGTTCTGAGGCGGTAAAGGACTCCACGGTCGTATCGGTCCTGCCGCTGAAGCGCCCGCCCCAGAGTTTGTCTGCTGCCATAATCGTCTCCGGAGCCGCTACCTGAACCCAGGCGGGCTGGCGTACCGGCGGATTGCGGCCGGATACGGGTGGATTGCGCTATTGCAGCGCCGACATGTAGACCGAAAGCGCATTAATCTGCTGCGCCGAAAGCCGGTGTGCGATCGGGCCCATGATCTTGCCGGCGCGCTCACCAGACTTGAACGCCAGCAGTTGGCTCTCCAGGTACTCCGGCCACTGGCCGGCCACCCTGGGGTAGTTCGAAGGCATGCCGTGTCCTGCCGGGCCGTGGCACGCCATGCATGCCGGTATAGCCAGTTCGGCCGAACCGCCCCGATAGAGTGATTCGCCCTCACTGGCCAGCGCAAGCTGATCTTCACTGATGCTGCGCGGCGCAATTGTCTGTGACGAATACCAGGCATCGAGGTCAGCCATGTCCTCGGCATTCAGCGGTTGCGCCAGCCCCATCATGATGGCGTTGGCCCGCTTGCCTGATTTGAAAGCGGCCAGCTGTCCGGCGATATATCCCGGCACCTGGCCTGCGAGCGACGGGAAGCCGGAATTGGCACTGTTACCATCCGCCCCATGGCAAGCCACACAGGCCTGTGCCTTCACCTGACCTGCGGCAGGATCACCCGCGATAGCCTGGGCCGAGACACCAGTCATTAAAATGGTCGTAATGATGGATACCAACCGATTCATTAAACTGCTCCTGTTATTAACGCGCCCGCTGGCCGGGGCCGCCTGCGCCTGGCAGGCCTATACGCCTGTGCGGAATTCAGTCACAGGTCTGCATCGGGACCCGTGCCACCTGTGACCAGACGAAAACGCAATTATACCCTGTGACTTCAACCACCTGCGAACCTCAACTGCTGCGACAGGCCGAGTATCACTGTGCCGCACACCATGCGCGCGACTGGATGGAAGATACCGGCGCGGAGGTGGCATTCGCCGGGAGATCCAACGTTGGCAAATCCAGCGCCATTAATGCCATCACGTCGCGAAAGGCCTTGGCGCGGACCAGCAAGACCCCGGGCCGAACCCAGCAGATCATCTTCTTTCGTCTTGATGATCACTTCCGCCTGGTAGACCTGCCGGGCTATGGTTACGCCAAAGTCCCCGCGGCGCTGCAACAGCACTGGGAGAAAACCGTTCAGCGTTATCTGGAAGAACGAGTGACGTTACGCGCGCTGATCCTGCCGGTGGATTGCCGCCGCGAACCTACCGCGCCGGATCGCAAGTTGATCGAATGGTGTGCTGCAGCCGACCTGCCGGTCCATATCCTGCTGACCAAGTGCGATAAGTTAGGTCAAGGCAAGAGACTGCAGGCGTTGCGGGAGACAAAAAAATTCTTACAGGGAATGCCGCTCGCTACCACGCAGCTTTTTTCGGCCACCCACAACATCGGCATCGACGAGGCGCGTGAGCGCATCGCTACGCTGCTTTCTCAGGAGCCGTAAACCTGCCCGTCAGCTGTGCGCCTGCGCCCAGTTGACGCCGCTGCCGACATCGACTTTCAGCGGTACAGCGAGCTCTGCCACCGAAGCCATCATCTGGGCGACGGCTTCGGAAACGCGGTCAGTATCTGACTCTGGCACTTCCAGGACGAGCTCATCGTGCACCTGCATGATGATGCGGGCACCGCCCTTATCCTCATCGAGCCACTTGTCCACGGCCAGCATCGCGAGTTTGATGAGATCCGCTGCCGTTCCCTGCATCGGCGCATTGATCGCGGCACGCTCTGCCGCCTGCCTGCGGGCATGGTTGCTGGAGCTGATATCTGCCAGGAAAAGGCGACGACCGAAAACGGTTTCCACAAAGCGGCTCTCACGCACCTGGGCTCTTATCTCGTCCATGAAGGCACGGACACCAGGATATCGCTCAAAATAAAGATCGATATATTCCTGCGCCTGACCGCGCTCAATCCCCAGCTGGCGCGCAAGGCCAAAGGCGGACATGCCGTAAATGAGTCCGAAATTGATGGCCTTGGCACTGCGGCGCTGGTCACCCGAGACTTCCTTGACCGGTGTGCCGAAGACTTCCGCAGCCGTGGCGCGGTGCACGTCCTCGCCTCTTTCAAAGGCGCTCAGCAGGCCTGCATCGGCAGACAGGTGTGCCATGATCCGCAGTTCGATCTGGGAGTAATCCGCCGCGACGAGTTGATTGCCGGGTGCCGGAACAAAGGCTTCGCGGATGCGCCTGCCTTCTGCCGTGCGGATGGGGATGTTCTGCAGGTTGGGATCACTGGAAGAAAGCCGTCCCGTCGCAACCGCTGCCTGGTGATAAGAGGTGTGGACCCGCCCGGTGTCGGGATTAACCAGAGCGGGCAGTTTCTCGGTATAGGTGGATCGCAGTTTGCTCAAACCCCGGTGCTCCAGAATCAGGCGCGGCAATTCATGCTCTTCGGCGAGTTCTGCCAGGACACTTTCCGCGGTAGACGGCTGTCCCTTGGGCGTCTTCGCGAGCACCGGTAATTCCATCTGCTCAAACAGGATTTCCTGAATCTGTTTGGGCGAGGCGACATTGAAAACCGAGCCAGCCTCCTCATAGGCCATGGCTTCCAGTTCGGCAATGCGTTCAGCGAGTTCGGCACTCTGGGTGGCCAGCATGTCACAGTCCACCCGCACACCGGTACGCTCAATCTTCGACAGCACAGGCACCAAGGGCATCTCGATCTGCTCAAAGAGCTCGCACTGACCTCGCTCTGCCTGCAGCCGGTCAAACAGTACCTGGTGCAGGCGCAGCGTCACCTCGGCATCCTCTGCGGCGTAGGGGCCGGCGTCCTCAAGGGGCACTTCGTTGAACGAAAGCTGGTTCTTGCCTTTGCCCGCCACCTCTTCATAGGAGATGGTCTTGTGGCCGAGATACTTGAGCGCCAGCGTATCCATGTCATGGCGTGACCCGGTACTGTCGAGCACATAGGATTCCAGCATTGTGTCAAAACGCATGCCGACAAGCGTGATGCCGTGATTGCTGAGCACGGTACAGTCGTACTTCAGGTTCTGACCCACCTTTTCCTGATCGGGATCCTCCAGCAGAGGCCGCAATGCCTCCAGAACTTCTTCACGATTCAGCTGAGAGGGCGCATCAAGATAATCATGCGCAAGTGGCACATACGCCCCCTCGCCCGGCTTGACTGCGAACGAGACGCCCACGATCCGTGCACGCATGGCATCAATGGACGTCGTCTCGGTATCAAAAGCAAACAGCGGCGCCTTGGACAGGCGCTTAAGCCATCGTGAAAAGGATTTCTTATCCAGCACCGTTTCATACTCGGCGCTCGCCGTTCCGCCATCTTCCTGGGCTTCGTTGAGCCCGCCCAACTCGGCGAGCCAGGTCTTGAACTCAAGCTCGGCGTAGAGCTGGCGCAACGTCTCTTCATCCGGCCTACCGAGTTTGAGATCATCCGGTCCCTGGTCGAGCGGCACATCACACTTCACCGTCGCCAGTTCGTGTGACAGGGGTATCTGTTCGAGGGAGGCGCGCAGGTTCTCCCCCACCTTGCCGGCGACGGTATCGGCCTGGGTTAACAACTCGTCAAGCGAGCCGTATTCTTGCAACCAGCGTACCGCGGTCTTTGGACCCACCTTGGGGACACCGGGAATGTTGTCTGAGGTATCACCGACCAAGGCCAGAAAATCCACGATACGCTCCGGAGGAACGCCGAATTTGGCTTTTACTCCCTCGACGTCATAGACCACGTCCTTCATGCTGTCGCACATACAGACCTTCGCATCCACCAGTTGCGCCAGGTCCTTGTCGCCGCTGACGATCACGGTTTCCATCCCACAGGCACTGGCCTGCCGGGCGAGCGTGCCAATCACATCGTCCGCTTCGACGTCTGGCACTGACAACAACGGCAATCCCATTGCGCCGATCACAGCGTTGACCTTGTCAATCTGCGAGCGCAGTTCATCCGGCATCGACGGACGGTTCGCCTTGTAAGCGCTGTAAAGTCTGTCGCGAAAGGTTTTTCCCGGCGCATCAAACACCACAGCAAAATACGGCGTATCGTATTCGCGCATGAGCCGCCGCAACATGTTGACGATGCCGTAGACCGCACCAGTGGATTCGCCGCGCGAGTTGGCAAGGTTGGGCATGGCATGAAAAGCCCGATACAGATACGACGATCCGTCAACGAGTACCAGTTGTTTCGACATGGTGTTTTGGCTTGCGTCCTGAAGGCGGTTACGGGATCGCGCTCACTACCCCGACGCCAGTATACGTTTACTCACGCAGATCTGTACGTCTTGCGCTCGACTCCAACAGGCGCGATGATAGTGTCGTGCCTTGGCGACTCTTTGAATCGCAATTCCTCCATGAAGCCCATCTGCTTTCCGGGTAAAACGACCCAAGCCAAGAGAGCGCCCGTCAGATTCTGGCGGCAGGTCGCCGGCGTGCTGATACTGGGGTGGCTATCCGGCTGTGCGCAGACACCGACCGAAACCGTCTCGGGCGCCCACATCCGCTTCTACAGCATCAACAGCATGGACCAGCTGTCTGAGCTATCGCTGGTACCGAATCGGGACGAACCCGGCTGTCACGCCATGCCGCTTGACCTTGAGGTGCATCGGGTGGCCCAGGTGGGGTTTGCTGCCTGTCAGGTCTATGCCGAAGAGGGCTGTCCCGATGAAGCGGCGCTGGTGATGCGATGGTCAGGCAAGCAATCCCGTAGTGACCCCGACAAGAATGAGCCCACCATTCGCATCACACCCGGGTCACTCTGGCTGATTGAGGGAAAACGCGAGGTCGAGGTTGGGTCCTGGCGCTGCGAGTTCGAAGACTGAGAACGAAACCGCTGTCACTCTGCCTGGCGACGGGCCAGCGTCATCCCTTTTAGAAGATTAAGCGCCTCGCCCACCTCAAAGTCGCGATCCTGCAGGCGCTCTGCCTGCTCTGCCGCGCCGGTTTCATCATCCGTGTCGGTAGATTCATTTTGCAGATGCCCTGCAAGATCGGCCTCGCGGGTACCAGAATGGGATGGCTGATCGGACAACTGCAGCCGCCGGCTCACGATATCGGGCTCGATCCCGGTCGCCTGGATTGAGCGGCCGTTGGGCGTGTAATAGCGGGCCGTGGTCAATTTCAGCGCCGCTCCATTGTTCATTGGCAATATGGTCTGCACTGATCCCTTGCCAAAAGTCTTGGTCCCCAAAATCAGCGCACGCCCATGATCCTGCAGTGCCCCCGCGACAATCTCGGAAGCCGACGCGGAACCCCGGTTGACCAGCACAACCATCGGGGCGCCCTGAAGGATATCGCGCGCCGTCGCATTAAAGGTGTAATCGGCGTCGGCTGTACGCCCTCGAGTCGACACAATGACGCCCTCGCGCAGAAAAAGGTCACTGACTTCCACAGCGCCATTAAGGACCCCGCCCGGATTGTTGCGAAGATCGAGCACCAGCCCGGTCAGTGGTTCGCCGGCCTGTTCTTCGAGCTTTTCGATCTGGCGACGAAGTGATGCGCTGGTCCCTGACTGAAACTGACTGACCCGCACGTAACCATAACGGCCCTCCAGCAACTCGCCGCGGGCGCTGTGCAATTGAATAATGGCCCGCTTCAGCGTGACATCAAAAGGCTGATCGACACCTTCCCTTACGATGGTCAGCGTGATCTCGCTGCCAGGTTCACCACGCATCTGCTCTACGGCACTTTCCAGGGAATTCCCCTTCACCGTCTTGCCGTCAAGCCGGATGATGAGGTCGCCGCTCTCGATACCGGCTCGGTCGGCAGGCGTGCCGTCAATCGGCGCCACCACGCGAATGACGCCCTCATCCAGGGTGACTTCGATGCCAAGGCCCCCAAATTCTCCCCGCGTGTCGACATTGATCTCGTGGAAGGAGTCCGGATCGAGGAAACTCGAATGCGGATCCAGCCCGCCCAGCATTCCGCGAACCGCGTCCCGCAACAGGGTCGCGTCATCGATGGGCTCAACATAATCACTTTTGATCATGCTGAATATCTCGGCGAATAACCGCAAATCCTCGATCGGCAGAGCGTCTGCTTGCGATCCCTCGTCGGCACGCGTGACCTGGGTTACCCCCAGAATAGAAAAAGCGATCAGGACGGCGAGGGACGCTCGGATTTTGGTCAATTTCATTTAGCGGAAATACAGGCTGGAGTTGAAAGGCGATTGGATTTGTGGGATCAGTATACCGTCCGGACGCGAGTGCGCCGTGACCATCAAACCATCCCCATTCGGACAAAGGCCGTCCGTGACTCTTACCAAGAAGGGGAATTTTCGAACATTAGTGTATAATGCTTCGTTAATATTCTAAGGATACAGGTCAATTGAGATGGCGCTTTCAGAAAAACAGATCGACTACACCGGAAACTCTGAAACCAGCATGGAGCAGCTTTTCCTAGCCAATGAAAAGGACCTTTATATCGCCTCGCGCTCGCTCAAAGCAATGGGCCATCCTCTGCGCCTGAAGATACTCTGTATCCTCGCTGAGGGGACCGAGACCAGCGTGCAGGACCTCGTGGAACTGGTCGGCACGTCGCAAAGCAATATCTCCCAGCACCTTTCCATCCTGCGCGATAAAGGCATCCTGGCATCGCGAAAAGACGCCAACAAGGTTTATTACCGGATCGGCGATGACAAGATCCTGGCGTTGATGGAGACCATGCGCGAGGCTTTCTGCAGCGCCCACTGATCGGTCTAGCCAGAAAGCAAATGACCGGGCTTACCGTCATTTGCCTGAGGTAGACTACCGCACCCTGTTCCCTTTCCGTTCGTTCTCATGGATCTAGAGTTTGTCACCAGTAACTGGCACCTGTTTGCAGCGCTGATTGTCATTTCCCTGCTCATCGGTTTCGATACGGTCCGTCGGGGTGGTGGCGGCGCCAATCAGGTGAGCGCGGTTCAGCTGCCGCAGTTCATCAACAAGGAAAACGCCGTCGTAGTGGATGTCTGCGAACCGGACGAGTTCAATAAGGGTCACATCCCCAAAGCCATCAACATCCCGGTGTCGAAAATCAAGGACCAACTCGGACAACTCGAGAAGTTCCGTACCAAGAATCGACCCATCGTGCTGTCATGCCGAAGCGGCCAGCGCGCAAGCCGGGCCGCCGGAGTGCTTCGAAAAAATGAATTCAAGTCCGTTTACACCCTGAGCGGGGGACTGGCGGCCTGGGAAAAAGAAAATCTGCCGCTGGAGCGGTGACCCGGACGGAAACACCTATGAACGAAGCTGCAGACACATCCGCAAAATCCAGGTTTCACCTGCACCAGGTGTTCATCAAGGATGCCTCTTTTGAATCTCCCCGCAGTCCCGAGGTGTTTACCTGGAAGGACTACCGCCCCGAAACCGAGATCGACCTCAAGGCGCAGCGGAATGTGGTTGACGAGGAACAGCACATCTACGAGGTCACCTTAAAGGCGACCGTCACGGCGCGGCATGAAGATCAAGTGGTCTTTCTGGCAGAGGTGCAGCAGGCCGGCATCTTCACAGTGGAAGGCAACGGTCCGGACATGCATGAGATGCTGCTGGAGGCTGCCTGCCCCAATGTGCTCTTTCCGTTTTTGCGTGAGACCGTCGCCGGTCTCATCTCCAAGGGCGGCTTCCCCCAGTTCCTGCTGGGCCCGGTAAATTTCGATGCGATGTACCTGCAGAAAAAAGAGCAGGAAGCCGGTCAGGCTGGCAACGGCGGGGCCGAGTCGATCATCGCGACTTAAACGCTTTATCCCCACGTCAGGCATAGGCCCGACCCGTCAGACCACACCATGAATGCGCGCCCCAGTCGTACCGCGGTCATTGGGGCCGGTTCGTGGGGCACCGCCCTGGCACTGCTCCTGGCGCGCTGCCAACAGGATATCCTGCTCTGGAGCGGTGAAGGCGGTCACGCCGAAGCGATGGCGCAAAGTCAAAGCAACGAGGCCTACCTGCCGGGCATCCCGCTCGGGCCGCGGATCACACCTTCGGATAATTTCGAGGAGGCGGCCAACGCAAGCCGCCTGGTCCTGGCAGTGCCCAGTCATGCTTTTCGCGAAGTGCTCATGCAACTCAAAGCACACCTGCCCCAAGACGAACGCTGCTACATCTGCTGGGGCACCAAAGGTTTTGAACCGGATACCTCGCTGCTGCTGAGCGATGTCTTTGAGGAAGTCATCGGCGAAGATGCGGTTCCCGCGGTTGTGTCTGGGCCGAGTTTTGCCGGGGAAGTCGCCCGGGGACTACCGAGCGCCCTCACCGTGGCCGCAGCAAACGATAAGGATGCTTCTGTCGTAGCGGCGTGGTTTCGCGATGCTCGAACCCGCGTTTACACGAGCACCGATATACGGGGTGTTCAACTGGGCGGAGCGATCAAGAACGTGATGGCCGTTGCGGCCGGGATCAGTGACGGGCTGGGTTTTGGCGCCAATGCGCGGGCGGCACTCATCACCCGCGGACTCACTGAACTGGCCCGGCTGGGCGAAGCGCTCGGCGGACGTCCCGAGACCTTCATGGGTCTCACCGGCCTCGGCGACCTGATCCTGACCTGTACCGATGATCAGTCCCGAAACCGGCGCGTGGGTCTGGCCATTGGCCGGGGAGAAGATATCTCAAGGGCACTTGAAACTATCGGCCAGGAGGCGGAAGGCCTCAATACGGCGCGGGAACTTTTTCGCAAGAGTCAGGCGCTCGAGGTCGAGATGCCGATCAGCGAACAGGTCTACCGCATCGTTTTCGAGGGATTGGATCCAGAACTCGCCGTCACTGCCCTGCTCTCCCGAGAGGCTCGCCCCGAACGCTGAGCCGGCACCGTGGGTTGCCGGGGCAATCCCCAACGCGTTTCTTTAGCCCGCGTTTGCCGCTCAGCTTGAGAGCAGCGGGGTCATGACCGTCTCAAGAGCGCTTGGCTCGATCCCAAGGGACGAAAGCGCATTGCACTCGCAGGTGCTGGGCACCTGAAGTGAGCGATAGTTGTCCAGCGTAAAAAGCGGATTGGGGAGCTGCTGCAACGCCAAGCCCTGCAGGCGCGCTGCCCAGTTCGGTACCCCGATCACCAGCCGGCGTTTGCCCATTGCGCCGGACGTGAATTCGATCAACTCGCGGAACGTATACGTCCTGGGGCCGCAAAGATCATGGGCGCGAAAGGTCCCGGGTGCACCCTCCCCTTCGAGCATAAGCGCAAAAGCCTCGGCAACATCGTCTACCCATACCGGAGCAAACCGGGCAGTGGGACACACAAGCGGAAACACCGGCAACCAGCGCAGCATCGCTGCAAACTGCCCGAAAAAATTATCGCCAGCGCCAAAAATGATAGAAGGCCTGAACACATCGACGGCAAGCGCATTCGCCGCGGCAGCGGCGGCTGCCTCACCGCGCGCTTTTGATCTCAAATAGGCGCTTGGCGGATCCTTCATATCGGCACGCAGCGCACTCATATGCAGATAGCGCCCAACCCCAACCGTCTCACAGGCCTGCGCCAACCGGGCTGGTAATTGGGCGTGGGCTGACAAAAAACGTTGTCCCCGCGACTCGTGGAGAATGCCGGCAAGGTTGATCAGCGCGCTGTGCCCCTTTAGGGCGTTGATACAGGCGTTTGTCGATTCGGTATCCACTTCAACGAGTTCGGCAGGGGCGAGGCGTGCGGCAAGAGCATCCGAGAAACGGCGGGTAAAAATCGTCACCCGATGGCCGCGCGACCTCAGCTTTGCAACGAGGTGGCGGCCGACAAAACCCGACCCCCCTACAACGGCAACGGACTGAATTTGCGATGTATCAGCTGGACTGTTCATGACTCATGCCTGAGCGACGGGCGCGATGCATTGGGGGCTGTCGTTGGCGGGGCTGTTGACGAACCGGCTGACGGGCGACAGGCGCATCGTGTTTGTAGTTGGCCGAAGCATCTCAGCTGCGGTGTCCAGATCCAGTGAAGAGGCATCAAGCCATGTTTCATGATGCTCAGGGTTCAGGATCAGCGGCATCCTCGGGTGCACCTGCCGACAGGATGCATTCGCCTCGGTGGTGATGACGCACAAAGACTCAACCGGCGCCGCGGCCAGAGTCGTGTTGCGCGCCCAAAGACCGGCCATCTAAACGGGTGCGTCGTCCTCAACCGTAAGATAGATAGGCTGCTTGGCACCGTCTGCCTGACGCTGCCACTCATAGTAACCGTCGCATAGGACGAGACATCGCCTGATCCTCAACCCGTCTCGGAA
>JAERSQ010000229.1 GCA_016845525.1 Pseudomonadota bacterium
AAGACAACTTTTTTGAACTTGGCGGCGATTCCATTCTGTCTATTCAGCTAGTCAGCGAGGCAAGACAACAGGGGGTGGAAGTATCGGCGAGCGATTTATTTGAGCACCAGACGATTCGCGCGGTTTCGAGGATCGTAGGAAGTTCAGACCGTGTGGAGAGTGGGAAGAATTTGGAGCCGCAAGAATTTTCCCTGACTCCTATCCAGAGATGGTTCATCGAAAGAAATGGCGAGGCCGCCAATCATTTCAATCAGTCATTGTTGCTGAACATATCTAACACTTTGACTGATACGTGCATTCAGAGTGCATTGGACAAACTTGCGGTGCGCCACCCGATGCTGAGAATGCGTCTGACGCGCTCGAACAGGGGTCACATCATCAGATACGACGAGACGGCCACTGTCCCCTACCAGATTGTCAATACCCCGGATCCCGATGAAATCACCCGCCAAGCGAGTCAACTTCAAAAGGCACTGAGCCTGAGCGACGGCCCAATGTGGCAGGTCTGTCGTTTCTTAGTAAACGATCCGAATGACCGGCTACTCATCATCATTCATCATATGGCTGTGGACGGTGTTTCGTGGCGCATTCTGCTTAATGATCTGGATCAGTTACTGCGCAATCCTGATTTATCCTTGCCAACGGTGTCCACAGGTTTCGGTTCCTGGTCGCAATACCTAACGAGCCGCGATGTTCCTGCTGAACATGTCGCTTATTGGATGGCGGCGCCTCCACGAAAGGCGTTGCCATCCTGTCCTGACGATACGCCGCCTCACACCAACGAGTGGGGACAAGAGCGGGTATTTGAGCAGACGATCGACGTCGATCTCACCCAACGTTTGATCGGGCCAGCGCCCGCCAGGCTGAATGCCAGCACCTTGGACTTTCTTCTCACCGGCCTGCATTCGGCGATCGCCAAGTGGGCTGGACGAGATGATATCGGCATAACGATGGAAAGCCATGGTCGACTAGGCGCGAACACCAAACTCGACCTATCCAGCACAGTGGGTTGGTTTACCGCCCTTTATCCCGTGTTGTTAAGTGCTGGCAGAGATGCGCCCCTGATAGAGCGCCTCCGGAGGCATCGCGATACGCTTCAGAGAGTTCCTGCACTGGGTGTCGACTTCGGGATCTTGCGCTATCTCCGCGACGATCCAGAAATCAATCAGATTCTTGCGCAATCTGAACATCAATCGGTCAGTTTCAACTACCTGGGTCAATTCAGAAACGGCTCGGATTCCGACAACGAAATCATTCTTGGCGAGGCACCGGAATCGACAGGCCGCGAGATGGTGCTCCGCGGCGAGCGTCCACATCAGATCGATATCAACTGCTACGTCAGCGAGGACGTGCTGCGCCTTTTCTGGACCTATTGCCCGGCCTTGCATGCCCGGGAAACCATTTCTCAAATCGCTGGTGTGATGGAGCAGGAACTTCTGGCTCTGTGCGACCTTGCTGATGGGCCGGCCTTATCACGGATTACGACCCCGACCGACTTTCCCTCGGTCGATCTCTCTTGGACAGACCTGGACACCCTGCACTCCAGATACGAAGCACCGGTTGTCGCGGCCTATCCGATGTCTCCCATGCAGCAAGCCATGCTCATTCAGAGTCAGCGGAATCCCCAGGGCGGCGGCTACGTTGTTCAATTCAGCTGCGATCTGATCGGCGATCTCGATGAGGCCGCTCTGCAGTCTGCGTGGCAGGGCACGCTTGAACACCATGAATCCCTTCGAGGAGTGGCATTTACCACCCATGATGACGACCTGATCACGGTCATCCTGAGCGATGTCACGCTCCCCTGGCAACAATTCGATTGGGCCTCAGTGCCCCAATCCGAACAGGAAACAAAGTGGATGGCCCTGTTGGCCCAGGACCGTGCCGCGGGATTCGACGAAACCGAGCCGCCAATGATGCGGTGGACCGTCGTCCGACTGGAGGACCGGCGATGGCGAATGCTGTGGTCACAACATCATGTCGCGAGCGACGGCTGGTCCTTGCCAATCATACTGAGTGAAGTTCTCGACCGTTATGAGAACCTGCGCCAACGGATCCCGCACAGCCCTCGGCCCTCTCCTCGGTACCAGGACTACATTGATTGGCTGGCGACCCGAGCCCAGGACAAAGAAGACACCACCGCATTCTGGACGAGTTACCTGGCCGGACTTCGTCGCCCTTCCCACATCGGTTACTTTCACAACAACGAACTCGAGGAAGTCTTTCACTCAACACGCCACTCTTTTCCGCGGAATTCCAGCCAGAGGATTCTAGAATTTGTCAGGGAGCAAAAAACAACACTGAGTGCGCTGATTGAGATCTCTATTGGCGTACTTATCGGGCACTGGACCCAACAGCAAGACGTTGTTTTCGGCACGACGGTGTCCGGACGGCCGGCAGAACTCGCTCACGTAGAGAAAATGGTTGGAATGTTCATCAATACGCTGCCCGTCCGCATCAACTGGGACGGAGAGACGACGATCTCAGCACTTTTGGCCAAACATCGTGAGAATCAGATTTCTCGGCTGCCGCATGAACACATGCCCTTAAGTGAGTCGATACCGTTATGCGGCTTTCGCCAGCGTGTCCAACCGTTTGATTTCCTGTGCGTATTTGAAAATTATCCGGTATCTGACTCTCTGAAAGAGCAAACGGGATCCGTTCACGTGGAAAACATTGAGGTGTATGAGCAAACCGATATTCCGGCGACCCTGACGATTCAGCCAGACGAACAAATCACGATGCTGTTGTCTGCATCCAATCATTTTCTTGAACCGGACAGCGCAACGCTCTTTCTGGATTCCCTGGAAACGATTCTGGCGACGGCTGTCGAGGACGGTGCGCAAACAATAGAAACCTGGGTCGCTAAGGCGGTGCCAGAGTTGACTCCCCGGCTTCAGTTGCTGCGGCCGGGCCGTCCGGATCTTGACGGACTGGGTGACGTCACCCCTGTGAAACTTCCATTCGAGTCACCCATGGGCAGTACTGAATCCACCGTCGCCGTTCACTACTGCGGCATTCTTGAAATCGAGTCACCGAGCCGTCATGACGATTTTTTCGAACTCGGCGGACACTCATTGCTTGCGGCAAGGCTGGCGAGCCGACTCAGTTCGGCGTTCGATTTTGACTTGTCGGTAGCCGCAGTCTTCGAATACACCACCATTACTGCGATCGCAGGTTTTATCGACGGCCAGCGCTGGGCCCTGCGAGATGAGAATCCTGATTCCGAGACGGATGAGGAGTTTGTCTTTTGAGCGATCTCGACTCGCTGATCCACTCTCTCCGACGAGCGGGGATTATCCTGCGGGTGGACGCAGG
>JAERSQ010000230.1 GCA_016845525.1 Pseudomonadota bacterium
ATCATGCAGTTTCGGGCATGCGGTCCGCTGATCGACATACGCCCAGCCGATACGCTCATCCGCGAGTTGTCGGGCGGCTTGCGCTGGACTTAAATCCACATTGACCCCAGCAGCGCGAAGTACTTTGCGGTGCGTCGCGCCGTATTTCGGGCCGATGGATTCCGCTCCATTTCCTACGGTCGCAACGCCGCAGGCAGCGAGGACGGGCGGAAGAAACGGTGCTGCGGGCATCCCCCGAGTGAATCCGTCAAAGGGGTCTGACAGATCCAGATCTTCTTCGACCGCGCACGGCGCCTGATCATTGACCTCCAGCAACGCATCCACCACGCCGATGTTTTCAGGCATGGTCTCGCGCTGCATTCTGAGCGCGATAAGAAAGATGGCAGCCTGCACGGGATCCGCATCACCTGAGAGGATTCGACGCATCCCGTCGCGCGCCTCTTCCCGGGAAAGATCCTTGCTCAGTTCTGGGCCAGTGGCAATCTTCTGAATGTATTGACGCATTGTCATGAGACAGTGACCATAGTTAATTTGACTGATATCTGCTGCACTACGCGCAAAGTTTAAACCTGGGATGAAAAGATCCTCTATACCCAATTGGGTAGTGAGAGTCAGTAAGTGTGGCGCAATACCAGTCGCTTGATTTACTCTGTCCGCATGGAAATTCAATCCAGACCGAGAGTATGGATATAACCCAAAAAGAAACCGGCATGGAGTTGTCGAGCGGCATTGCGGCATTCGAGGCCAAGCATTTCACCCAGGCAATGAAGCTGTTGAGTCCGCTCGCAGAGGACGGATCAGCGGACGCACAATATCGGCTTGCCATCATGTACCAGAACGGACTGGGCGTAGTGCGGAACGAATTGCTCGCCTATAAGTGGATGAAAAGGGCTGCCCACCAGGACTATGGGCCTGCGCTACACGGACTTGGCTTCATGTATATGGATGGTGATTGTGCAGCACAGGACGATGCGCGAGCGGTGCGCTGGTTTGAAGCCGCGGTCGGTCAGGGTCTTGCCGGCGCGATGGTCGCGCTTGCGCAGATGCTGGAACAGGGCCGCGGTACTGCGCCTGATCTCCAAAGAGCCAAAGCGCTCTATAAAGAAGCGGGTTTTTGACTCGTGTCAGTTCAGCTGGACCCGCTCTCCAAAGGGCACAGCTTCCCGACCCTTCACCAGCCAGATGACCGGAAAGGTGGGCGCCGCATCAGGGAACCGGCCCTTGGCATCCGTAAAGTAAATCAGCAGATCCGGCGCCACATCCAGTTTCTCTGCCCACTGGAAGACGGGGGAAAAATCAGTTCCGCCTCCCCCAGAAAGTGATTCGGGAGCCTCAAGCGGTTCCCAGGGTTCAAACACCTGGGGCGACTCGGGAGCGAGTTCAGAGTCACAGCAAACAAGACTGATCCTCGCTTTGACCTGTCCTTTGAGTGCATCCACTTCATTGACAAATTCGGACATCTCGGCCGTTGAGACCGAGCCGCTGGTATCCACCGCCACAGCCACATTGACGGTGCCGCTGCGCAACGCAGGCAATATGGCCTCACCTTCCCGACGGCCGGGCCGTGCATAGTCAAAATCATCTCTGGCGCGCATGCTCATGTAGCGCGCCAACAGATTTCTCCAGGGCAACGCCGGAGCAATCAAATGATCGACCAGGCGCGCAAGCGTCCCGCTGAGTCGCCCTGCCTGTGCCGCCTGTTGCGCGGCGCCTGCCAGGCGCTCCTGCCATTGCTGCTCGAGCCGCGCACGTTCGTCGGGACTGAGCGCCTGAGGTGGCGCCGGGCTACCCCCGGACCGGGTGGCTGGTTCCTGTGAACGGGATACAGACGGATTCTGAGCCTGAGGCTCGGCATCATAGAGATGGCGGTCATGCGGCTCGTCGTCAGGGTTCTCCTCCAACATCGGATAAATTTCTTCGGCACTCAATCCTGAGTAGTCAGGCAGGTAGAGAACGTCCGGCGGCGGCGTTAAGCCATCATCGATCAAAAGGGGGTTGACCGCGAGGTCGCACGCGATATCCCATCGCCTTTTGTCACGATGCAGGCGCCTGGCAAAATGGGCCAATGCACAGTGAAGCGCTTCATGCGCGAGCGCAAATTCGATCTGCGATAAGGACAGACTGTCGAAGTACGACGGATTGAAATAGATCTTGCGCGCATCCGTAGCGGTCGTCGGACACCATGGCGCCTCGGTCTCCTGCATCGGCAGACGCAAAACAAGCGCGCCCAGAAACGGGCGGTCCAGAATCAACCGGGACCGGGCTGCACTGATGCGGGCGAGTCTATCGTCTCCTACTTCGACCATCACGCAACACATCAATCCTGGGCCAGCATGACATCGGCAACCTGCCTGGCCCAGTCGGGAAAACCCGGTGCCGCGAAAAGCGGCGGACCGACTGCACGGTGAAGATCTGATACCAACATGACGCCCATCTCTTTCTGGGGAAAGCGGCCCGCGTAATCCAGCACCCGGGAGTAAAGATCGATTGCCCCGGGATCCTCTCCGGTCTGCGCTGCCCGCCCCACCAACGCTGCGGCCACTGCATACTGAAGATCCAGATCCTCGGGCACCGTTGACAACTCTCCCGCCAGGATCGCGTCAATGTCAGGCAATTGATCCAGGTTACGAATAAACGCATGCAACTCGATTCCTGCTGCGGGCCCGACGCAGGCCTGCAGTGCACCGCTCAGCATATCCGGATCCTGCGAGAACTTTTGAAGGGCGCGGTGCGCAAACTCCCAGGAACGCGGTGACGGAAAGGCGACCGGGTTCTGTACGGGATCAAAGTCAAACAGCAGGTCGGGCCGAAACCGCAGGAACCCGATCACGCGCTCATCGACACCCGCCTGATAAGCCCAGCGAACCCAGTCGTCCACATTGACGTCGACGTCGTAATGACTGAACCGGTTCGCAAGCGGTGCCGGCATGGCGTAAGTGACGCCGCGATCTCCCTGCCGGTTCCCGGCGGCCACGATCGCCCACCCTTCAGGCACCTCGTAATCTCCCAGCCGTCGGTCCAGGATCAACTGGTAGGCCGCTGCTGAAACGCTCGGCGGCGCAGACGTGATCTCATCGAGAAAGAGTATTCCGTGCGAGCCATGGCGATCCTGGTCAGGCAACATGGAAGGGATAGCCCACTCAACACGCTCATCCACGCGAAACGGGATTCCCCGCAGATCACTGGGCTCCAGTTGGGAAAGTCGAATATCAATCAGCCGCAAATGGTCATCAGCCGCTACCTTGGCGACGATCTGAGATTTCCCTACACCGGGTGGGCCCCAGAGCATGACCGGAGTATGAGACCGCTCACCGAGGCTCGCGATTTCACAGCGGAGAAGTTTTTCAAGATGAACGGGGCGCATAACACCTGACTGAATAACTGCGTCGATGGAGGTACGAAGTGTATATCAGCCGCTTCACAAGCCGGTGACCATCTCCCGGCACGTGCTCACATGTGAACTATCGCTACCTGAATATGACTCTTGGGATAGAGTGCCGGGACCACAATGCCGACTTGCGTAATAAACTTGACGCATGGATGCCCTGCCGATTTTTCTAAAGCTGCGTAATACACCCGCGCTCGTGGTGGGAGGCGGCTCGGTGGCCGAGCGAAAAATCGACCTGCTGCTGCGGGCCGGAGCCAAAGTGACGGTGGTGGCCCCAAAAATCGGCTCCAAAGTAGCGGCTCTTTTGGATCAGAAAAAACTGCAGTGGATTGAGAGTGACTTCGAATCAGCCCATTTAAACCAGGCTTTGATCGCGATTGCGGCTACCGACAATGTCGATGTGAATAAAGCAGTCTCGGACGCGGCTCGGCAACAGAACATGCCCGTCAACGTCGTCGATCAGCCGGATCTTTGCACCTTCACCGTGCCCTCCATCGTTGATCGCTCGCCTGTCATCATCGCCATCGGTACGGGTGGCGCGTCCCCGGTTCTGGCCCGGATGCTGAAAGCCAGACTGGAAACACTGATTCCCGCAGCCTACGGTCGGCTTGCCGGGATTGCCCGTGAATTTCGGGAACAGGTCAAAGCGGCCCTTGGTAGTGTTGACTCCCGACGCGGATTTTGGGAAAGCGTTTTTCAGGGTCGGGTTGCAGAGCTCGTATTCGCCGGCAAGGAACATCAGGCCCGAGAGGAACTCAAGGCGATGATCCAGGCAACCGGAGATGCAGAATTTGAAAAAGGCGAGGTGTACCTGGTCGGTGCCGGCCCCGGTGACCCTGATCTATTGACCTTCCGTGCTTTGCGTTTGATGCAGCGGGCCGACGTAGTACTGTATGACCGATTGGTCGCTCCTGCCATTGTTGATCTGGTCCGTCGCGACGCGGACCGGATTTTTGTGGGCAAAGAGAAATCAAACCACGTGGTACCGCAACCCGAAATCAACGAGCTGCTCCTGAGTCTGGCCCAACAGGGAAAACGCGTACTACGGTTAAAGGGCGGCGACCCTTTCATCTTCGGCAGAGGGGGTGAAGAAATTGAAGACCTGGTACGACATAACATCCCGTTTCAGGTGATTCCCGGGATCACCGCGGCGGCAGGGTGTGCCTCTTACGCAGGCATCCCCCTCACGCATCGGGATCACGCGCAGTCCTGTCTTTTTGTCACCGGACACCTTAAGGACGGCAGCGTTGAACTTAACTGGGATGCCTTGTGTCAGCCCGGACAAACGGTTGTGGTCTATATGGGATTGACGGGCCTTGAGTCGATCTGCCGCGAGATGATTCATCATGGCCTGAGCGACAGCACACCGGCAGCCCTGATCCAACAGGGCACCACGCTTAACCAGCGGGTGATTGCGGCAACGCTCGGCAGCCTGCCTGATGCAGTTGCTGCTGCCAAGGTCAGAGCACCCACTCTGCTTATTGTCGGGAGTGTGGTCACACTGCACGATGAACTTGCCTGGTTCGATCCTGACGACATGCCGCGGGACAATCTCGCACTCAACGAGCCAGGACGAGGCACAAACGATGGCCTGTGATCGCCCTCAACCCTCCTCTGGCCCGTGGATAGACATGGGCGCCGTCGAGGATCTCCCGCCCGGCACGATGAAGCGATATGAGCGCGAAGACCATCGCATCCTGATCGCCAACGTCGATGGCACCCCGTTTGCGGTGGACGACACCTGCACCCACGAAGACGCGTCACTTTTTTCGGGTGCGCTGCAGGGGGATAAAGTGAAGTGTCCGCTCCACGGCAGCCGGTTCTGCCTACGGGACGGGCGGGCGCTGGATGAGCCGGCTGAAACCGATCTTGCGTGTTATCCCGCCCGCATCCATAACGGCAGGGTGGAAATCGTTATTCTCCCCGGGCTCACGTAACGTTTCCACGACACCGCGAGCGACCCAAAGCCACGTTAGTGCGAAACCGGAGCCCCGTCTTCCGGCGCTGCCGCACCAAATTCACACAAGGCTCTCAGCAGTTCTGCCCGATCTCCCATTACAACTGCCTCCACAAGTCCCTGCTTCTCCTCCGGCGAGAACGGCAGACTGCTCGCCAGGGTGTCAATCAGCTCGGGCGGCTGCAAGTGATCGAGGGCACTCCAGTCCACTGACAAATTGCGACTTTCTGTGAAGCGCTTTGCCGAAGCGATGATCTCTGCCGCATCAAGACCGGACTCTTGTGTGTCGAGATCATGGGCAAACCTTCCCCAGGAAACCTGAACCCGACGATACTCATTCTTCATTTCCACTTCGTCCGAGATATCGAAACGGCAAACCCCGGCAAGAATAATCAACAGCCGGTTGTCCCGGGTCTCGCTGAAGCTGACAATACGCCCCGCACATCCCGTCTCATGCAATTCGGGGTGCTGCGCTTGGGTCTCTCCTTTGGGCTGTACCATCCCGATCAATCGGGACCCCGCCATTGCATCGAACACCATATTCAAATAGCGATCCTCAAAGATGTTGAGTGGTAACTGGCCATTAGGCAGAATGACGGCGCCTGTTAGCGGAAACACCGGCAAGACATCAGGCAAATCGGTAAATGGGTGAGTGAATCGGTTTCGCATAAGCTTTCAGAATCAGGGTCTTTAGTTGCTATCCGGCCAGTATCCGGAAACCAACGTCTAGCACGTGTGAAACACGGCTTCAGAATACCAGTCAATCAATATAAATCATGTCAAAAATCGCCGTCATTGGGTTTGGATCACTGCTGTGGGACCTGGACGATCTCGCCCCCAAGGTTTCGGGAGAATGGAAGATGTACCAAGGGCCGGTCCTGCCCCTGGAATTTTCCCTGGTCTCACGAAAGCGTCATCTCGCGCTGGCACTGGTCATCGATTATCTCGATGGGGCGCCCTGCCCAACCTGTGTTATTGACAGCATACGTTCCGACATTAGCGCCTCAGTAATTGACCTCGCTAAACGCGAGCGGATGGAGCCTTCGAATATCGGCTTCATCGACCGCGCCAGTGGCCAATCACACAGCCACCGAAAAGAAACACAGCAAACATTATGGCGCTGGATTAAGAACAGTGACTACGACGGAGCCGTATGGACCGACGGTGAGCGCAACTTTGAAAATCTGACGGGGAAACGTTTCAGTCTGCAAACTGCCCAGGATCATCTTTGGTCTCTCAGGGGGATTTCATTTGAGGAAGCCAAACGGTATATCCGCGAAGCACCGTCCCGGGTGGAAACACCCCTGCGTAAAGCGCTAGACGGCTCACCTTGGTGGCATCATGATCCTAAAGGCTAGTTTAGAGCTCACCTCGCAAGCGGTTTGACAGCATGACATCACGATACGTCGGACGTTTTGCACCTTCCCCTACCGGCGAACTGCATTTCGGATCGCTGGTTGCGGCAGTCGCCAGTTACGCCGATGCAAAAAGCCGTAACGGAAGCTGGCTGCTGCGCATTGATGATATAGATCAACCCAGAAGCGTCGGCGGGTCGTCTGACTCCATCATTGCCACACTTAAGGCGTTCGGTTTTCAATGGGATGGTCCAATCCGTTGGCAGTCCGAACGCGAACACCACTATCAAACGGCGATCGCCAATTTGCGTAACCAATCATTGGCCTACCCCTGCCGCTGTTCACGACGGCAGATCGAGAAGACTGCCCGTCGCGGCGTGGAGGGCCTGGTTTATCCCGGTACCTGTCGTGAGTGGAATGGAGCGGGTGCAGAGCAGGTAGCCATCAGAATGCTCACCAAAAACGTCCAGATCACTGCGACCGACCGAATCACGGGGGATATAGCCCAAAACCTCGAAGCAGATATTGGCGACTTCATTATTTTCCGCGCTGACGGAATCACGGCTTATCAACTCGCGGTCGTCGTAGACGACTTTTTAGACAACGTCACCCACGTGGTTCGCGGTGCAGACCTGGTGCTCTCTACACCCAGGCAGATTTATCTCCAAAACAGACTTAACTATCCGATACCGCAGTATGCGCACGTCCCGCTGGTACGTGATGCCGAGGGGGCAAAGGTCAGCAAACGTGACGATGCACATCCCATTGATCAAGGCGAGCCGTTATCAGCCCTACAGGCGGCCTGGCAATTTCTCAAACAGCCGCCGATGCCAGAACCGATAGAGAATCTTGAACGTTTCTGGACCCACGCAGCAAAAACCTGGCGCATCGAAGCGCTGCGAGATACAGACACGCAATGTTCCGCTGAGAAAATTGCGTGACACGCCTGCCCGTCGAAGAAGTCAGAGATTTCTGGTTTAAAGATGCCTGCACGTCACCCGCTTCGCTGAGCAAGCATCAGACCCGGTGGTTCTCTCCCAGCAACCAACTCGACCGAGAGATCGAAGAACGCTTCGACGTCTTGCCGGACGCTGCAAGGTCTGGGACATTGGCGTACCACCCTGATGATCCCCATGACCTTCTGGCAGTCATACTGATCCTGGATCAGTTCCCACGACAGATTTACCGTAATACGCCGCAGGCTTTTGCGTATGATTCAGCGGCGCGCACTATCTGCAGAACCATGATTGAAAAATCACTCTTTAAGGTTCTGCACCCCGTCGAACAAACCTTTGTCTTCCTGCCGCTTGAGCATTCTGAAACGCTATCGGATCAGTCTCTTTCGGTTCAACTGTATGAAATGCTTTGGCAACAGTCGACAGGGTCTTATCAATCGTTTCTTGGGAATGCTCTCGACTATGCCCGACGACATCATTCGATCATAGAACGCTTCGGGCGCTTTCCTCACAGAAACACCATCCTGAAAAGAGAAACCACCAGGCGAGAAGCAAGATTTCTTGCCGCGGGA
Source organism: Pseudomonadota bacterium (assembly GCA_016845525.1). Classification (GTDB taxonomy): domain Bacteria; phylum Pseudomonadota; class Gammaproteobacteria; order Arenicellales; family UBA868; genus UBA868. Next base: position 8,229 of record JAERSQ010000230.1, read on the forward strand.
GGTGATACGTTTGGCGTAGACTCCGCAGCCACATCAGCACAGGAAAACAACACTCCGTAGACGCCGCCACAATGCCAACCACCTCACACAGAATGAAAGGCGTGCTGCTTTGTCTTCTCGGGATTACCTTGCTCAGCCCGGACAGCCTTCTCTTAAGATTGATCGGAGCCGACCTTTGGACACTGGCCTTCTGGCGGGGCGGTCTCTCCGCGGTGGGTCTTGCCGTTGTTGTGCTGCTTTTGGACGGGAGGAAAGCAGGTCAGCAGCAACTCCTTCGCCTGACCCAACAAGGTGTTGTCGTCGCGGTCAGCTTTGCAATCGCAAATATCGCATTCATCTTCTCGATCCAGAACACAGCCGTTGCCAACACTCTGGTGATCATGAGCCTGTCACCGATGTTTGCTGCGCTGCTCAGCCATTTTTTCTTTCGGGAGCCTATATCCACCGGTACCTGGCTCGCGGCGGTCGCTATTTTCTTTGGCCTCACCGTGGTGTTTTACGGGAGCCTGACAACTGGAGGTGTTGTAGGCGATCTGGCAGCGCTGGTCACCAGTATCTGTGTTGCCATCAGTCTGGTCCTCATGCGAGAACACCGCGATATCAGCATGGTGCCGGCACTGGCGTGGAGTAGCGGGCTGGCGTGCCTTGCCGCACTGCCTTTCGCGCTACCCGCATCTCTCAGTGGGACATCCCTCATCCTCATGCTGGTGCTGGGGCTGATCGTACTGCCTGCCAGTCTCGCGATGATCGGGCTGGCTCCGCGATACCTTCCCGCACCCGAGGTGAGTCTGATCCTGCGCCTGGAAGCCTTGCTCGCGCCGCTTTGGGTATGGCTCGTACTGGGAGAGGTGCCCAGCCGACAAACACTGATCGGTGGAGGCATTATTCTCACCACCCTGATCTGCCTTTCCCTTTACACCATCCGCAAGCACCGGAGCCATCCAGCGTGACGCCGTCAGCCGCTACCCCCGTTGGCGCATCTGAACGCTATGCGGTCTGGTTGATCGCCGCGAGCAGTCTTTTGATTTCTGTCAACGGATTCATGTTACGCAGTATTGAATCCGCCAATGAATGGCAGGTGATCTTTGGTCGTCAGGCGTTTTTCACACCCGCGATCCTGATTGTGTTGCTGATCCGGTATCGGACACACCTTTTTAGACTGTTTGTGGATTCAGGATGGGTGGGTTTTGCTGCGGGGATTTGCCTGGGATTGGCCAACCCGACCGTGATCCTGGCAATGACACACACGACGGTGGCCAATGCAATGTTTATCCTGGGTGCCTGTCCGCTGATCACGGCCGTGCTGGCCCGGGTTTTTCTTCGCGAACAACTCTCTGGTGCTACCCTCGTTGCGATTGGCGTCGCCATGATCGGCATCGGGATTATGCTTGCCGATGGTCTTGGAGCCGGCTCCTCGCTGGGCAACGGACTTGCCCTGCTGTGCGCTCTTTTTTTCTCAATGTTCGTGATCTTCTTGCGGGTCGGCAAAGACAGGAACATGCTGCCTGCCAGTATCACGGGGGGCGCAATCGGCGCGCTGGTCGGCCTCGCGGGTGCCGGCTTCGATTACCACCTGACCCTGCATGACGGTCTTCTATGCCTGATCTGGGGCGGCGGCATTGTCACCATCGTGCACTTCCTTTTTATTCAGGGTTCAAGACATGTGCCCGGTGCCGAAATCATGCTGATCACGCTGATCGAGTTCACTCTCGGTCCCATGTGGGTCTGGATCGGCTTTGGTGAACGCCCGACCGCAATGGCCCTGGCGGGAGGTATTCTTGTGCTCGCTGCCGTAGCCGGCCGATCCATTGCGATACTTCGAAAACCCGGCGCCGGCGGTTGATCAGAATTGCAGAAGCTTAAATGGACGTACTGCCCATCTGCCGGCTGAAGTAATCATCGCAGGTGCCTTCGCGCAGCACATCTGCCGTAGCACAATGCAGTCCGCCGCCAAAGGGATAGGCATCCCTGAACGCCAACGGCAAAACCTCAAAACCCAGTCCGTCCAGCTGCTCGGCCTGTTGGTGCTCGCTTTCCTCCACGATTACCGTCTTGTGATCGAGAATCAGCACATTCATCGACAGCCAAACACTTGAATAACACAGCGGCGGCGGCGCATCATTGGAAGGCTGTGCGGCATCGATGATCTCCCAGTCATTGGCCTTGAAGATCTCCCGTTGTTCTTCGGGCAACTTTCGATTGGGGTTGTTCATGATGAGGCCAGGCCGCAACGGAACAAAGGTCGCATCAATATGGATCGGATAAGGGTCGCCGGGAAAGTTCACCGAATGCACCCGATGATCCGGAAAATGCCGCTGCAGCCACTGCATGCCGCGGCGATTGGTCGTCAGGCCGTGTTGACAGAAAAGATCCTTGCCGATGCGCAGAATGTCCGCAGCATCGAAAAGGGGCTCGTGTTCCGTGGTAACAAAATCCAGGGCAGCCGTGCGCGTCAACCGCTCCTCAATCGTGATCTCATCGAAGTAACCCGCCTGATAGGAATCGTCAGCAAGTCGCGGCCGCGGCGCCTGCTCCCACCGGAACCCCGGATCCTCGTCGAAGTAACGCTGCATGAGGTTGTGATACGCGAGAAACTCCCAGTAGCGGCAGCGAAAAGACATCGGAGCGCTCAGGATTTCTTTTCCCACCGTCAACAGAACATCGCGCGGCGGCATGCAGCCAAACATGGACCCGGTCGTAAAGTCCGGTGTATTCACCGCCTGATTCCATTGGATCGGTTCCGGACGATCGACCCGCACGCCTCGACTTTCGAGCAGGTTAACCAGGTTATCCAACTGGGCATTCGCACGTTCCACTGTGGCCAAGGGACGAGGGCCCCACATGCCCCGCATATCACTGTCTTCAGGCACCTTGGCTTCCGTAGCAGGCTCCGAAGGCGGGATACAGGTGAAATCCGCACGCCCCACAATCGCATGCTTCAGTGGATCAAAGTCGTTCCATGAACTCACAACCGTGGACTGCATTTCTATCTCTCCGTACACATTTTGTTCGATTAAATCTGGCCAGAAAACATCCTTAAGAATCATCTGACGCCTGCGCCAAGGCCTCGAGGACCTTGGCCCGCCGGGAAAGCCACCAGCCGTACTGTTCGGGCCAATGATTCCACTCGGGATCTGCATTCAGCGCCAACGCCGCATTCAGCGGCCAGTTGGGGTCCAGCAGCGCTTCGCGGCCGATCGCCACCAGGTCAGCCTGGCCTTGGGCAACGATTTCCTCTGCCTGCTGGGCCGTCAATACCAATCCCACCGCCTGCGTCATGAGTCCGGCTTCTTCCTTTACAGCCTGGGCGTAAGGTACCTGAAAGCCCGGCCGCGGTGGCGGCCCTTTTGCTGCCGTGGCAGAGCCGAGGATGCCGCCTGAAGAGCAGTCGATCACATCCACGCCCAGAGTCTTCAGATCTTTGGCCAGCTCGACCGTATCCTCAAGCGACCAGCCCTGGGGTGAGCCATCAACCGCCGACACGCGAACAAAAAGCGGTTTGCCTTCCGGCCACACCGCCCTGACCGCCTCAACCGTCTCGAGCAGCATTCTGGATCGTCCCGAGCGATCACCTCCATAACCATCAGTTCGGTGATTACTGACCGGCGACAAGAAACTCGCCGCAAGATAGCCATGCGCCGCATGCACTTCCGCAATATCGAATCCGGCCTGATCGGAACGCCTTGCGGCAGCAGCAAAATCCTCAACGACCTGTGCGATATCCGCCTTGCTCATGGCAAAGGGAAGCAGCCAGCCCTCGCCTAACGGTTCCGCCGACGGTGCCATCACCTGCCAGGGTTCCTCTCCACGTCTGTGGCCACTGTCGTCAAGCGGACCGTTTCCATGCCAGGGTCGCTGCATGGCTGCCTTTCTTCCCGCATGGGCAAGCTGTATCGCCGACACAGACCCCATGCTGCGGATAAAGCCGGTAATGCCCGATAGTGCCTGGGCATGCGCGTCTGACCAGATACCGAGATCTCCGTGGGTGATACGGCCTCTGCGCTGCACCGCCGCGGCTTCGGTAAACACAATCCCGGCACCGCCCTGGGCAAACTTCCCAAGGTGTACCGTGTGCCAGTCATTGGCGAGGCCATCGCCCGCACTGTACTGGCACATCGGTGAGATGACCAGTCGATTGGGGATCGTGAGGTCGCGAATCTGTAACGGCGTAAAGAGGTTTGATGCGGACGACATAAGCGCAGCGGAGTGGTGGGGACAAAGCCGAGCGCGCAATCATATCGGGCAGACGTAACAGATACCAGAAAAATCGTCCTGTCATACATCTCAAACACCTCGTCCTCGGCTAGACTTGCCGACCAATGACTGAATCCGGAATATCCGCCGATGGCTGATGCCAAGACTGCAGCGCAGCTACTCCTGCACGCCCGAAAGCCCGGTCACGCCCTGACCGCCTTGCCCGAAAACGCCCTGCCCGCCGACAAAGCACAGGCTTATGCCGCACAGGCAGAGCTCGTCTCTTTGTTGAGCAACCATTCAGGAAACCCCGTGGGGTACAAGGTAGGCTGCACCAATGCAACTGCTCGACAGATGCTGGCACTCGACTCTCCGTTCAGTGGCCGGTGTTTTGAAAAAGAGCTTTCCGCCTCACCCGCCAGCATCGATGCGGCAACGCTCCACATGATCGGCATCGAGCCCGAGATTGCGGTACGCATCGGCAAGGATCTCACCCCTTCGAAAAACTGGCAACGAACGGATGTCATCGACCACATTGCCGCCGTGATGCCCTCAGTCGAAGTCGTGGAAAGCCGGTTTTCAACCTGGCCAGTGATGGGTTTCTTGAGTGCTATCGCAGATAACGGTGTCCACCGCCATCTGGTGCTGGGCGAATCCGTCGAGAACTGGTCTGCCGAACGCATAGATCAAACCCAGGTAACACTGACAGCGAACGGCACCACGGTGCGCGAAGGTGTTGCCAGCAATGTGGACGGGGGGCCGTTTGGCGTCGTTGCCTGGCTTGCCAATCACCTTAACGCCATGGGAATCACGCTCGCAGCCGGCGAGATCGTAACCACAGGCGTGATGACAGACATCTATGACAGTGCACCCGGCGAGAAAATCGTTGCGCAATATGACCTCCCGGGTGTGGTCCACCTCAGCGTAACTTGATGATGACTGACGACCTAATCAATCTTTCCGCACGCTCGGTGCGAGATCTCCTTAAGGACCGGCAAGTCAGTCCGCTCGAACTTCTTGATGCGCTAGAGCACCGAATCAACAAAGTGGATGGCGCAGTCAATGCCTTGCCAACACTTTGTTTTGAGCGGGCTCGCAAATCCGCACGTGAACAGGATTTTGCAGCGCTGCCGCTCGCCGGTATCCCTGTGGTCATCAAAGACCTTTTATCGGTCAGCGGTGTGCGCACCACATTCGGCTCCATGGCATACCGCGATCACGTACCCGACGCTTCTGATCTCCTGGTCGAGCGCATTGAGGCAGCCGGGGGAATTGTCTATGCCAAATCCAATACCCCCGAGTTTGGGGCGGGAGCCAATACCTTCAATGATGTCTTTGGATTTACCCGCAACCCCTGGAACACGGCGCTTTCGGCCGCCGGGTCGTCGGGAGGCTCGGCTGTCGCACTCGCGACCGGAATGGCGTGGCTTGCGACCGGGTCCGATCTCGGCGGCTCGCTACGCAACCCGGCAAGTTTCTGCTCGATTGTGGGGCTGCGTCCCAGCCAGGGCCGTATCCCTTCAGATCCGGGTGAGATCGCCTTCAACCGCCTGAGCATGGAAGGGCCCATGGCACGCAACGTCAATGATGCGGCCATGCTGCTGGATGTCATGGCCGGCTATGACAGCCGTGATCCGATGTCCCTGGATAACCCAACTGTGTCATTCGAAAAGGCAGCTGCAGAACAGCGGGTGCCCCCGCGGATCGCATTTTCTCCGGACCTTGGAGTCACCCCGGTCGACCCGGAAGTCGCTGAAGTTTGTGAGCGGGCTGCCTTGAAGTTTGAGGAACTTGGCGCGCGCGTTGAAAAGGCGCATCCCGATTTTTCCGGCTTGCAGGAAGTCTTCCAGGTCCATCGAGCCCTGTCATACGGAACCTCTCGTGGCCCTCAACTCGAGGCAAACCGTGACATCTTCAAACCCGAGATTGTCTGGAATGTAGAAAAGGGACTTGCGCTCACGGGCCAGGACATCATGGACGCGATGGTGGCACGGTCGAAAATCTACCAACGGGCAGATGCGTTCTTTTCCGATTTTGATCTTATTTTGACGCCTGCAACGGTCGTCCCGCCCTACCCAGTGGAACAACGCTTTGTTGAACGGGTTGGGGATCATGAATTTTCAAACTACATCGAGTGGTGTTCGATTGCTTACGCCTTCACCGTACTCGGCGTTCCGGCAATATCGATTCCCTGTGGATTTACCCAAAGCGGATTGCCGGTCGGTTTACAGATCGCGGCCCCCGTCCGCGAAGAAGCAAGATTGCTTTCCGCGGCATGCACCCTTGAGAGTCTGTTAGGGTTATCTGATCAACTACCTATTGCACCTCGAGCCCCTGATTCATGACGCATTACAGCGCTTGTCCGCACGACTGCCCCTCAACCTGCGCGTTGGAGGTTGAAAAACTCGATGACAACACCATCGGCAAAATCCGGGGCGCCTTAGAACAAACCTATACGGCCGGTGTCATCTGCAGCAAGGTCGCCCGCTACAGCGAACGGATCCATCATCCCGACCGCCTGACCCAGCCGCTCAAGCGCACGGGCGACAAGGGAAGCGGCCAGTTCTCACCGATCAGTTGGGATGATGCCCTGGATGAGGTCGCCGAGCGCTTCCTTGAGGCTGAGCAACGCTACGGCAGCGAAGCTGTCTGGCCCTACCAGTATGCCGGCACCATGGGACTGGTGATGCGTGACGGCATCAATCGCCTTCGTCACATCAAAAAATACTCGGGCTTTCACTCCACGATCTGCGTCAACATGGCCTGGAATGGCTTCCTGGCCGGAACAGGACGTCTCACTGGCGTGGACCCTCGGGAAATGGGCAAGTCGGATCTCGTCATCATCTGGGGTACTAACGCGGCAAGCACCCAGATCAATGTCATGACCCATGCGCTGAAGGCACGACGTGAGCGCGGCGCAAAAATTGTGGTCATTGATACCTACAATAACGCCACGGCAAAACAGGCCGATCTCTTCGTGTGTGTTAAACCCGGAACCGACGGCGCACTTGCCTGCGCGCTAATGCATGTGCTGTTTCGTGACAATCAGGCCGATCGGGAATACTTAAAGGCATTTACCGACTGTCCTGATGCGCTCGAGACGCATCTGCAATCACGCGATCCGGCGTGGGCAGAAAAACTGAGCGGTGTGCCAGCCAGCCAGATTGAAACGCTGGCCGCGATGATCGGTGAGACGCCGAAGACTTTTTTTCGCCTTGGCTACGGCTTCACGCGCCAGCGCAATGGCGCTGCCAGCATGCATGCAGCGCTTTCGATCGCTGCCGTTGCCGGCAGTTGGCGTCACGAGGGAGGCGGAGCGTTTCACAGCAATGGGGGCATCTACCACTGGGATAAGACGCTGCTCGAAGGCCTGGATTATCTCGACCCGAAGGTGCGGGTACTGGATCAGTCCCGCATTGGCGCTGTCCTGACCGGAGACAAACAGGACATTGGAGATGGCCCGCCCGTCACTGCGCTGCTGATTCAGAACACCAACCCCATGTCGGTCGCGCCGGATCTCAACCGGATGCACGAAGGTTTTGCCCGAAAGGATCTCTTTGTCTGCGTGCATGAGCAGTTCATGACCGAAACGGCTGAAATGGCAGATATCATACTGCCGGCCACCATGTTCCTTGAGCACGATGACGTCTATCAGGCGGGAGGACATCAGCATATTACGCTGGGCCCCAGGGTCGTTAACCCGCCTGAGGGCTGCCGATCCAATCACGAGGTCATCTGTGCGCTGGCAAAACGGCTTGGCGCCAAACATCCAGGCTTTGATATGACCGCTCGAGAAATCATTGATCGGACGCTGCAGGACTCGGGCTGGGGCCAACTTGCGGATCTCGAACAGCAGCACTGGATCGACTGCCAACCCGACTTCCGGGAGGCACATTATCTTGAGGGCTTCGGCCACGCCGATGGGCGATTTCACTTCTCACCCGACTGGGATGCTCTCCTGCCACACGGTTTTGGTCCGGCCGGCGCTGTGATGCCCACCCTGCCAGACCACTGGGACGTTATTGAGGCCGCGAACAGCGAAATGCCTTACCGCCTGGTCACCGCACCCGCCCGCCACTACCTGAACTCAACGTTTACCGAAACCCCAACGTCCAGTCGACGCCAAAAGCGGCCAAGCGCCATGCTGCATCCGGATGATGCCCGTGATCTTAAGGTGGCCGACGGCGACACCATCCGGCTGGGCAATCTTCGCGGGGAAATCCCCATCGCGGCAGAAGTCGTTGAAACCGCGCAGCGCGGTGTGGTGATCGTCGAAAGTATCTGGCCAAACCGCGCATTCGCGGGCGGCAAGGGGATCAACGTTCTGACCGGGGCAGACCCGGTCGCCCCAGTCGGAGGGGCCGCATTTCATGACACAAGAATCTGGATCCGACCGGAGCGTTAGGTCTCTACACTCACATTATGCGACGTAGCCTGGCAGAAGCAGCTTAGCGAACCACCGGCGGCGTTTCAAAGGTATGGTAAGGCGCCGGAGACGGCACCGACCATTCCAGTCCTTCCGGGTTTTCCCAGACTTCGGCACTGGCCTTCTTGCCCCCACGAATGGCTTTTAATACGACAACCAGCAGAATCAGTTGAGAAAGTCCCATGACAAATGCACCCACAGTGGAGACCTGATTGAATTCGCTGAACTGAAGCGCGTAGTCAGGGATACGCCGGGGCATTCCTGCCAGACCGAGGAAATGCTGCGGGAAGAAGGTCACGTTAAACCCGATCACCGTCAGCCAGAAATGCCACTTGCCGAGGGTTTCGTCATACATGTGCCCGGTCCACTTGGGCAGCCAGTAGTAAACGCCGGCAAACATCGACAGCACTGAGCCCGCAAAAATGGTGTAGTGAAAATGTGCAACGATGTAATAGGTGTCGTGATACTGGAAATCCGCTGGGGTGATCGACATCATGAGGCCGGTCAGCCCACCCACCGTGAAAAGTAGCACCACCGACATCGCATACAGCATCGGGGTTTCGAAGGTGAGACTGCCCCGCCACATCGTCGCCAGCCAGTTGAAAATCTTCACGCCGGTGGGAATCGCAATCAGCATCGTGGCATACATGAAGAACAGCTCGCCTGATAGCGGCATGCCCACGGTGTACATGTGGTGCGCCCAGACGATAAAGGATAAGAACGCAATGGCGGCACTGGCAAACACCATGGAGGTGTATCCAAAGAGCGGCTTTCGGGAAAAGGTCGGGATGACCTGCGAAATCACTCCAAAGGCCGGCAGGATCAGGATGTATACCTCGGGGTGACCGAAGAACCAGAAAATGTGCTGGAACATCACCGGGTCACCACCGCCGGCGGGATCAAAAAAAGCGGTCCCAAAATGACGGTCGGTCAGGAGCATGGTAACGGCGCCCGCCAGTACCGGTATCGATGCCAGCAAAAGGAACGCAGTGATCAGCCATGTCCAGACAAACAGCGGCATTTTCATGAGCGTCATGCCGGGGGCCCGCATATTCATGATGGTCGCGATGATGTTGATCGAACCCAGGATAGAGGAAATTCCCAGGATGTGTACTGTGAAGATAGTGAAATCCATTCCCATCCCCCCCTGTATCGTCAAAGGAGGATAGAGCGTCCACCCTGCAGCGGGACCGCCGCCCGGCACAAACAATGAAATCACCAGAAGCAGCGCAGCCGGCGGCAGCAGCCAGAAACTCCAGTTATTCATTCTCGGCAGCGCCATATCGGGCGCACCGATCATCATCGGAATCATCCAGTTGGCAAAGCCCACAAACCCGGGCATGACCGCGCCGAATACCATTATCAGCGCATGCACGGTTGTCATCTGGTTGAAAAAGTGCGGATCCACCACCTGCAACCCGGGCTGAAATAACTCCATCCGGATAACCAGCGCCATGGCGCCGCCGACCAGAAACATAATGAACGAGAACCACAGGTACAGCGTACCGATGTCCTTGTGGTTGGTGGTAAACAGCCAGCGACTCATTCCGCCCGGCTTATGATCTGCGTGCCCTGCATGCTCACTCATGGAAATCTCCGTTAGGTTGTGCTTTGCCTGAAACCCCATCAGCGGGGTTTCATCATTCAGATTTGGGTTCGCTCTCTTCGATCAGGCCGAAATCACAGGCAGTGCGACTTCGAGTTGATGAGCCAGGCTTCGCCGCTCACTGGGCGTCAGACAGGAACCGATCTCCACGAGGTGATCTCGGGAACGCAGGTACAGCCGGCTTGCATAATGGCGACTGTTAAAGTGATGCCACTCAAGACGCACCCACGACCGGGAAAAAACATCTCGATGCTTTTGCCGCTGTCCGGTTTCGACTACCACGACATCACTGTCAATCGAGATTACCTGGCGCCCATTCCCGCGAATGCCGACCAGAACAATGGCGGTCGCGAGAACAATAAAAGTGGCACTTACCCACAGCCCGACCGGCCAGAGTTGGAGATACAGAAACCCTGCTCCGGCAACAGCCGCTGCAGCCAACAGGAAGCACCCGGCACCCAGCATCATCGACATCCGACCCGCGCCATTGGAACTGATCACAAAACGGCATGGGTCGTGACCAGGACTATCCTCAGGCATCGTCTGCTCCAAAAAAGAACGAGAGCCTGATATACCGCTAAATTAGTGTTAGATTGTTGATGCAGGTCAAGGAACTCGCAGCCTGAAATGTCCCCCGATTAGGATCGGGACGCAGGCTCTGATCAGGAGGATGGTATGGATTTCGGTTTCACCAGTATTGTGCTTGTGCTGGCGCTCTTGTTGGGTGGATGGCTGATCTGGACCTATAACCGATTTATTCGACACAAGAACAATGTGCGCGAGGCATGGAGCGGGATCGACGTTCAACTTAAGCGTCGTCACAACCTGATTCCGAATGTGATTGAAGCGGTAAAAGGATATATGGGTCACGAGCAGGGAACACTCGATTCATTGACCCGCCTGAGAACCGGCACTGATGCGGGGGAGAGTGTTTCAGAGATTGCGCAGCACGAGAGTGATCTCTCCCGGGCAATTGGAGGCATATTGGCGGTGGCAGAAGGCTATCCAGACCTCAAGGCCAACACCGGGTTTCTCGATCTTCAACAGAAACTGCACGAAACTGAAGAACAGGTACAGTTGGCAAGACGGTATTACAACGGTACCGTCCGTGACTGGAACGTCCTGGTGGAATCCTTCCCCAGTAACGTGATTGCAGGGATTTTCAGATTCGAACTTGCTGAATTCTTTGAAATCGAACTGGCCACGGAACGGACCCTGCCTAAAGTCGATTTCTGATGAGCGGTTTGTGCTCCAGGCTCTTGCTGCTGGCGTCGCTGCTCGTCACCCTCGCCGCGCCACTGCCTTCTCTTGCAATCGAGCGTATCCGTCTGTTTCAAAGCGATGTGACGGTGATGCCAAGCGGCACACTCACTGTGACGGAAACCATTACGGTCGTGGCGGAAGGCAACAAGATCAAGCGCGGCATTTACCGCGACTTCCCAACCGAGTACCGCGATCACGATAACCGAAAGCACAGGGTGGGGTTTCAGCTATTGAATGTGATGCGGGATGGCCGTCCTGAAGCCCACCACACCGAAAAACTCAGCAATGGCGTTCGAATCTATATCGGGCGACACGACAGATTCCTCTCGCCGGGAGAGTACCGCTACACCCTGACTTACCAGACGGATCGGCAATTGGGATTCTTTGCTGATCATGACGAACTTTACTGGAATGCCACTGGGAACGACTGGGATTTTCAAATCGACGAAGCAGTCGTCACGGTTGCGCTCCCCCAAGGCGTGCCGTCTCACCAGATTCAGGCAACAGGCTACACCGGACCCCCCGGCTCACGCGATCGGGATTACCAGTCGACCATCGCCGCCAACGCTTCCGTCGCTTTCACAACGAACGCAGCCCTTGCACCGGGCGCCGGGCTCACCGTTGTCGTGGGATGGCCCAAGGGATATGTGAGTGAGCCGAGCAGCCGGGAGCGTCTCGGTTTCTGGATCAGAGACAACCCTGTTGCAATGGTCGGTTGGCCGGGCACACTGTTGGTCTTCTTGTACTTTCTCTTCGCTTGGCATCGGGTGGGACGCGACCCAGGCGGCGGTACGGTTATTCCACGGTTCGAACCTCCGCCGGGGCTGTCTCCCGCAGCCGCACGCTATATCCTGAAGATGGGTTTCGACAGCAGAGCCTTTTCCTGCGCGCTGATCAGTATGGCGGTTAAACAGCGTATCCACATCAGCGAGCAGGCTGATGGCAAAACAGTTATCCACCGCGATGACGATGGAAACATGGATTCACTCTCTTTCGGTGAAAAAGCCCTATACACAAAACTGCTGGGCCACTCGGGGAGTCTCGAACTCGATAATGCCCACCACAAGACAATCGGCGCAGCCCGAGATCTCCTCAAATCCCGCCTCGCCGATGAGTATCACGGTCAGTTCTTTTTGAGAAACCTCAAATGGCTGATTCCGGGACTGCTACTCTCAGTACTGACCATTGCAGCTCTTGCGATAGCCAACCCAGAACCGATTATGATCATCGGTATTCCGCTGCTGGTGACCAGCGTCTTTTTTACCGTGGCGGTCCGGATATGGCGACAGGGTAGACGACTGATTGCAATCTTGATGGCCGGCTTCGCTGGCATTGTTGGTCTTGGCAACCTGTTGATCACATCGGTCACTGTGAGCGGCGGCTTTGGCCTGACCTTGCTGGTCGCTACCCTCATCATCATCAACCTGCTCTTTTATTTTCTCCTGAAGGCCCCCACCCGACTCGGGAGAAAAGTGATGGATGAGATTGAGGGGTTCAAAAAATACCTGGCAACCGCGGAGAAGAATCGCCTCCAGACTTTGGGTTCCCTGGATCAGCAGTTACTGCTTTTTGAGAAGTACTTGCCCTACGCGCTTGCACTTGATGTTGCCCAAGAGTGGTCTGAGAACTTCAGTGAGACGCTGGAGCAGGCAGCACAGGAGCCCGGCAGGCACTATCGGCCTCGCTGGTACACCGGCCGTTCCTGGGAGCCGTCGCGTCCTGCACGCTTTGGCGACACGCTCGGCCGCACGCTATCGTCAACCGTGGCGTCGGCCTCGACAGCGCCCGGATCCTCATCGGGCTTTAGCGGCGGATCTTCCGGTGGTGGCGGTGGCGGTGGAGGCGGTGGCGGCTGGTAATGCTGCTGGACCCGGGATCACTTCGTCGGTGACCAACGGGGTGTGCGATAGCCCCCATCCAGCCCTCCGGCAGACAGGACCACCTGCCACAAATGACTTTCGCGTGAGCGGAAGGAACCTGCACACACCAACAGGTAGTAGTCGAACATCCGCTTGAAGCATTCACCGTAGTGCGCTTTGAGCGTCGGCCAGGCCGCATTGAAGTTGCGATACCAGGCCATCAGCGTGGGATCGTAATCAGCACCGAAATTATGCCAATCCTCGATGGTGAAACACGCGCCAGCCGAGCGCGCCAAATCGGCAGCAGGCGGGAGTACCCCGTTTGGGAAGATGTATTTCTCGATCCATCGGTCGGTTGCAAAACCATCACGGCCCGCGCCGATGGTGTGCAGAAGAAATAATCCCTGATCCTTAAGCAGGGAACGGCTCTTGCTGAAAAAGGTCCCGTAGTTTCGCTGACCGACATGTTCAAACATGCCGACCGACACAATGCGATCAAACTTACCCTCAAGCGCCCGGTAATCCTTCACTGTGATCTCCACCGGCAAATCAGCGCAGCGGTCCTGCGCCAGCTTGGCCTGCTCTACGGATACCGTCACTCCGGTCACCTGCACACCATGATGCTGGGCCATCCAGCGTGCCAGTCCGCCCCAGCCGCATCCGATATCCAGCACCTTCATGCCCGGCTCGAGCTGCAGTTTGGCGCATATCATCTCCATCTTCGCAATCTGGGCTTCATTCAGGCCGGCAGCTGATTCCCAGAATCCGCAGCTGTAGTTCATATGCGGATCGAGCATCTGCTCGAAAACATCATTGCCGATATCGTAATGCTGCTCGCCCACCTGAAATGCCCGGGCGCGACTCTGGCGGTTAAACATACGAAACCCGATCAGGTAGATGAGAAAACGCAGGTTATTGCGGACCTGGTCTTCAAGACCCGCCCGGAAACCCCGCGTGATCATCTCGTCAAGCGCTTCGCAATCCCACCAGCCATCCATATAGGCTTCACCCAGTCCCAGCGTGCCATCGCGGGCAATACGCAAGAAAAGATCCGGGTTATGCACCTGTATATCCCAGGGGTTTGACCCGTTGATTTGAATGCCTGCAGGCTCAAGCATCTGCTCAAAGCGTTGTTGAATCCTACTCATCGCAATCCGCTCGCAAAATCAATCGCAATCTCTTTGAAGATTTTCCAGGCTGTGCTTTATGCTCATCGCTCACACTACCCGCTCATTGCCGCCGTCAATGGGAAGCTGCGCACCTGTCGTGCAGCGAAATGCCGAGCCTGCCATCGCACAAACCATGGCAGCGACATCCGCTGATGTGACTTCCTGACGAAGCAGGTTGTTTCTGCGATAGTCCTCGACGCTCATTCCATAGTGTGCGGCCCGGCCTTCAAGTACCTCGTCGGTCCAGATCGCGGTATCAAAAACGGCATTGGGGTGCAGGGTATTCACGCGGATGCCATCGGTAGCCAACTCAAGCGCCAATACCCGGGCCAGTTGCGTCAGGCCTGCTTTGGCAACCGAATAGGCCCCGGCAGCGGGACCCGGTGCCGGTACATTTTTTGACCCGACCATAATCACGCAAGGCTCCCAGCCAAGGCGTAGATAAGGAATGCTTTCCCGCGCGACGTGCATGGCGCCCGTCAGGTTGATGTCTAGAGAACGCTGCCACTCCGCTTCGGGCATATCCGCTACCTCGTCACTGGCACAGAAGATACCGGCGTTGTTCACCAGAATATCGAGGCCCCCGAAAGTCGCGACCGATTCGGCCACCGCGTCACGCACGGCGTCGGCATCCTTGACATCACAGACTCGTCCTTGGATGTCTGTCCCATAAAAGACTTTCAGAACCGAAGGATCTTTGTCGAGAACCGTGACCTGCGCGCCCTGCTCCGACAATGCAAGCGCGCAGGCATATCCGATACCGCTTGCGCCGCCCGTCACTAGAGCACAGCGCCCCTGAAAAACAGGCGAACTCGCGGATTTTCCAAGTTTTGCCTGCTCCAGCTCCCAGTACTCGACAGCAAAAATGTCTGCTTCGGGCAAAGCACACCATCCGCCATGGCGCTACGCCGTTTCGATAGCGGTGATGGTGTGAGAGACGATATCGCCGACCACTGCCAGATCGCCCGGCCGTGCCCCGAACGCCATCGTACCCCGGCCCTGCCACACCCCCCATCGCGGGGCGCAATCCAATCGCGTGAGCTTTCCGTCTGTGTGGCGGTCAAAATAGTCCTGGTATTCCGAGATGAAACTTGCGACTGCGTCAGAAGGATCCTCTTCCACTACCAAAGGAACCCGCTTTGTGCGAATCACATGATCGGGCGTCAAAGGCCCTCTTGTTGCGATAGGTTTCACATCCTCGCGTCTGGCGAAGCTGCAACTTTGCACCCCCCCGTCAAACGCCGCCAGCATGGGGCGGTTTGCGGCCTGGCTCACTTCATATCGGATCGCAGCGAGTTCACGGGCGGATGCTTCTACTGTGTCGTTCGAGACGGGTGAGGCCTCGCCCAACGCCTGCTCCGCCTCAGTCA
>JAERSQ010000231.1 GCA_016845525.1 Pseudomonadota bacterium
AATCCAGCGAGAAAGATAATCCAGATGCCGTATGTCCGAAACTGCGCCAGGGCGGCATCAAATGCCGTCTGAGCGTCGTAAAACTCGATAATGGGTTCGGCCACCAGGCGAAACAGGAACATTCCAATAAAGTACCCTGCCACACCCCCCGCCACTGACCAGAATGTCGTCAGCGCCGCGAGGAGCCAGGCTCGCTGTCTTTGCGCCAGCACCATCGGTGCCAACATGACATCCGGGGGGATGGGAAAAAAAGAGGACTCTGCAAACGACAAGGCCGCCAGGTAACGCGGGGCTTTAGGGTGCGCCGCCCACGTCAGAACGAGATCGTAAAGGCGTGAAAAAATTCGCATTAAGCCTGTCCTGCCTGCAATGGAACAAAGACAACATCAATCGATTTATGACGAAGGGCAATCCCGTCTTTCTTGATCCAGTAAAGCAAGCGTTGCTGACGGTCGCTGCCCTCGGGCGCGACTAGCACGCCCCGTTCCGCCAACTGAGCAAAAAGAGAGTCAGGAACCCGGTCGGGCGCCGCGGTGAGCATGATTCCGTCAAAAGGCCCTTTTGCGCTCCATCCGTTTGTCCCGTCTCCGTGCCGCAGCGAGACGTTCTCGATGCCGAGTTTCTCCAATCGATGGTGGGCTCGTTCAGCCAACGCACCGATTCGCTCTATGGAAAATACCCGGGCACAGACTTGGGCCAACACTGCTGTTTGAAATCCAGATCCCGTTCCGATTTCCAAAACCCGCTTAAGGCGGTCCCGTCCGGTGAGAAGGAGTTGGGTCATCAGCGCCACGACGTAGGGTTGTGAGATGGTCTGCTGGTAACCGATCGGTAGAGCGGTATCCTCATATGCCCGGCTTTTGAGGGCTTCCTCAACAAAGTCATGCCGGGGGACGCGGGCCAGAGCATTCAATACGCGCTCGTTATCTATTCCTTTCTGGCGCAGGCCTTCCACGAGTCTTTCCCTCGACCGCGCCGAAACAAAACCGCCAAAGCGGTCGTTAAGAGGGGTTGTCGTTTCGCTCACGCGTTCAGCCAGTCCCTAATCTGTCCTATCTGGTTATGTCTGGTGAGATCGACCTGCAAGGGTGTGACAGAAACATAGCCCTCTTGGACCGCCAGAAAATCCGTGCCGTCGCCGCAATCCTGGCCGTCACCGGCTGGACCGACCCAGTAGATTTCCCTCCCGCTGGGGTCTTCGGAGCGGATAACGGGGTCAGACTTGTGTCGGCAACCGAGTCTCGTAGCCCGAAAACCCTGGATCAATTCAAACGGTACGTCGGGTACATTAATATTGAGGATACTGTCACGAGGAAGCGGATTATCTTGCATGAGTCGCAACAGCTTAATCGCTATGCGGCTCGCTGCATCAAAGTGCTGAGGCTTTGATCCCGCAAGGGAAATCGCGACGGCTGGAAATCCGAGATAACGCCCCTCCATTGCGGCCGCCACGGTGCCTGAATACAAAACGTCATCACCGAGATTGGCACCGTGGTTGATTCCGGCGATGACCATGTCAGGCTCTGGGTCCATCAGTCCGGTTAGCCCGACATGGACGCAGTCAGTGGGGGTTCCATCCAGGTGGAGAAAGCCGTTCGGGCCCGTGCTGACCCTAAGCGGCCTGGTAAGCGTGAGAGAATTGCTTGCGCCGCTGCGGTTTCGATCCGGGGCTATGACAAACGTTTCGGCTACCGATGAGATGGCGGCATGAAGCGCAGCCAGTCCGGGCGCAAGGTAGCCGTCATCGTTGCTGATCAGAATGTGCATTCAGTAGGTAGTTTGTCGTTCTGGTTGGAGCCCAAAGCAGGCGCGAATTATGTCAGAAAGTCCCTCCCCCGCCCATTCTTGAGCATTTCGGGGGCGGTGGAATACGAAAGCAGTTAATCCTGGACGGCCGCTGATAGACTTCGCCCATGCGCGAGTCCTTGAAGAACGCATCAGATTATCGGGTTATCCGAAATGTCACCATCGTCGGCAGTGCCGTAGACGCCGTTCTGGCCGTGGGCAAGATAACCGGCGGGTTTATCGCCCAATCCCAAGCCCTGATTGCTGACGGGATTCATTCTGTTTCAGACCTCGTGACTGATCTGCTGGTGATCGTTGCGGCCCGCCATTCGAGCCATGAAGCGGATTCAGAACACCCCTACGGGCACGGACGAATCCAGGCGATTGCAGCCGCTCTGCTGGCAGTATCGCTCGCGTTGATCGCGTTGGGCATTGCTTGGGATGCACTGTCTCGGCTACGGGGTATGGGCGAGTTGTTGTCCCCCGGCTGGCTTGCGGTTGTGGTCGCGGGTATTTCAGTCGCCGCCAAAGAGGCTGTGTATCAGTACACCAGCAGGGTCGCTCGGGCGCTCGACTCCAACTTGCTCCACGCCAACGCATGGCACAGTCGGACTGACGCTTTATCTTCGCTCATTGTGATTGCCGGCGTGTTGGGCGTGATGTCCGGTTTTCCCTGGGCTGATGCGGTGGGTGCGTTAGGGGTTGGCGTGATTATCCTGCACGCCGCTTTCAAGATTGGCCGGGAGGCCTTTGATGAACTGATCGATACCGGTCTTGATGAGAAGACCCTGGCTTCAATGCGTCAGGCGATCCTGGGTGTGCCGGGTGTCATCGGAGTTCACGAGCTTCGCACCCGTCGTATGGGCTCGCAATTGCTGGCGGATATGCACATCCATGTAGATCCCTTGATCAGTGTCTCAGAGGGGCACCACATCGGTGATCGGGTGATGCTACTCCTGGGTCGGGAATTTAAGTCCCTTGCGGACATTGTTGTGCATATAGACCCAGAGGATGATTGTGAACTGCCGAACCCTGCATCGTTGCCACTTCGAGCCGATCTTGAGCGGACTGTCCGGCAGACTCTGACGTCGTTTGATGCCGGTTCTCGGCCTCTAGAGGTGGACTGTCTGGGTCTGGTGCTTCACTACGTCGGGGGTGCCGTGACAGGAGAAGTCATACTGGCTCTTCCGCCTGAGGCGTCGCGACATCTCATGGAGAGCGAAAGCGCAGCAATGTCAAAAGCACTTATTGAAAAGACGCCGTTGAGCGCCGCCAGCATCGTCTATCGCAGCCGATAAGGATCGCGTTTTTTCCCTCGCGAGCGATTAACCCCGGTAATCAAAGCTCATATGAGCGTCTCTGCCCCCCAATCGCCAGACGAGGACTTCCTGTATACGGCGAGGGGTTGCCCGAACCACAGTTAGGCGCAGGCCATCGAGCTCGAACTCCTCGCCGCTTTCGGGTATGCGCTGTGCGTGAGCCAGGATCCAGCGACTAACAGAGTCGGTTGGTTTTCCTGAGAGATGGGTCTGAAAATGCTCGCTGAGGATCCGGAGTTCCGAAGCGCCCTCGATGGTTATTCGGTCAGGTCCGTGAATCGTATAGTCGCTCGGAGCGACATCGCTCTCGTCGTAAATCTCTCCGACCAGCTCCTCAAGCAGGTCTTCAAGAGTCACAACGCCTTCCATAATCCCGTGTTCATCCACGACTATGGCAAGTTGGTTCCGTTCTTGGCGAAACGCCGCAATGGTGTCATTCAGAGATTGGGCCTCGGGGATAAAGTAAGGTGGCCGGCTAAAGGCCCCGACTTTTTGCTCAGATTCTGATTTCATGGCCGCCAGGAGCAGCTCTCGCACGTGAACGACTCCAGTGATCTCATCGGGATCTTTGCCGTGCAATGGAATACGGCTAAACGGGACGTCGTCGAGTTGTTGGACCGCCACCCCAAGAGAAAGATCCGCCGGCAGACCGAAAACCTTGTGCCGCGGGGTCATGACATCCGCCGCTGTGAGGTCGGTGAATGCGAAGGCTCTTTCGATGAGTTGTTTCTCGCTCTCTTCGATGGTCCCCTCTTCCTCGCCGTAGCCCGCCATGCTGATGAGTTCCGACTCAGTAACGGTTGGATCTTCCCCGCCGCCTGAATGCGTGCTGCCGGGGGCAAAGTACTCGAACAATCGACTGATTGGCGTTGTGATGCGAACCAGCATCAGGACGACTGGCGATACAGCGAGGGAGATTCGCTCGGAGTACCGGGTAGCCAGGCTCTTCGGCGTGATTTCGCCAAAGACCAGGATCACGATAGTCAGCACCCCGACGGCGATGCCGGGGCCCATGCTTCCAAACGCTCGGGTCGCTAGAACGGTCGCGAGCGCAGAGGCACTGATGTTAACGAGATTGTTGCCGATTAAAATCGCAATCAGCATGCGGGAAGGTTGCTCTTTTAAGGTGCGCAATAACTGTGCGCCGGGTCTGCCTTCTTCAGCAAGAGCGTCAGCTCGGGCGCGGGATAAGGCAACCAGAGCTGTTTCGGAGCCGGAAAAGAACGCGGACAGACAGAGCAACAACAGCAGCGAGAGTCCTTCAATCATTTGATGTAAAGCACGCGGAAAGTAACCGCTATTCTGGACTACGCAGAGTGTCGACGTAGGCCACAATCAGGTCAATCTCCGCGAGCGAGATGTCAAATGGGGGATAGTACGGATCCGTCTCGGACCACCGGGCGTAACCCGGGACGCGGGCAAAGACGGGATGGGGTCGACGCGAATAAAACGTCGTGAAACGCTCACGCCAGTCATCGCTTTTGACCATCCAGGGAAATGAGGGAGAGTTGCCGATCCCCCCCATCCGATTGTAGTCGCCAATTACGTGGCATCGGGAGCACAACTCCCGCGCGATTTCGAACCCTTGCTCGGCGGGGTCTGATCCCTGCGCAATATCGACCGCAGGGACCCCCAGGGAAAAGGCCGCACCTAGACTGACAGCAGTTCTGAGCAGTGCGCTCATAGACGATCAGGAGACCAACCGGACCCAGTTGTGAGGGTCAGCAATTTCGCCATACTGGATGCCGAGTAATGCCTCTCGAAGTCGCCCTCCAAGAGAATCACCGGATACGGGTGCGGCAGTAATTTCATGGCCGAGATGGGAGATAGAAGCGACAGACGCGATGACCGCCGCTGTCCCGGCGCCGAATATCTCCAGCAGGGAACCGTCGTCAGAAGCCTCGAGCAGTTCCGTCATCGAGATACGTCGGGTTGAGGCCTTGATACCCCAGTCTTCAAGCAAGGTCAGCACGCTCTCACGGGTCACGCCTGGAAGAATGGTTCCTGAGAGTTCCGGCGTGACGACTTCATCACCGATCCTGAAAAAGATGTTCATCTGGCCTGCTTCTTCGGCAAAGGCGTGCTCCTGAGCGTCGAGCCAGAGGATCTGGTCAAAGCCTTCCTCAGCCGCCGCCGCCATCGGCCGGAGTGTGGGAGCGTAATTCCCCGATGTCTTGGCCGAGCCGGTCCCCCCCGGAGCAGCACGGGTAAACCGGCTTTCGGCTTTGAGGCGCAAGGCGCGGCTGCGCGAGGAGAAATACGGTGCAACCGGTGCTGTGGTGATCACCAGTTGGTAGCGACTCGCTGGACGAACCGCCAAATGGCCTTCGCTCGCGAAAACCATCGGCCTGACGTAAAGCGCGTGCTCTCTTTCTCTGGGCACCCATTCGGCATCGGCTGCCACCAATTGGCAGATACACTCGATAAATTCCTCGGTGGAGAGGGTGGGTATACATAACCGGGTACTCGATGCCTCGAGTCTGGCGGCGTTACGATCTGGCCTGAACAGCCTGAGCGTCTGGTCTTGGGAGCCCCGGTACGCTTTAAGGCCCTCAAAAACACTTTGGCCATAATGGATGCCAAGAGCAGAGGGTTCGACTGGAATGGGGGCCCGAGGTGTGATCATCGGCTGTCCCCATTCACCGTTTACCCACTCCCGAACGAGCATGTGATCGGAGAACACGTTACCGAATCCAAGTTCTTGACCTTGTATTGCCCCGAGGCCTGAGACTTTCTTGAGTGTTCGGTCTATTTGCATGACTCTGATTGGGGTGCCAGCCTGTTGAAATCGATTGGACTTAAGCCCAGGCAGTTGCTGTCAACGACCTTCAGAGAGCGCTGAGACGCTGATTGATGATCGAGATCAACTCCGCAACCTGCTCTTTGGAGAGCGCGCCCCCAACAGAGAACAATGCTTCGCCCTCATGTCCGACAAGAAGAACGTGATAACTGTTGTCCGCCAACCCCCACCTGGATACCATCTCGCCCCGCAGGTCCCGCAGATAAAGGGTGTGGGGGTATTTTTCCTGCTTCTGTTTCAGGATCATGTCTATCACGAAATTGGGCTTCCAGGTTGCCGCCATATTGATGACGGCAACTGAGCGGACTTTTTCACGGTCGAATCCCTGCTCAGCAAGAGCGTCTTCGACATGTGCATTAACCTTAACCTCGTCAGGATCGACATACATCAGAATGTGCAGTTTGTTGCTGAGGGAGTTACTGTTCCAGCTCGTTCCATCGAGATGTCCTCCGCTGTCTCCCTCAAGCTGAATCAGAGGAAGCGGGTCACCCACGGTGACTTCGGCTCCTGTCGGCATCGACAGGCACATTCCCAGGACCGGTCCTGCTAGGCCCAGGCACATTCGTCTTCGCGGTCGAGATCGATTCATAGGGCTCGTCTGCTGCTGCGTTGCATTTTTGCACATTTTCGTATGCATACTGGATTGGTGTTCTCCGCCCAGGCCTGAGGATATATCGTCCGATAAGGCTCTTCCAGCAGGATTTCTTCGAGGGGACGATTGCGAATATTATGCGCGAGCCCGTGATCCACGCCTGCTTTGGAATACATGCGGCGCTCGTCGTCCGATCCTTCAATCCAGCAGCATGCTGAGACTGCGCCTGTGGCCACTATGTAGGGACGGTTTTGAACCTCTGATTTGCACCTAACCGCCGTGGCGGTAGCGAGATCATCGCGAGGGTTTGAAGGGCGCGCTCCACCTGCGTTAGTTTGAAAGGTGCGGATGAGATCGGGATCGGCGGGATTCAAATCTTGCATCCGACCGTCCGGCAGTTGATAGGTGAACCGGTTCTCTTTGCCAAACCGGATCGTGTCGATTATTCGAAATGTCGAAAAACCCATTTCGCGGCTCAGTTTCAGCGCGTCGGCAATCTGATGCTCATTGTGTTGAAAGGGAATGAAATGCCACTCCCCGGCCCCTCCGGCACCAAGGAACGCCTCAGCGTTTTTCATAATCTTTTCAAAGCGCGTATTTACCCGATAAAGATGATTGGTATCTTCAAGGCCATCAATGTGAAATTCGACCAACGACGCAGTCCCTTCAAACAGTTCGCCGAGGCGTTTCCACCAGGTTTCGCTGCGTAGACCCCCATTTGAGGACAGAATGATTTTGATTCCAAAACCGATGAAGTACTCGCAGATTTCAAAGCACTCACGGGCCGCAGGCGGGTCGCCCAAACCGCCGCAAAGATCAATCTCGCTGATTCGGGAACAAAGGTCTGGTGTGAAGTTTCGTTTTATAAGATCAAGTTCAAGTTCGATGTTCTTCACTTTGGTCATGTCGGGCAAACACCGCGTCATTTGCTGGGTGCGCCCGCACATCGGGCATGCCGCGTTGCACTTGTCCGTAAGTTCCAGGTGGAACTTCATCGTTCGATGGATGTCAAAGATGGATTGGCGCCCATTCATGGCAGATCAGACCACCGCTTAAGCTTGAATCTTGGAATACATGAAGTAACGTTCGATGTCGACGCCCTCCGGAACCGCTAGCGGAGACCAATTTTGCCGGTCAAAGCGTTGATCAGATAGCACCACTGCGCCCACACACAAGAGGGCGTCGAGATCGCTGGAGATAGTGCCCGCCAGTTCCATGTCCTGGTCTTTTATACCCGATCCGATATCACAATGGGCGAGCACAGCCCTCTTTCCGAGTTGGTCGATCCTCTGGCCTAATGTCTCAGTGAAATCGCCTTCGATGAGGAACTCGCATGCTGGGGTGCAGTCGGGGTGTGCGGCCGGGCTCCGCTCAAAAACGAAAATCTCTCGATCGGGCGCCAGTTCGCGCAGATGGTCATAGGTGCGGCCATTGCCCAGTCCCAACTCAAGGAATGGGCCTGGCAGGCTTTCCACTATCCTTGCAGCCGATGCCAGACAGGCTCTTTGCGCCTCGAGTCGGCGAATCATACTGTCGAGCCTGCTCAATCGTGTAAACCGATTAGATAAGGAAATGGACCTGCGAATAAGGCCAGGAAAAACACAAATGCGAATCTTTGCATTCGACTTTGTTGAATGGTCGGGGCGAGAGGATTTGAACCTCCGACCACCGCAACCCCATTGCGGTGCGCTACCAGGCTGCGCTACGCCCCGAAAGACAGTAATTGTAAAACACTAGGCTCTCAGAAGTTGCGCGATTTCTTCCAGCTCTATCACCAGGTCATCAACGTCCCGGTCACTCAGGCGGCCGGTCGAACCGTCGGCCCCGGCTTTGTCAGCGCTGGCCGCATTGAGCTGATTGCAGGCGCCGCTGATCGTATAGCCTTCAATGTAGAGAAGTTTTCGTATGGTCCGGATGAGTTCGACTTCATGGCGTTGGTAGTATCTTCGGTTGCCTCGTCGTTTAACAGGTTGGAGTTGGGGGAACTCCTGCTCCCAATACCGCAACACATGCGGTTTCACCGAGCACAACTGGCCAACTTCCCCGATAGTGAAATATCGCTTACCGGGTATCGGCGGCAGATCTTCGGCCCCGGGGTCGAGCATAGTCACGATGACACCCGTTCCTCAGCGACCAGCGAATCAATGCGATCGGTATTGGCACCGACTTGGTCCTTAACCTTCTGGCTTGCGCGGAAAGTAACGACACGGCGCGCACACACAGGGACTGCCTCGCCGGTTTTTGGATTCCGACCCGGACGGCTATTTTTTTCACGAATGGCGAATCCGCCGAACCCTGACAGCTTAACGGTTTCTCCGGATTCCAGAGCCTGACGGATGTTCTCAAAGAACAGTTCAACGAACTCTTTGGCCTCACGTTTGTTGAGACCAAGTTCATCAAACAAGGTGTTTGCGAGGTCGGCTTTGGTGATGGTGTTACTCATTGTTTCTCTTGCATCTGCATAACTGCATAACTGCATAACTGCTTATCTGCATCTTTTGTTACACCGGTACACCGGTTCGCCACTGCCGCCCTGCATGCCTGCGACATTCAACCCCTCACCCAGCTGACCGTCGCGGGACCTATCTGATCCGACAACTTTTCTTAGGCGCGGATCTTAGATGCGGGTATCGTTTACCCGGACCTAAGTGCGGCACCGACTTGCTCTGTAAGACTCGCTAAAACGGTGTCGATCAACTGATCCGCCTCCTCATCTGTAAGATTGCGGTAATTCGACTGTAACGTCAAGCGATATGTCAGGGATTTTTTCCCACGCTCAATTCCGGTGTCGACATAGAGATCGATGAGTCGCAGGTCCACCAAAAGATCACCCGACGCTGCGTCGATAATCTCCGTCGCTTCGGCAGAGACGGTTTCCTCTGGTATAACTATTGAAATGTCTCTGGTGACGGCCGGGTAACGCGAGACTGCACTATATTGGGGTGGCTGAATGCTTTCGATTTCGGCCCAATCCAATTCGAACCCGAAAACACGGGCTCCCACTTGGATTTCCTCCAATAAAGCGTCTGAAACACGCCCAAGTCGGCCAACCTCCTTTCCGTTTACCCGGATTTGCGCGCATTGGCCTGTCTGGTATGTGGCGTCGACTATGGGAACGTACTCAGGTTCGATCCCCGTATGAATAAGCCGAAGGAGTCGTTCTATATCGCCTTTAGCATCAAAGAAATCCGCAGGCCTTGCCGGTTGATCCCAGGAAACCCCGGACGAAGAACCGGTCAGCACACCGGCAAGCCGTTGCCTCTCTTGTGTTGATTTTCTCTTTTTTTGGTAAATATGCCCCGTTTCAAAGAGTCTTATATCCTTCAGCTGACGGCGTGCATTGGTGGCAAGCGCTTCAAGCAGCCCGGGCAGGAGTGAGACCCGCATCTGCGCCATGTGAACGGAGATCGGGTTCTTTAGCCTGACGGCCGACCGGTGCCCCGGAAGATGTCTTTGGATGTCCGGGGAGACAAAGCTATAGGTGATGGCTTCCCGGTATCCCAGATCAACCAGAAGATCCTTCACCCGTCCGAGAGACATTTTTGTTTCAGGCGCCAACCCGTGAGCCGCGGATACCTTGGGTCGATGTAAGGGTAGTTGGTCATAGCCCACCAGTCTTGCGACTTCCTCGACGAGATCGTGTTCAGCCGAAACATCAAATCGGTGCGTTGGCGCCTTCACTCTCCAGCCTGCCTCGGTGGTTTCGCATTTCATGCCAAGAGAACCGAATGTATTCAGAACCTCTTTATTGGAGATGCGTTTGCCCAACATTCGTGACAGCCTTGCCGACCGCAATGGCACCCAACCTCGCTTAGGCAGGTGGTGTTTATCGGAGGCCTCGATTCGAGGACCGCAGCGGCCGCCGCAAATCTGCACGATGAGAGTACTTGCCCGTTCAATTGCTTTCGCCGGCAGCATGAAGTCCACACCCCGCTCAAAGCGATGTGACGCATCGGTATGCATGCCGTACTTTCGTGCGGTCCGTACTATGCCGTCGGGATCGAAAAACGCGGCCTCAAGAAAAATTGTGCGGGTTCCTGGGTGAATCATGGTGCTTGCCCCGCCTTTGATTCCTGCCAGCGCAACCGGTCCGCTCTGGTCTGTAATGAGCAGAGCCTCGGAATCCAAAGTGAGTCGCTCGCCATCAAGGAGCTTGATTTTCTCCTTGGGTTTTGCGGCCCTGACGCGAATGTCACCTTTTAGGCGCTTTCCGTCGAATGCATGCATCGGTTGTCCGAGCTCGAGCATGATGTAGTTGCTAACATCGACAAGCGCATCAATACTTCGCAGCCCCGCCCTTCTGAGTCGTTCCCGCATGCGATCCGGAGTACGCTCCCCTGGCCGGACACCCGTAATCGTTCTTCCGACATAGCGGGGGCAATGTCCGCTACCGTCGAGCGCGATCGAGCGCGCTTCACTCTCTGTGGCACGGATCCGAGGCAGTTTGGGCTCCTTCAGCGCGCCGCCTGTCAGGGCGGCAACCTCACGGGCAACACCGAGCATACTGAGGCAGTCTCCGCGATTTGGCGTCAGTTCCACCTCAAGAAGCCGATCTGGCAACTGCAGATGGTTATTTAATGCTTCCCCCGGGCTCAGCCCCGGATCGAGAAGGAGCAGTCCCTGGGACTGTTCCTCCAGTCCGAGTTCGGCCGCAGAGCAGAGCATCCCCTCTGATAATTCGCCGCGGATCGTCGCGTCGTCTATCTTTTGCCCTGACGGTAAACGTGCCCCGGCCCTCGCAAGAGGGGCAACGATGCCTGGGGTCACGTTCGGTGCGCCGCAGACGACTTGACACGGCTGCGGGCCTCCGACGTCGACCTGACATAGTGTTAGGCCGTCTGCGCCAGAATGTGGAGCTATCCGAACCACGCGACCCGCGACAATTTTGCTGGGCAGCGCTTTAAGTTCCTCGACAACGCCTGTTTCCAGTCCGGCAGCGGTCAACACTGCGGGCAGGGATGCGAAGTCGAGATCAAATTCGACCCATTCACGCAGCCAGTTTTCGCTGATGATCATACTAAGGGCGGCTCAAGAGAATTGTCGCAGGAAGGAGATTTCGTTTTCGAAAAAAAGGCGCAGGTCATCGACGCCGTAGCGCAACATGGCCAACCTCTCAATGCCCAGACCGAATGCGTAGCCTGTGAACTCTTCATTATCGATGCCGACCTGGCGAAACACCTCTGTATGCACCATTCCGCAACCCAGCACCTCGATCCAGCCGCTATGACCACAAATGCGGCAGCCTTTGCCCTCGCAGAAGACGCAGCCCATGTCTACTTCAGCGGACGGTTCCGTGAAAGGGAAAAAAGAGGGTCGAAAACGGACCGGCAGGTCCCTTTCAAAAAATTCTTCAAGGAAAAAGACGAGCGCGCCCTTTAGATCCGCAAAAGAAACGTTGGAATCGACCATGAGCCCTTCCACTTGGTGGAACATGGGCGTGTGGGTTACATCAGAATCACATCGATAAACCCGCCCTGGTGCAATGACTGCGACCGGAGGGGTATGGCTTTCCAGGTACCGAATCTGGACCGGGGACGTGTGTGTGCGGAGCACTGTTTCATCGGAGACATAAAACGTGTCATGCATCGCACGAGCGGGATGATTCTTCGGGATGTTAAGTGCTTCAAAATTATGGAAGTCATCCTCTATCTCCGGGCCGTGTGCGACATCAAACCCGGCACGCGTAAAGATTTGTTCGATCCGCCGAAGTGTTCGGGTTACGGGATGCAAGGAGCCACTGTGCCCTACCCGCCCGGGAAGCGTGACATCTATTTCTTCGGCCGCGATAGCGGCTTGCCGTTCGGCTGCGAGAACCGCGTCTGCGCGCGCAGACAATGCATCGGTCAGTTGATCACGGACACGGTTGACTGCCGCACCAAATTCCTTGCGGGCCTCCGGTGGCTGTGCCCCAATTTGCTTCAATTGGGTTGTCACGGCGCCCTGGCGTCCGAGCAGCGCCACCCGCAGTTGCTCTACGGCCGCGGAGTCGTCAGCGGCAGCTATGTCCGTGAGGGCTCGACTCAGCAGGTGATCAAGCTCGGTTGTAGAGTTGGAAGTCATCAAAAAACGATTGTCGAATAAAAAAAGGGAAAGGTGTTTTGCCTTTCCCTGATTCTACGCCTCGCATTGAGGCGGGTTCCAATAACGTACGGGTCAGGCGGCGAGAGCGGCTTTTGCCCTTTCTGCGAGCGCGGCAAAAGCCACCTCGTCGTGTACGGCCATATCCGCCAACACCTTTCGATCCAATTGGATATTTGCCCGGCCCAGTCCATCGATAAGGCGGCTGTAACTCAGATCATGAATCCGGGCGGCCGCGTTGATACGCACGATCCACAATGTGCGGAACTGTCGTTTGCGCTGACGGCGGTCACGATAGGCGTATTGGTCGGCTTTCATTACCGCCTGGTTGGCAACGCGGAAGACGTTCTTACGTGCTCCGCGATAGCCCTTGGCGCGTGAGAGCACCTTGTTGTGTCGGGCTTTCGCCGTTACTCCTCGTTTTACTCTGGGCATGATCTACTCTGTTGATTCCTGCCGTGACTCGGCAGGCATGATTGACGAATAAGGAATGTTGTGACGGCGTTAGGCGTATGGAAGCATTTTTCGGACGGCTGCTTCGTCTGCAGGAGCGACCAGAAGGCCTTCGCGGAGTTGGCGCTTACGCTTAGTCGATTTCTTCGTCAGGATGTGATTGAGGAAAGCCTGAGAGCGCTTGAACTTGCCTTTTGCTGTACGACTGAACCGCTTGGCGGCGCCTCGATTCGTTTTGAGTTTTGGCATGATTTCCTTCCGTTAATCTGAATGTCTGTTTGGGATGTCTTGCGGTGTTCTATCGTTAGTGCATCAGTGCTTTACGGGGGCCAGGACCATCACCATCTGCCGGCCTTCCATTTTGGGCATTTGTTCTACGACACCAATCTCCTTAAGGTCCTCTTCCACCCGTTTTAGCATTTCCATCCCGAGTTCCTGGTGCGCCATCTCGCGACCACGAAAACGCAGGGTGACCTTGACTTTGTTTCCTGCATCGAGAAATTTCGTCAGATTGCGCACCTTGATATCGTAATCGCCAATATCGGTTCCTGGCCGGAATTTGATCTCTTTTACCGTGATCTGTTTTTGTTTTTTCTTGGATTCCTGTTTCTTCTTGGCACTGGCGTAGAGATACTTACCGTAGTCCATTAAACGACATACCGGGGGCTCTGCGTTGGGTGCGATTTCTACGAGGTCCATCGCGCGTTCTTCCGCGATCTTTCTGGCCTCGTCAGGTGAAAGAATGCCTAACTGCTCTCCAGAGTCACCCACCAGCCGAATCTGGTCGTAGGTGATATCGTCGTTGAGCCTTTGCTCTTTTGTTCCGGCTATTGCCAAACCCTCCAAAAATTAATGCCGCGCGCTTGCGTTCGGGACAAGACACTTATCCAGCAGGTCCGATACAGCAACCGTACCGAGGTCTTCCCCGTCGCGCGTGCGCACGGCTACGGAACCCTGTTCGACCTCCCTATCCCCAACCACGAGGAGATACGGGACGCGTCTCAGGGTAGATTCGCGGATTTTATAGCCAATTTTCTCGTTTCTCAAGTCAGTTTCGACTCTGAGCCCCTGTTTTTTAAGGTATTTTTCCGTTTCGAGAGCAAATGCCTGTTGTCGGTCCGTGATGTTCAGGATTATTGCCTGTACGGGGGCCAGCCAGAACGGCAGTTTGCCCTCGGTATCTTCAATCAGGATCCCGATGAACCGTTCGAGGGAGCCGAGAATTGCCCTGTGGATCATGACGGGCACCTGCTTCGTTCCGTCTTCGGTCACGTAGGTGGCGCCAAGCCGTCCCGGCATGGAGAAATCAACCTGAATCGTGCCGCATTGCCAGCGTCGGCCGATGGAGTCCCGCAGGACAAATTCATGTTTCGGCCCGTAGAACGCCCCCTCACCCGGCTGAACGACGTATTCAATTCCCTTCTCGTCCAGTGCCCTGGCCAGCGCCTCTTCAGCGCGGTCCCACAGGGCATCCTCCCCGACGCGTTGCTCTGGGCGCGTGGACAGCGCGACTTCGATGTCTTCAAACCCAAAATCCTTATACATCCGGTAAGTGAGTTCAATCAGGGTTGAGACTTCCGCCTGGAGTTGATCCTCCGTGCAAAATACATGCGCGTCGTCCTGAGTGAAGCGCCTCGCCCGCAGCAGGCCATGCAAGGTGCCTGATGGCTCGTTCCGGTGCACCACGCCAAATTCGGCGATCCGAATCGGCAAGTCCCGGTAGCTGCGAAGTCCTTGATTAAAGAGCTGAACATGTCCCGGGCAGTTCATGGGTTTGATAGCGTAATCCCGGTCATCCACATGAGTCGTAAACATGTTGTCCCGAAACTTATCCCAATGCCCGGACCGCTCCCAGAGACTGCGGTCCAGCATCTGTGGGGTGTGCACTTCCTGGTAGTCGTACTCGGCCAAAAGGTCTCGAACGTACCGCTCGACCGCGGTATAGAGGGCCCACCCATCTCGGTGCCAGAACACCATCCCGGGCGCTTCTTCCTGAAAATGAAATAGATCCAGGGATTTTCCAATGCGTCGATGATCCCGTTTTTCGGCTTCAGCAAGCTGTGTCAGATATTCATCGAGAGATTTCTTGTCAGGCCAGGCGGTCCCGTAGATTCGTTGCAGCATTTCGTTGCCCGAGTCACCGCGCCAGTATGCCCCGGCAAGTTTTGTCAGCTTGAACGCCTTGAGCATCCCAACATCGGGAACATGGGGGCCTCGGCACAGATCTGTGAAATCTCCTTGCCGATAGAGAGAAAGCGTTTCGTCGGCGGGGATCGCCTCAATAATCTCCGCTTTGTACTCCTCGCCCAGTTCACGAAAATACGATACGGCTTCCTGGCGCCCCATGGTGAGCCTTTCGACCGCGGCGCCCGCTTTGGCCAGCGCCTGCATCTTTTCCTCAATCCGGGTGAGATCATCCTCCGAAAAACCCGGACCGTAGGCGAAGTCGTAATAGAACCCGTCCTCAATAACGGGACCGATGGTGACCTGCGCCTCGGGGAAAAGCTGCTTGACCGCTTGTGCAAGCAGGTGAGCACAGGAATGGCGGATGATCTCGAGTCCCTCGGGATCTTTGGCCGTAATGATACGCAACGCCGAGTCTGTCTCAATCCGGTGCGCAGCATCGACCAGTACACCGTCCACCTCGCCGCCCAAAGTGGCTTTGGCGAGGCCGGGACCGATATCTGCCGCGACGTCGGAAACCGTCAAAGGGGCTTCGTATTCGCGTACACTGTCATCAGGTAGCGTAATTTTCATGAATTTTTAAATTGGTTCGAGGAGATGCTGGCGCCAACTCATCTTCGATAGATGAAATCTGGTGACCCATCACAGGACCTTTGACTGCACCTAAACAGGCGCGGATTATAGTGGGAAATCCGCTGATGCGCTCCGACGCAGTCCTTGTGAGGTCAATCGGTGAGCCCCGCGCTGGGTACCCAACAGTACCCGTCGGGATCGAGCAGGTAGCATTCCCTCAGCCCATGCGGGCGATCGAGGCTGGTACGAAGCACCGTGTAGCCAGCTTTCTCTGCCCGGGCTTCACATGCGTCCGGGTCCTCCTCATAGAGCCGTAGTTCAACCCCACCACCCCGGTAGCGGATTCCATCAAGCGTCCCGGGGAGCGGATTGTCATGATAGGCGTGATCCGCGTGCAGTTGAAAGAAGTCGCCCCGATGTTCCAGCACAGCGAAGTCTTTGTCCGCACGGTGAATTTCCATGCCGAATACTTCTTTCAGGAAGGCCGTGGTTCTGTAAATTTCCTTAACAAGCAGATTAATGCCGAAACCATTCAAGCTTCGGCCGACTTCTGGCGCAGTCCCTTCGCGGGCAATGTTTCGGTCCAACGCCGCGCCCCTACGGGGTCAATCCGACTAGTTTCAGGGCGCCATACAGGATCACAAGAACCGCGACAATGATACCTATTCTTCGGATATTTTCCGGGGACATTTCTGCCTCTAAGATCACGAAAGGGGCCAGTTGCCCATTGGATCATATTCTAGATGACACCGAGACAGGCAGGGCCGCCAAAAAAAGCCGGGCTGATGGCCCGGTCTTTTACTCCGTGAAAACGCGCCGGTATGCGTCGTCTCACGGAAAAAATTGGTAGGCGCGAGTGGGATCGAACCACCGACCACCACCATGTCAAGGTGGTGCTCTACCACTGAGCTACGCGCCTGCAATATAGGGGCGGGATTCTACCTCTTTTGCGCGATGAATTTCATCAGGTCAATCAGTGACCAGAGCGCCCCATGCCCATTGGCAACCCCCTTCTTTTCAGTCAGACCCAGTGCCTTCAGGTCGCGTTGGCAGTGGAGACTGGCTTAAACTTGCCCACCCTACGGCGATGGCTCAAGGCTGATATCGTCCTGACACCAATATTAGGAGACCGATACATGACTGAATGTCCCGTTTGTGGCGCCGAAATCACGTTTGCAGAAGGTACCGTCATAGGAGAGCTTCTGGAATGCGACGACTGCGGTACAGAGCTCGAAGTGACGGGTCTTGATCCCGCCGCCGTCACCGAGGCGCCTGAAACCGAGGAGGATTGGGGCGAGTGAAGGTCGGTTTGCTGCACTCGCTGATCCGCAAGGAAGAGAAACTTCTTATTGGGGAATTTCAGGCCCGCGGAGTCGATCTTGTGATGATCGACGACCGCAAATTGATTTCCAACCTGTACTCGGCGCTGGACGTAGATGTCGTGCTGGAACGCAGCATCAATCATTCCCGCTCCATGTACGGACTGCGGCTGCTGGAGGCCGCTGGTGTGCATTGCATCAACGCGGCCGAGGTCGCCAAGATCTGCGGCGACAAGATTCTGACCTCTGTGGCGCTGAAAGAAGCCGGCGTGAGTCAGCCGCCTGTTCGCGTGGCCTTTACCGAAGAGTCCGCTCTAGACGCGATCGAAGAACTGGGCTATCCCGTCGTACTCAAACCCGCTGTCGGCTCCTGGGGAAGACTGCTCTCCAAAGTGAACGATCGCGAATCTGCTGAAGCCATTCTTGAGCACAAGGCGCTGCTGGGCAGCTATCACCACTCCATTTTTTATATTCAGAAATTCGTTGAGAAGAAAGGTCGCGACATTCGCAGCTTTGTCGTGGGGGATGAATGCATCGCGGCGATATACCGAAGTTCCGACCATTGGATTACCAATACGGCTCGGGGCGCGTCAGCTACCGGCTGCGACGTCAGCACGCAAATTGCGGATATCTCACTGGCCGCCGCTGATGCGGTAGGAGGCGGGATACTGGCCGTCGACCTTTTTGAGACCGACGGCGAGCTTTCTGTGAATGAAGTCAACTACACGATGGAATTTCGAAACAGCATAGAGACCACAGGGGTGAACATCCCGGCGCGGGTTGTGGACTTCACCTTGGGCGTAGATAAATGATAACTGTCTCCATAGTTGGTGGATCGGGATACACTGGTGGGGAGCTACTGCGCTTGCTGCTTTTCCATCCTGAGTGCAGCGTCCAGCAGGTGACGTCCGAGCGGTTCGCGGGCAAGGCGCTGCATCGGGCCCATCCCAATCTTCGCAAGGCCAGTCAACTCAAGTTTTGCGCACTGGAGGAGCTTGAGCCATGCGATGTGCTTTTTCTTTGTTTGCCGCATGGAGAGACCGCTGTCCGCTTTGAGACATTTTCCGCATTAGCGCCTCGGATCATTGATCTCAGCGCAGATTTCCGGCTGACCGATCCTGTCGTATACGAAACGTGGTACGGACAGCCTCATCCTCGGCCGGAGTTGCTCGAACGCTTTGTCTATGGCGTGCCTGAAATTAATCGCGCGGCGCTTGAAGGCGCAACACATGTGGCCTGTGCGGGCTGTAATGCAACAGCCAGTATGCTGGCTCTGGGGCCGTTGGCTCGTCGAGATCTCATCTCGTCCGTCGTAATCGATGTCAAAGCCGGCTCCAGCGAGGGTGGAAACTCATCAAACGAAGCAAGTCATCACCCGGAACGCAGTGGTGCAGTCCGCTCCTACCGCCCTACCCGGCATCGCCACGTTGCGGAGGTCAGTCAGGCGCTTGGCGGGTTCCCGATCCACTTCTCAGCCACCTCGATCGAAATGGTCCGCGGCATCCTGGCCACCTGCCATGTGTTTTTATCCAAGCCCCAGAAAGAAAAAGAGATCTGGGCTATGTATCGGGAAGACTACGCGCAGGAGCCTTTCATCCGAATCGTTAAAGAGCGTTCCGGTATCCATCGCTATCCGGAACCGAAACTCCTCAGCGGGACCAACTTTTGTGATATCGGCTTTGAGGTAGAAGTGGGGACTCCTCGCGTCGTATTGATTAGTGCTATCGATAATTTAATGAAAGGGGCCGCCGGACAAGCGATCCAGTGCTTCAATCTGATGCACGGATTTGAAGAAATAACGGGATTAACCTTTCCCGGACTGCATCCGATCTAACGCAGATGTGCCGGCTTCTCTGGCTTCGCGCTGATAAACCCTTCGACGTCCGATCTCATTTGACACACTTTGCTCGTCTGTGTCGCGACAGCACGGAGTATCAGGGTCATGGCTGGGGCTGCGCCTGGCTCCAGGGAGACAGTTGGCATTTCCACCACTCCCTGTCCCCAATCTGGGATGATGATCTCACCGCGTTCGGAGGAACTCATCTATTCCTGGCGCACGCGCGCAGCGCCTTTCGGGACGAGGGTATTGCGATAGAGAATAATATGCCTTTTGTTCAGGACGACGAGGTGTTTATTTTCAACGGTGAGTTGAACGGGGTCCGTATCCGCGAAGAGGGGCGAATTGGCGCTGAGAAGATCTTCAACTACACCAGACGGTTTTCCCATCTGGGCGCCCTGCCGCGTCTAAAGAAAAGCGTGGAAGTGATCGAAAAGCGCACCCGCTACGTGCGGGCAATGAACCTCATCATGGCAACACCGGAGCGCTCCCTGCTGGCAACGGTCTACAATGAAAACCCCGGATACTTTCAGATGCAGCGGACTTCTGTGGGCAGTCTGGATGTGGTTTGCTCAGAGCAGTATCCTGTCAGTGGGTCTTGGCAGCCCGTAGAGAACCGAACGGTTATTGAACTCTAGGATTCTGAGCGTTTTGTACATCATTAAAGTCGGCGGCGGCAGTACGATCAATCTTGAGGGCGTCGCCTCAGATCTGGCTACGCTTGAGCAGCCATTCCTGGTGGTATTGGGGGCAAATGCGCTCCGGGACGATCTTGGTCTTCGCTTGGGGCAAGAAAAGGTCCAACTGACTTCCGTTTCGGGCTATTCGAGTGTGTTTTCGGATGCCGATGCGATTGATCTGATCATGATGGCCTATAGCGGTCTCGGTAACCGACGGTTTGTCGAGCTGTGTCAGCGAGATGGGGTCAACGCCATCGGCCTGACCGGCCTCGATGGTCGATTAGTCCAGGGCCGGCGAAACCGCGGGATCAAGGTACGTGAAAACGGAAAGACGATGATCAAGCGGGACTTTTCAGGCAAGCCGGCAAAGGTCAACGCCCCGCTGCTGACCACACTGCTTGATCAGGGTTATCGCCCTGTTCTCAGTATCCCCATCATTGACGAAGCAGGATTTGCAATCAACTCTGAGAATGACGATATCGTTGCTGTACTCCAAGGCGCGCTTAAGGCCGATAAAGTGATCCAACTAATCGAGGCTCCTGGCTTCCTCGAGGACAAAAATGATGAGGGATCAATGCTGCAGACATTGCCCGTCTCGGAGATCAAAGCTCGTGAGGCCTCGGTCGAAGGCCGGATGAAAAGAAAAATGCTCGCCTTGGGCCGGTTATTTGACGCCGGTGCTCGTGAGGTGATCATTTCCGATGGCCGGACAGCCCACCCCGTCCTGGATGCACTCGCCGGCAAAGGGACAACAATAAGATGAATCAGGCGGCTCTTGAATCCGAATACGCGTTGGAGGTCTATCCTCGGCGCGGTATCAACATTGTCCGAGGTGAAGGCGCCCGCCTTTGGTCTGATGATGGCAGGGAATTTATCGACTGCGCCGCCGGTGTGGGCGTGGCCAACATAGGTCATAGCAACCCCGTCGTGGCTGAGGCCCTTGCCCGGCAGGCACAAACGCTTCTGGTGTGCCCCGGGATTTTCCATAACGACCGGCGCGGGGAGTTAATGCAGAAACTCATCGAGCATGCGCCTGTCGGTCTTGAAAAGGTGTTTCTCTGCAACTCGGGAACGGAAAGCGTCGAGGCGGCAATAAAGTTCGCTCGAGCAACGACGGGCCGTACCGGACTCGTCACAGCCATGCGGGGTTTTCATGGACGAACGCTCGGAGCGCTGAGTGCGACCTTTAAATACCGGGATGCTTTTGAGCCTTTACTCTCGGGTAACAGTTTTGTCCCCTTGAACAACATTGAAAAACTGGAAGCCGCAATCGATGACAGCACGTGCGCCGTGATCCTGGAGGTAATCCAGGGCGAAGGAGGTGTGCGTCCCGCGAAGAAGGAATACCTTCAGGCGGCAAGACGTCTTTGTACCGAGCGGGGTGCCTTGTTGGTCATCGATGAGGTTCAGACGGGGTTTTGCCGCACCGGGAGGTTCTTTGCCAGCGAGCACTTTGACCTTGCCCCGGACATGATGTGTCTCGCCAAAGGTATTGCAGGCGGTGTCCCGATGGGGGCCGTGCTTTGCGGAGAGCGGGTCTCCGCGGGCATCGGTGTTCATGGGTCTACATTCGGCGGCAACCCGCTAGCCTGTGCAGCGGCCTGCGCCACGATTGACTACATGGTCGAGCATCATCTCGCTGACCGTGCCGAATCTTTGGGGTCCGAATTTTCTCAACAATTTTTGGCAGAACAGCCCGCGTCAGTACGGGAATTGCGTCAAGCGGGGTTGATGATCGGCATTGAACTTAAGCAAAAGGCCACGCCTTTCTTGCAGGCCCTGCTTGAGGAGGGGGTTATCGCCCTCCCCGCGGGTCCTACGGTTGTGCGGTTACTGCCACCGCTCACGATCGAAGAAGACGATTTGGACCGCGTGATTCGCGCTTTGAAGAAGGTCCTTTAAGCCGCGTCAATAACGGGATGAAACTGCCCGCGCTTTAGTTCTCCAATCTGGTCACGGATGTGTGCCGCTTCTTCAAATTCAAGATCCCTCGCATGGGCGTACATTCGCTCCTCAAGTTGTTGAATCGTCCGCTTAAAGTCCTCGGGCGACAGGGGGCCCGATGATGTTGATCCTTTAAATATCCTCCCGTCAGCCCTTACGCGCGAAGCGGCTTTATTGTTCGGGTCTGCTGCCACGCCATCGATAATTTCGTTGACAGGTTTGATGATTGATCGGGGCGTGATCTGGTATTTCAGGTTGTGCGCTCGCTGTTTCTCGCGGCGCCGTTCCGTTTCGTCTATCGCCCGCTTCATGGAGTCGGTCACTTTATCCGCGTAAAGGATGGCCCTGCCGTTAAGGTTTCGTGCTGCCCGACCGACGGTCTGAATCAGAGAGCGGGTGGAGCGCAAAAAGCCCTCCTTGTCCGCGTCCAGCACGGCCACGAGCGACACTTCCGGAAGATCCAACCCTTCGCGAAGCAAGTTGATGCCGACCAGTACGTCGAAGGTTCCTTTTCTAAGATCCGAGAGGATCTCAACCCTTTCCACCGTGTCTATATCGGAGTGAAGATATCGCACTCTGATGTCGTGATCATGCAGGTAATCACAAAGATCTTCCGCCATGCGCTTGGTTAAGGTGGTAACCAGCACCCGTTCCCCGATGGCGGCCCTGGCCCGTGCCTCAGACATCAGGTCATCGACCTGGCTGGCGACAGGTCTCACTTCAATTTCCGGGTCTACCAGGCCTGTTGGCCGGACGACCTGATCAACGACGCTTGAACTGTGCTCACGTTCGTAATCCGCCGGGGTGGCGGACACAAAAACGGTTCTGGGCATCAAGGCCTCAAACTCATCAAACCGCAAGGGACGGTTATCCAGTGCAGACGGCAGTCGAAAGCCATACTCCACGAGGTTTTCTTTACGCGAGCGGTCGCCTTTGAACATGGCGCCCAGTTGCGGCACCGTGACATGGCTTTCGTCGATCATCATCAAGGAGTTGGCGGGCAGGTAATCAATCAGTGTGGGCGGCGGTTCGCCGGGCTTTCGGCCAGAGAGAAAACGTGAGTAGTTCTCAATCCCCGCGCAGTATCCAAGTTCCCGCATCATCTCCATGTCGTACCGGGTGCGCTGCTCCAGACGTTGGGCTTCGACCAGTTTTTCATTGTCCCGCAGGAACGCCAACCGGTGGGTGAGTTCATCTTCAATTTCGTCAATGGCATCCAAAACGGTTTCCCGAGGCGTCACGTAATGGCTTTTGGGATAGATCGTAAATCGGGTTAAGCGTTCGTCGGTTTCTCCTGTCAGCGGATCGAATCGGGAAAGTTTCTCAATCTCATCGCCGAAAAGTTCGATTCGCACTGCGAAGCGCTCAGATTCTGCCGGGAAAATATCAAGGACATCTCCACGCACCCGGAAAGTCCCTCTGCGTAACTCGATTTCGTTACGGGTGTACTGCAGTTCTGCAAGGCGTGCCAGGATGTCGCGTTGCTGCGCAAGCGCGCCTTCTCTCAAGTGCAGGATCATTCCATGATAAGACACCGGATCCCCCAGACCATAGATGGCTGAGACCGTGGCGACGATGACGACGTCCTCGCGCTCTAGAATCGCCTTCGTAGCGGAAAGGCGCATCTGGTCGATGTGCTCATTGATGGAAGCGTCTTTTTCGATATAGGTGTCGCTCGCCGGAACGTAAGCCTCGGGTTGATAGTAGTCGTAATAGGAGACGAAATACTCCACAGCGTTATCAGGGAAAAACTCCCGCATTTCGGCATAAAGTTGAGCGGCGAGCGTTTTGTTTGGTGCCAGAATCAACGCTGGTCGGCCAAACTCGGCAATAACATGAGCCATCGTAAAGGTCTTGCCGGAGCCGGTAACGCCCAGCAGGGTCTGAAACGCCTCGCCGGCATAGATACCGTCCAGTAATTCGCTGATCGCCTGGGGCTGATCGCCCGCTGGGTCAAAGTCGCTTTTTAGGGAAAACTCGCGGTCCATTTTCAGTGCTTAAAGTCACTGGCTACACGTCGATATCCTGGCAGAGTCGCTTTCATGCGATTCCTGTCGAAACCCCGTATGCCAAGTAATCATGGCTTCTCACTCGTTGAAGCATTCATCGTGCTTGCACTCATTGCGGTAGTTTTGGGGTTTGCGGTTCCAGCGTGGCAAACGCAGATTATCGCAAAAGAGGTAGACACTGCGTCAGGGCAGTTGTTTCGTGATCTGCAGTTGGCGCGAGTCGAATCTATCCGTCGGGGGGTGCCGGTTGTGCTCTGCCCTTCCCAAGATAGTGAGATTTGCCATCCAGATGGGGATTGGGGCAACGGTTGGATCGGATTTGAAGATCCTGACGGGAACCATCGCTATGACAGAACCGAATCTATTCTACTTATCGGGCCCGCGTTTGCGCGCGTCAACATCAACTGGAGGAGCCCGAACTGGCTACGGTTTATGCCGCAGGGGGAAGCCTGGCCCAATGGACATTTTAGAGTCTGTGATAAATCGAATTCGCGAACGCAGAGCGTAATCGTTTATCAGACAGGCCGTGCCCGTCTCGCAAGTAAGAGCCCGTCGGGGTCGCCGGTCTTGTGCTGAACAGGATTCCGGACGGCGTGCAATCCTTGACCGATAGGAGGCATGACAGTAGCATTGCGTCC
>JAERSQ010000232.1 GCA_016845525.1 Pseudomonadota bacterium
ATTCGTGATACACGCCTCGCTTTGGGCGAACTTTACGCGAGGCCCATTACCCAGGCGGATATGCGGCTGCAGAAAAGAATGATGTTGGATGAGCTGGTTGAGAACTATCGGAAGTCGCGTAAGGAAAGTTTGGTCAGCAACTGGGATGGCTGGTTTGAAGAAGGGCTCAACAACGCAAAACTGGCCTCGGTGGGCTCCTATCATGACGACATTGGCATTTTTGCTGGCTTGTTCGAAAAAGCGGATCGCGACTTTGAGGTGTTTTACCGCTTGGCCGGAGCCCACGCTGAAAGCCGAAATGCCGCCCAAGATTGAATCAATAGAAATTTTTTTTTTGAATCAGTAAAATCTTGTGCCTGTCGAGTGGTGTAGAAGAGGGCAGGGAGAGTTTCCGCCTCGCGACAATAACATCCAAAATCATAAAGACCGGGGGTATATATGACTATGAATAAAGCAGTCGCATTCACGACAGGGGTCGCACTGATGCTCTGCCAGGCGATAACGCCGGCTGCTGCGGGATGGAATCCGGATAAGAAAAAGCCAACCTCGTCAGAAGAGGTGCAGGCGACGATTGAGAGTTTCCTTGAGCAGGATTCGGGCCTTAAGAAGTTTTTCGACAGCGCTCATGGTTATGCGGTGTTTCCCAAGATTTATAAGGGTGCGATCGGCGTGGGCGGCGCTTATGGTTCCGGTCAGGTGTATGAGAAAGGCAAGTACATCGGTGATGCGTCGCTTGCACAAGTGACCTACGGCCTTCAGCTGGGAGGCCAGGCCTATTCAGAGGTGATCTTTTTCGGCGAGAAAGACGCGCTTGATCGGTTCAAGGGTGAAAAGATGGAGTTCAGTGCGCAGGTGTCTGCGGTAGCAGCAACCGCCGGGGCTTCTGCGGATGCGGCCTACTCGGGCGGGGTGGCAGTATTCACGCTCGCTATTGGCGGACTGATGTACGAGGCGTCGGTCGGAGGACAGACTTTCCAGTTCACTCCAGCCGAGTAGTCAGCCCATACTGGGCCTGATAAGCCTGAAGCGCGTCCAGGTGGTCCGCAAGATCCGGCCGATCAGACAGGAATTCAAGCAAGGTCGAGAAGCGCGCGAGTGCGTGCACCCTGAGGCCGAAGGTTTTGGCAACATGGGCGATGGCTGAATCACCTTCTTCGGTGACAGCCTCTTCTCGATCAAGTGCGATCATTACGGCGACAGCGCGGGCGCCTGCCGAATGGATGATGTCAACCGACTCACGGATGGACGTGCCCGCAGTGACCACGTCATCCACGATCACGACGTCTCCCTGAAGGGGGGCGCCGACGAGTTGACCTCCCTCTCCGTGGTCCTTTATTTCTTTGCGGTTAAAGGCAAAGGGCACATCCCGCTGATGATGATCAGCGAGGGCCGCGGCAGTTGCTGAGGCCAGGGGAATACCCTTGTAGGCAGGCCCAAACAGCATGAAAGGTTCTGGCTCTAGGTCCGCGAGGGCGGCGGCATAAAAAGCGGCCAGCCGCGAGAGTTTCGCGCCGCTGTTGAACAGGCCCGCGTTAAAGAAGTACGGACTTACTCGTCCGGATTTGAGGGTAAACTCTCCGAAGCGCAACACCCCGGTCTCCAGGGCAAACTGCAGGAAAGCATGTTCACGCTCATCTGCTCGGGACATTTCACCACCTGATCATTCATCGGTATCGCGGAACATGCGGATCATAACCCTAAACTGCAACGGTATCCGTGCGGCCGCCCGGAAAGGCTTCTTTGATTGGCTGCCCTCGCAAGACGCTGACTTTGTCTGTCTTCAGGAAACCCGGATCCAGCCGTTTCAGCGAACCGATGAATGTTACTTCCCCGAGGGCTACACCCACTGCTACGTCGACGCTGAAAAGCCGGGCTACAGTGGTGTTGCCCTGTACTGCCGCAAAAAGCCTGACCGAATTCAGGAAGGTTTGGGCTGGGCGGATTTCGACAGAGAAGGCCGCTGGGTGCAGGCGGACTATGGGCGGCTCAGTGTGGTGTCGCTTTATCTGCCGTCC
Organism: Pseudomonadota bacterium; assembly: GCA_016845525.1. Classification (GTDB taxonomy): domain Bacteria; phylum Pseudomonadota; class Gammaproteobacteria; order Arenicellales; family UBA868; genus UBA868. The sequence goes on from JAERSQ010000232.1 coordinate 2,016, forward strand.
GGTTCCAGCAGTGAAGTTCGCCAGGAGTTCAAATATGACCTTATGGAACGGTTACAGCCGCTTCTGAAGAGGTTTGCTGCAAGTGGTCGCGAGTACATCATTTGCGGGGACATCAATATCGCCCACAAGAATATCGATATCAAGAACTGGCGCGGCAACCAGAAAAATTCCGGCTTCCTGCCTGAGGAGCGCGCCTGGATGGACTGGTGGTTTGATGATGGCGGCATGGTCGATGTTTTCCGCCAGGTCGAACCTGGAGAGGATCAGTACACGTGGTGGTCGAATCGTGGTCAGGCCTGGGCCAAGAATGTCGGCTGGCGGATTGATTATCAGATCGCGACGCCGACGATCGCCAAACGGGCGCAAGCGGCGCAAATATATAAGGACGAGCGCTTCTCAGACCATGCGCCGTTGATCATTGATTATCGCGTCAGCGACCGCTGGCTCAGAACCAAGCCCTAATCGGAAGCCGTCGATGAATTCCGACGGGCAAAAGACGGGCAGCCCAGCCTCTTTCGCGCAAACCTTCAGCATTTATCTTGACCGGAGGATGGCGCGGATCGCACTGCTCGGTCTGATCAGTGGATTTCCGTGGGTACTGATCGGCAGTGCTTTAACGCTTTGGCTTAAGGAGGATGGCCTCAGCCGTACAACCATCGGCTGGGCCGGGCTGATCTTCGGGGTTTACGCGATCAATTTCCTCTGGGCACCACTGATCGACCGGATACAGATACCGCTCCTGACGGCACGACTGGGACACCGGCGCGCATGGATCGTGACGTTGCAGGTGGTGATCCTAATCTGTCTCGCTCTCTGGAGCATGGTTGATCCGGTGACCAACCTTCAGGGAGTCATTGCTATCGCCCTCATCATCGCGATTGCTTCGGCGACCCAGGACATCACCATTGACGCGCTTCGGATTGAGCAGGTGGGTCCCAATGAAAGCGCAGCGATGGCGGCAGGCGCAGCGGTGGCAGTCGTGGGTTGGTGGACGGGATACAAGCTGGGCGGCCTTGCGGCACTCGTGACGGCAGAAACATTGCAACACGCGGGAATCATCAATTATTGGCAATCCACATTTCTGATCCTGGGCGCGGTGGTGGTCGTGTGCAACATAGCGCTGATGGCTGTGCCTGAACTGCCGCCAGCGGCACGGACCCAGGCCCAGGCAGAAGACGAGAACGCCTTGCGGTCCAGGCTCAATTTCGGCGGGGTTATTGCCGGGATTGTGACGTGGTTGGGCACGACGCTGATTGGCCCTCTGGCGAGCTTCTTCCGTCGTAATGGATTGGCTATTGCCATGGCGGTTCTTGGCTTTATCTTCCTTTTTAAGATCGGCGAGGCGTTTTTGGGCCGGATGTCGATCCTCTTTTATAAGGAGATCGGGTTTTCCAAGGCGGATATCGCGCTTTACTCTAAAGGCATCGGCTGGGTGACGACGGTTGCGTTTACTCTGCTTGGAGGGCTTTTTGCCGTCCGGATGGGCTTGGTCCGCGCCATGTTCCTTGCCGGTATTCTGATGGCGCTGACCAACCTGTTGTTCTCCCTGCTGGCCTGGTCCGGCAAGTCTGCGCCGATGTTTGCGTTCGCCGTCATCATGGATGATCTCGCCGGGGCATTTGCGACAGTGACTTTCGTTGCGTTTATCTCCATGCTGGTGGACCGGACTTACACCGCAACCCAATATGCCCTGCTTGCCTCCATCGGCACGGCGGGCCGAACCTTGTTTGCTTCAAGTTCAGGGGCGCTGGTGGATTGGCTGAACGGTGACTGGGGAGTGTTTTTCGTGATTACGGCGGTGATGGTGCTGCCGTCACTGGTCTGTTTGTGGTTGATTCGCCACCACCTTGCTCAGATGCTCTCAGGCGCGCGGGTCCGACTGTTCAGCAAAGAGGCCGGCCACGATCCTTAAAGTCAGAACCGGGGTCAGGGTATAATTACCCGCTGCGCTGCCTTTGGCGGAAGTTGCCTGCACCGGTCTGGTTTTAGATACTTTCTTTGTTGGAATCCACCCATGCCCATCTACGAGTACGTCTGCGATCAATGTGGTCATTATCTTGAGGCTTTACAGAAATTGTCTGATGAGCCTTTGGTTTTCTGCCCCGAGTGTGGCGATGCGGCATTGCGCAAGCAGGTGTCTGCAGCCGCGTTCCGGTTAAAGGGAACAGGCTGGTACGAGACTGATTTCAAGAATTCAGATAAGAAAAAGCCCGCAGAGAAGGCGGAGAAAGCGGATAAAGCGGATAAAAAAGACGCCAAGTCGGCAAGCGGGGCGTCCAGCGATTCAGGAAGTGATTCTGGGAATTCTGGAAAGAAGGATAAATCTGCCAGCACATCGACTTCATCAAGCAAGTCCTCAAGCGGCAAGTCTGGTTCTTCAGCTTCTGATTCCGCCTGAGCGGGAAACCCATCTGCCCGGTTTGACGGCCGGAGTTATTTATCATGAGTGAACAGCGTGACTGTCTTTGTGCCGATCTGGATGCCGCTTCGGTAGATCGCGAGGTCCGACTGTGCGGCTGGGTTCAGCGGCGGCGGGATCACGGCGGTGTCATCTTTATTGACCTGCGTGACCGCAGTGGTTTGGTGCAGGTGGTCTTTGATCCAGATCGGGAGCAGCAGTTTGCTGTTGCCGAATCCGTACGCAGTGAATATGTGCTGCAGGTGGTGGGCCGTGTCCGGTTGCGCCCGGAAGGGACGGTAAACCCCGATCTGCCAACGGGTGAGATTGAACTGCTTGGTCTTAAGATCACGGTGCTCAATAGCGCTGAGCCTCTGCCGTTCCCGATTGAGGACCCCGATACGGGTGAGGCCTTGCGCCTGCGGTATCGGTATCTCGATCTTCGCAGTGATCGCATGCAGCGTAACCTGCGCTTACGGCACCAGGTAATTCGTGCGCTGCGCGGATACCTGGATGATCGCGATTTTGTCGAGATGGAGACCCCGGTACTCACTCGGTCCACGCCCGAGGGGGCCCGTGATTATCTGGTTCCAAGCCGGGTTCATCCGGGTCAGTTTTTTGCTTTGCCCCAATCGCCACAGTTATTCAAACAGCTTCTGATGGTTTCGGGCTTCGAACGCTACTATCAGATCGCACGATGCTTCCGCGATGAAGACCTTCGGGCGGATCGTCAGCCGGAATTCACTCAGCTGGATATCGAGATGTCCTTCGTCGACGAGGGGGGCGTCATGGAGACCATGGAGGAGATGGTGCGTTCGGTGTTCGAGAGCGTCCTGTCGATTACTTTGCCCAAGCCTCTGCCCACTCTGACCTATGCTGAGGCGATAAAGCGTTTCGGAACCGACCGTCCGGATCTGCGGATCCCGCTCGAACTGGTCGATATTGCCGATCTCATGGCTGAGGTAGAGTTCAAGGTGTTTGCTGGACCGGCAACCACGCCCGGCAGCCGTGTTGCCGTGCTGCGGGTACCGGGCGGCGCGGCCCTCAGTCGACAACAGATAGACAGCTACACAGAGTTCGTCAAGCAGTTCGGCGCCGGCGGTCTTGCCTATATCAAGGTGAATAATCTGGCTGACGGAACAAACGGACTGCAGTCGCCCATCCTGAAGTTCCTACCTGATGATGTTGTCCAGCAGGTGATGCAGCGATCAGGCGCAGAAGATGGAGATCTCCTTTTCTTCGGCGCTGATCGGGCTCGCGTTGTGAATGATGCACTGGGTGGCCTCAGGATTCGACTGGGACACGATCTGGATCTTGTGGCGCAAGGCTGGCGGCCGCTTTGGGTAGTGGAGTTCCCGCTCCTCGAAGAGGATTCCGAGGCAGGTCGATGGGTTGCTCTGCACCACCCATTTACCGCTCCGCATCCCGAGGATGTGCCGTTGCTTGACAGTGATCGGGGTGTGGTCCGGTCCCGTGCCTATGATCTTGTGCTCAATGGGACCGAAATCGGCGGCGGCTCTATTCGTATCCACCAGAGCGCCATTCAGCAGAAGGTCTTCGAGGCGCTCGGCCTTGATGAAGCCCAGGCCAAAGCCCAGTTTGGCTTCCTGCTTGACGCGCTGCGTTATGGTGCGCCGCCGCATGGCGGCATCGCATTTGGCATAGACCGAATCGTATCGATGGCTGCGGGCGAGGAGTCGATTCGGGATGTTATCGCTTTCCCCAAGACCCAAAAAGCATCGTGCCTGCTTACCGACGCACCCGGAGAAGTGGATGCAGAGCAGATGCGTGAACTGGGGCTGCGACTCTCGAGCGCTGCGCAGACTGGCAGCAAGACAGCGGATTGAGCTCAAGTCCTCTCCGGCCTCCTACCGGTTTCAAGCGGCCCGAGTCTGTTCTGGTGGTGGTTTACACAGACTCAGGCGAGACACTCCTGCTTAAACGCACTGGCGGCGGCTTTTGGCAATCCGTGACCGGCAGCCTGCAGTCGCCCGCCGAGCCTCCTGAGATAGCGGCCCGGCGGGAGCTCCATGAGGAAACCGGGATTGAGGCGGGCCAGGGCTGGCGGAATCATCAAGTTGCTCAGCGGTTTTATATCCTGCCAGAGTATCGTTACCGTTACGGTCCTGGGGTCACGGAGAACCTGGAGCACGTCTTTTCGTTGCGTTTACCCGAGCGTTGTGAAGTCACACTGAATCCCGCAGAGCATGAGCTCAGCCGGTGGGAAAGACTCTCGGTGGCAACAGAATCCCTGTGGTCATGGACGAACCGCGCGGCGCTCGCACAGATAGCGCAAGAACTGGTGTAATGGCAGGATAAACGGCTTCGGAGGTCGCGCTTCGGGGCAGGTCTGGTTAGGAGAAGATAACAATGGCGGGGCATAGTAAGTGGGCCAATATCAAGTTTCGCAAAGCCGCTCAGGATGCGAAACGCGGCAAGCTGTTCACTAAACTGATTCGTGAAATCACCGTTGCTGCTCGAACAGGCGGCGGTGACGGCGCATCGAATCCGAGACTGCGCACCGCAATAGACAAGGCGCTGTCGGCCAATATGACCCGCGACACGGTTGATCGGGCCATTAAGAGAGGCACCGGTGAATTGGAAGGGGTGTCCTATGAAGAGATCCGTTATGAAGGCTATGCCCCGGGTGGGGTGGCGGTCCTGGTGGACTGTATGACGGACAACCGGAACCGTACGGTCGGAGAGGTGCGGCATCTCTTCGGCAAGCACGGCGGCAATCTCGGAACAGAAGGCTCGGTCGCCTATCTTTTCAGCAAAACAGGGTTGTTTGTTTTTGCGCCGGGAACCGACGAGGAAGCCGTGATGGAAGCTGCGGTAGGCGCGGGGGCAGACGATGTTGAAACGGTTGCCGACGGCTCGATTGAGGTGCTTGCCGAGCTGGACGTTTTTGACGCAGTCAATGATGCGCTTAAAGGGGCAGGGCTCGAACCGGAACTGGCGCAGGTTCTTGAAAGACCCTCCAATGAGGCCCCCGTGAGCAATGAAGATGCCGAGAAAGTGATGCGGTTGGTCGACGCTCTTGAGGAACTCGACGACGTACAGGAAGTGTTTACGAACGCGAGTTTCCCAGAGGAATCGGCTCTCAGCGCCTAGGCCCTTTAGCGATGCCTGCGGAAGCCTTCAGGACCATCGGGATCGATCCAGGCTCCCGGGTGACAGGGATTGGTATCGTGGAGGCGCGGAACCAGTCTTTGCACTATATTCATAGTGAATGCGTTCGCACAGGAACCGGTTCTTTAGGATCACGATTGGTCGAGATTCATCAGCGAGTCCGGGATGTGATAGAACGTTTTCAGCCGGCAAGTGGCGCCATTGAGAAAGTGTTCGTCTCGGCGAATCCCCAATCAGCGCTGGTGCTCGGGCAGGCGCGGGGAAGCGCGCTATTGGCGCTGGCTGAGAGTCAATTAGAAATCAGTGAATACAGCGCGCTCGAAATCAAGCGGGCAATCACCGGCACAGGCCGTGCGAAGAAGGAACAGGTGCAGCACATGGTGAGAGTCCTGTTGGGCATGGATCGAAAGCCGCCTCAGGATGCGGCAGATGCGCTTGCGTGCGCAATCTGTCATCTTCATTATGCTGAAGTGCGACAACGCCAGACCGTTGCCCGATCGGCGGATCAAATCGAAAAGTCAAAAGGACTGTAGCAGTGATCGGACAGATCAGCGGCACGTTGGTATATAAGCATCCACCTCAGTTGATGGTCGATGTGGGTGGGGTCGCCTATGAACTTGAGGCACCGATGACCGCTTTTTATGAGTTGCCAGCGGCAGGCGAGCAGGTGTCGCTATTCACGCATCTTGTGATCCGGGATGACGCCCATCTACTTTTCGGGTTTACCGACCTAAGGCAGCGGGATGTATTCCGCGTGCTGCTCAAAATCAGCGGTGTCGGTCCGAGGGTGGCGCTCGCACTGCTTTCGGGGTTAACTGCGGATGATCTGACAGCCTGCGTTGCGGGCGGTGATATTGCCCAGTTGACTCGAGTGCCGGGCATCGGGCGCAAGACCGCGGAACGTCTGGTGATTGAGCTACGCGACCGGCTCGAAGCGGTCGCCGGGACAGGTCCTGATGCATCCGGCGTTCCCCTGACGCCGCAACAGGATGCTGTCAGCGCCCTGATGGCTCTGGGCTACCGCGAAAACGAGGCCAATCGCGCGGTGCGGGCAGTGGAAGCCGACGGGACTCCTGCGGTGGAAACCCTTATCCGTGAAGCACTTAAAGGGTTATCCCGGGAGCCGTCATGAGCGAACACGATCCGTTGATCAACCCCAGCGCGGATGACGACTCGACTCAGGACCGGGCGATCGACCGGAGCCTGCGGCCGCTGACCCTGGATGAATTCATTGGTCAGCCCAAGGTGCGCGAGCAGTTAGGTATTTTTATTGCTGCCGCTAAGGGAAGGGCTGAAGCGTTAGATCACGTTCTGGTGTTTGGTCCGCCGGGTCTGGGTAAAACGACCCTCGCAAACATTCTGGCTCACGAGATGGGCGCCAGCCTGCGCCAGACGTCGGGGCCAGTGCTGGAAAAGGCAGGCGATCTTGCCGCTATGCTGACCAATCTCGAGCCGCACGATGTGCTGTTTGTTGATGAAATTCACCGCTTGAGTCCCGCGGTTGAAGAGATCCTGTATCCAGCCCTTGAGGACTATCAGCTCGATATCATGATTGGGGAGGGCCCGGCCGCGCGATCGATAAAACTAAATCTCCCTCCCTTCACGCTGGTGGGCGCCACGACGCGGGCAGGATTGCTGACGTCACCCTTGCGTGACCGTTTCGGTATTGTGCAGCGCCTGGAATTCTATCCAAGTGATGAACTGGCCATGATTGTTGATCGGTCCGCGCGGATTCTGGGCCTCACCAGTGAGCACGACGGCATCGAAGCGATCGCCAAGCGCAGCCGCGGGACGCCGCGTATTGCAAACCGGCTTTTGCGCCGGGTTCGTGATTTTGCCCAAGTCAAGGCGGATGGCGTGATTGGCGGCGCCATGGCGAATGAGGCCCTGGATCTTCTTGAGGTGGACAGTTTCGGGCTGGACGCATTGGACCGGCGGCTGTTGCTGGCCATCATGGAAAAGTTTGATGGAGGTCCGGTTGGCATTGAAAGCCTTGCGGCAGCCATCGGAGAAGAGCGAGGCACCTTGGAGGATGTGGTAGAGCCGTTCCTCATCCAGTCCGGATTCCTGATGCGTACCCCGCGCGGACGAACAGCAACTGCCACGGCTTATCGTCACTTTGGACTAAAAGCGCCAAACCAGGAG
>JAERSQ010000233.1 GCA_016845525.1 Pseudomonadota bacterium
GTTTTATCGACGGCCAGCGCTGGGCCCTGCGAGATGAGAATCCTGATTCCGAGACGGATGAGGAGTTTGTCTTTTGAGCGATCTCGACTCGCTGATCCACTCTCTCCGACGAGCGGGGATTATCCTGCGGGTGGACGCAGGCAATCTGGTCGTCAAGGCCCCAAAGGGTGCAGTAACAGATACGTTGTCCGCTCAAATCAGAGCGCACAAGTCGGAGTTACTGGCCTTTCTCCAGACCGCGGAAGCCTCCCGGAAACGTCAGCGGAGTCGAATAGGCCCCTCCTCCAATGCTGCAAGAGATGGTTTGTCGGAGGCCCAAAAACGATTGTGGTTCCTTGATCAACTCGAGGGAGCGTCCTCCACCTACAACATGCCCCTCGCAGTTCAGATTCACGGAGACCTTGATACCGAGCGACTCGGCTGGGCTCTTGGGGAAATCGCTTCCCGTCATGAAACGCTCAGAACACGCTTTGAAAAACATGGTGACTCTGTCCGCGCAGTGATCGATGACAAGCCTCAAATTGAGTTGGCACTTTTGCCGCCACCAGACTCCTCGCTATCCCTAGTCGAACAGATTCACCGCGCTTGCGGACAGGCTGCACAAAAACGTTTTGTTCTGTCGCAGGAGCATCCGATCACAGCCGCTCTTCAGCGGTTAAGCGACGGCAGCCATTTGCTCATGGTCACCCTGCACCACATTGCTGCCGACGGCTGGTCTCTCGCCAACCTCATCTCGGAACTGTCGAGACTCTATGAGGCGCCAGAGAAGCCTCTACCCGCGCTGCCTGTTCAGTACGCCGATTACGTGGATTGGCGGGAGCAACAAGAGAGTTCCGTTGCTGAGCACGTAGAGTGGTGGAAAGAGGAACTCGCCGATGCGCCTGAGCTGACGGTGCTGGCCTACGACCGGACACGTCCCGCGGTCGCGACCTACTCCGGGGCTGAATGGATTCAGCCGCTAGCCATTGAGACGATCGAAGCCGTAAAACAGGAGGCCCTCCGGACCGATAGCACACCGTACATCGTCCTGCTGGCGGCGTTTTCGCTATTCATTCACCGGGCTGCTGATTCAAGGCAGTTAGAGGAATTGGTGCTCGGAACAACCGTGGCCAATCGTGACCTTACCGAGCTCGAGACACTCATCGGCTTGTTTATCAATATGCTGCCCCTGCGGTTGGCCCCTGGCAGAAGCCGAGACGTTCAGGACCTGATTATCGCGACGAAGAATACTTTTCTGAACGCGTATGAGCATCGTGATGTTGCGTTCGAGCGTATCGTCGAAGCAGTTAACCCGCCGAGAGCGCTGAATCATTCACCGCTTTTTCAAATGACATTTGATGTTCAGAACCAGCCGGCGGCAAACCTGTCTCTGGGGGACTGCTTACTGGATCCAGTCCCGCCGGAAGCGACGCACTCCAAGTTTGATCTCTCTGTTACGGTCGAGCTGGCCGGGCCGGCGCCGCACATTCAGTGGTTGTGGGATACCGCGATCCTGGATCAGGAAACAGTCGAACTCTGGGCACGCAACTTCGATCATCTGATAAGGGAGTTCAGTCGGCCCGAAGCACATCTGCTAAACGACATTTGCAGTCTTGAGCCCTATTTACGGGATCAGTGGATTAACACCCAGAAAAGCACCCGCAGGAATCTGGAATCCGCTAGCTGGATTTCTCTGTTCGAGAACATCGTCGACCAGTACCCCGCTGCGACGGCGGTGAGCACTGAAAACCAATGCTACTCCTACGCGGAACTGAAGCATCGAGCTCAAGTGATCGCTCAGGCGCTCGTCGAATCCGGAGTGAGGCCCGGTGATCGGGTCATTGTGCTGAAGCACCGGGATCCGGATCTCATTGCCTGCATGATTGCGGTCCATTACTCTGGCGCCAGCTACATTCCCCTGGACCCTGCCTATCCCGAGGAGCGTCTCAGATGGGTCATTGAGGATTCGCGGCCGAAAATCATCCTGACAGAATCCAGCCTCGCGGACTCGTTTGCGCTCAAGGACCAGGCATTCCTGCTTCTGGAGCACGTTGGCAAACAGGCGTCACGGACAAAACTGCCGGGCGCCTCTGTTCATAACACGGCGTACATCATCTTTACTTCCGGCTCTACCGGACGCCCAAAGGGCGTGGCTGTCGGCCACCTTGCCCTCATGAACTTCCTGTGCAGCATGCGCAAAGAACCCGGGCTCGACCGCAGCGATAACCTGCTCGCTGTGACGACGGTCTCGTTTGACATCGCGGTACTGGAACTTTTCCTGCCGCTGATCGTGGGCGCCAAAATTACCATCGCCAGCCGACTTGACGCCGTTGATGGGCGCGCGCTCGCGGATACGATAAAGCGTGAGAGCGTGACATGCCTTCAGGCGACACCCAGTACGTGGCGGTTGCTCTTGAATGCAGGTTGGCGGTCGGCCGGGCTTTTCAAGGCCCTGTGCGGCGGCGAAGCCCTTCCCGTCAGCCTCGCTCGTGAGATCTCTGCAACAGGTTGCCAACTTTGGAACATGTATGGCCCGACCGAAACCACAATCTGGTCAGCCGTGAGACAGGTTTCCGATGCGGCGCCCACTCCCGCCTCCGGTAATGAACCCGTTGGATACGCGATTGACAACACCTTTTTGTACGTTTTGAGTGAGTCGTTGGAACTTGTCGGGCCGGGATGCGTCGGAGAACTGTGGATCGGCGGCCGAGGACTGGCCGAAGGCTATTGGGATCGGCCGGGCCAGACTGCAGAGCGTTATCGCCCTGACCCGTACTCCGGGGATCCGGGGGCCCGAATGTACGGGACAGGTGATCTGGTGCGGATCAGGGCAGACAACCATCTCGACTTCCTCGGCCGAATAGATAACCAGATCAAACTCCGTGGCTTTCGTATTGAGCTTGGCGATATCGAATCAGCCCTGATGACCCACTCAGGCGTTTCTGCCGCGACCGTGATCGCAACGGGGGGAGATCCAGAGACTCGCCAACTTGTCGCCTTTGTAGAGACCAACCTCAGCAATGAGGACTTCAGGCCGACGTTACGGGAGCGGTTGCCTGCTTACATGCAGCCGGCAAGTATTATCCCAATCCCGAAATTGCCGCTGACTCCCAACGGAAAGATTGATCGTCGGGCCTTGATGAACCGGGCGACCGTCGAAACGGCAACTCCCTCTCACACCCCTGCCGAAACGCAAACCCAGACGACCGTGAGCGCCGTCTGGAGCGAATTCCTCGCTACTGAGAGTCCGGACATTGATACGAATGTGTTCGAGCTGGGCGCCCATTCTCTCATGCTTACCCAGTTTCAGCAGCGGCTCTCTGAGGCGCTCAACCGCCCGATTGAGCTCATTGACCTGTTCCGTTATCCCACGATCCGGACGCTATCTGAGTTTCTGGAAAAGCGGCCTGAAAAGCGATTTGTGCAGCCAGCCACCGCTCGCGCAGTCGCGGATGAGATCGCAGTGATCGGCGCCGCGGGAGTGCTCCCAGGGGCAGCCGACATCACTGAGTTCTGGAACCTGTTGGCCAAGCGCGAGAGTGGAATCAGGGAGTTCACCCTTGACGAACTGAGGAGCGCGGGACTCGACGAAACACTCATTACTGATCCAGCGTTCGTGCCGTCACACGGCGCCATCGACGGAATCGAATTTTTTGACGCCGCCTACTTTGGCATCACACCGGCAGAGGCCCGCCTCATTGATCCTCAACATCGCCTGTTCATGGAAAACGCAGTTCACGCTTTGGAAAATGCGGGTTACGCGCGTTTCGATCAACCACAAAACATAGGGATTTACGCGGGCAGCGGACAAAACGACTACCTCATCGATAACGTGCTGCCGTTTCTTTCACGCGATACCGGCATCGATCCCTATGACGCAATCATTGCCTCAGAAAAAGACTTCCTGGCGACCCGTCTGTCATATCAACTCAATCTGACCGGCCCCAGTCTGAACATCCAGACCGCCTGTTCGACCGGATTGGTCGCAGTGCACTCGGCCTGTAGGGCGCTTCGAGTCGGAGAATGCAGCATGGCGTTAGCCGGCGCCGTCGCGCTGCGGATCCCACAGGCAAACGGTCACCTTTATCGGGAAAACATGATTGTCTCTCCGGACGGCCAGTGCCGCCCGTTTGACGAGCATGCCAACGGCGTTGTGTGGGGGAGTGGCGTAGTCGCGTTTGTGTTGAAACCTTTGGACAATGCGATTTCAGACCGTGACCGTGTGATGGCCGTCATCAAAGGCAGCGCCATAAACAACGACGGCTCTGCGAAAGTAGGGTTTACCGCGCCGAGCATTGAGGGGCAAGCTGCCCTTATCCGCTCAGCCCTCGCCGATGCGGCCCTGACTCCGTCGGACATCCAGTTCGTCGAGACTCACGGTACCGCAACAGCACTCGGAGATATGATCGAATTCGGCGCGCTTCGCGACGTGCGGCAGGACAGTGAGTCGCGTTGCTACCTCGGAGCCGTCAAATCACAGGTCGGACACCTCAATCACGCCGCCGGTGCCGCGGGTCTCCTCAAGTTGGTAATGGCTCTACAGAATCGTCATATTCCCGCCAGCCCTTATTTCAATACAGCCCACCAGAAGCTGGAATCCTTCGAGAGCCACTTCGCCATCCCAACCGACGGAATCGAATGGCCATCCCGGCCGGACGGCCGAATCGGTGCGGTCAGTTCCTTTGGTATCGGTGGAACCAATGCACACGTGATTGTTGGTGAAGCCCCTGCCCCGACGGAAAAAACGCCGCCAGACTGCCTGCCCCAGATTCTCGCCCTGTCCGCTCGGGGAAAAAACGCTCTTGAGAACCGGTGCCGGAATGCAGTCCGTCAGTGGGCGGACCTCGACCGCACAGCGGGCGATGTGGCCTGGACGTTGATTCATGGCGCAGAGCCGATGCCGTACCGGGGAGCTGTCGTCGCTACCCGGCTCAAGGATGCGAGCGACATCGAGAACCCTGTACTCAGTATCCGCGGCAAGTCCTCAGACCGGGAACGAGCCTGTGCCTTTCTCTTTCCCGGGCAAGGGGCACAGGCAGCCGGCCAAGCCGGCTCACTATATGACCGCTACAGTGTCTTCAGGCACGAACTCGATGCCTGTGCCGACCAACTCAACGCGGCACTGGGAATCGACCTCATAGCGCTTTGCTGCAGGGACCGCTCGTCTCAGGCAGCACGCCTGCTGGAAGAGACATGGCTGACACAACCCGTCTTGCTGGCGATGGAGTACGCCCTTGCACGGCTATGGATGTCCTGGGGAGTACAGCCTACGGCACTGTTAGGCCACAGTCTCGGAGAAATTACGGCCGCTTGCCTTTCAGGAATATTTGATCTGCCTACCGCCCTTGATCTGGCACGAATGCGCGGACAGATCTGTTGGGATCAAAAAAAGGGTGCAATGGTTTCGGTGGCCGCGCCACAGGAGCAAATCTCAGAGCTTCTTGACGGACACCCGGAGGTCGACCTCGCTGCAATCAACTCACCCACGTCGACCGTGCTGGCAGGGATGAATGATGCGATTGAATCAGTAATTCACCGGTTGGAGCTCTCTTCTATCCGCTTCAAGCGGCTTGCTGTCTCCCACCCCTTTCACTCAAGATGGATGAAGCCCGGCATCAGGGAACTGGCGTCTTTTCTAGACGGAAAACAAATCAATCCTCCACAGATCAAAATAGTATCCTGCTTCACCAGCAAAGTCCTCACGGATGCCGAAGCCATGGATCCTGTCTATTGGGCCAAACAGCTTACCGCTCCTGTCCAGTTTGGCGCGGCGCTCAATCATCTCTGTGCGGATAACGCTTTGGCCCTGCTTGAAGTCGGCCCTGGAAAGACTCTGACCAGCCTGGCAAACGATCAAGCGCAACTCGGAGATGTGCTGATTACGGCTGGCACAGCACAAACCGACACCCTGTTGGAATCCGCTGCAAGGCTGTGGTGTAACGGGGTCAGTATCAACCTGGAAAACACACTGGAGCAAGACCCGCCGATCACATACCACCGGGCTCCTGTTCCCCCCTATCCATTCGAAAGGGCCAGGCATTGGTTGAGCCAAGCTGGCACGCCAAACGCCGCTCGATTGCCGATGGACAAATGGTTCACCATGCCGGAATGGCGTCTTGCCCCGATGCCGCAAGCGGATCCGGACCCAAAGACAGTTCAGTGGCTCCTGCTCGGAAAGGCGGACGACTGGCTGGCAGAAAAGATCGCTGAATTGGCGCCTGCCCCCTACACGCCTGAAGCACTTACTGATCAATCTGACTCTACTGGGATTATTGTCTGCCTGTCCCGCAACAGCGGGCAATCTCCGGTCATCCAGGCAAGAAACGCGCTCGTCGAGATTTCGTCCCGCCTACCCGGAGTCTCGATCCCGGTCCGGTTTATCTGCCAGCCCATCCATCGGGTCTCTCCCTTCGACACCCCCGACATTCAGTTTGCCATGCTGCGAGGGCTTCTGTTGGTCGCACGACAGGAAATGCCATCTCTAAATCTGCGCTGTATTGAAATAGACGACTGCACGATGCTTTTTACGGACAGTCTTCGTTCTGAATTATCGCCAACCGCTTCACCGAGTTTTGTGGCGTACCGCCAGGGAGAACGATTCATACCGGGTTTTGTGCCTATTCCGCTTCCCGCGCTACCACCGGTGCCAAACATGCTCAAGCAGAACGGGCTTTATTTGATCAGCGGAGGAACAGGGCGTTTAGGGCTGACCTTGGCACGCTACCTGCAGCGGCGCGTGGGTGGAAAATCCATCCTGCTCGCCAGAAAGGCGCCGGAGACCATTCCTTCAGAGATAGAACACTTCTGCTCGATCGTCACCTGCGATGTCGGTTCGGAACAAGAGGTGGCTTCGGTAGCAGTGTCGTTGCTCGACCAAGGCATTCGTGTGGATGGCGTGATTCATGCCGCCGGCAACCCAAACTTGGTGGAATCCGTGCAGGGCACGCCGACGGACTGGCCCTGGCCTTCCCTCTGCGCCAAGGTGGACGGCGCGAGGAATCTTGCTAAGTACTTTGCCCAACAGAGTGAATGGGGGCTTCTGATCTCCTCATTGGCTTCTCAGTTGGGCGGTTTGGGCTATGCCGAATACGCGGTGGCCAATGCCGGCCTCGACGCCGTGGCCCAGGAAATCACAACAGACGTTCATAAGCCCTGGCGAGCGGTCAATCTTGATGCCATCGCGTTCAGTGATGATCAGCCGCGTGACTGGATCTCCCCAAAGGAACTGGACTCCGTGATGGACAGAGTCTTTGCGCTCCTCTCACTGAGGCAGGTCTGCGTGTCAACTTCCCCTGTCGCCACCCGGACCGAAGCGTTTACGGCCTCAACAGAGCAGGAGGTGCCCGAACTGCCGGCGGAGATGGAACAGAAAGACGGGATGACCCGAACGGAAGCCGTCATCGTCTCGGTTTGGGAACAGTTGCTGGGTTATGACGGTGTCGGGCTTGATGATGACTATTTCGACTTGGGGGGCGATTCTCTAAAGGCGGTTCGGGTCGTCGAGATCCTTCGCGGCTACCTGGATCACCCGGTACCCATGACGTTTCTGGTGCAACATCCCACCGCGCGAAAACTTGCCGCCGCAATCGATGCAGGTGGCGCCCAGGATGGGCAAATCCTGGTGCCCATGAACTCCACCAATAGCGAGCATCGATTGATTTTGCTCCCTGGCACAGGGGGCAGCATTATGTACCTAACGGAACTTGCTCGACACCTTGGTCAGTTGGGCCATCAGTGCATTGGACTTCAGGCTCTGGGATTGGATGCCCTCAACCCACCACGCGATACTATCGAGGAGATCGCCGAGGATAACCTCTGCGCGCTGCACGCAGGTGGCCACGAAAATGTCACATTGATTGGCCATTCTTTTGGCGGCTGGGTCGGACTCGAGATGGTCCGCCAGTACGCCGCAAAAAACCATCCGATACCCAATCTCATAGTCCTCGACAGCGCCGCCCCGGCGCGGCGCAGCACAGATGCCCTACAGGCCTGGACCGATACACAGTGGATCGAGTCTGCCGCACAGAACATCTTTGCCACGTTTAATGCCGCCACAGCACTCACAACGCACAAGCTGCGCGGGAAAACCTGGGAAGAGATGATCGAACTGCTGCACGAAGAGATGGTCGACTCAGGCCTTCTGCCCCCAAGCAGCAGTCCCGAATTCGTGAGTGGGATCGTCGGAGTATTCCGTAGTCAGGCAAAGATGGTTTATGACCCGCCTGCTGAGCCCCAAACTCGCATCAGTTTAGTGCGTGCAGAGGAGCAATTGGCTGGATTCTTGGACGGGATACCCGATCATCTTGCAAAAGATTCAACCTGGGGTTGGTGTGCATATTCAACAGAATCCGTTAAACTCTTAATGTGCTCTGGAAACCACCTGAACATGGTGTCCAGAACCAACGCTGCCAACCTCGTAGAACAGATCAGGGCCTTGATCTAAGTTACCGCAGCAAAACAACGTTACCAGCAAGGCAAATCGCTGGTGCGGGGAGTTATTGGCTTTTTTGTAGTGATATGTGGACAGAGGGCTCGGAAAAAAATTGAATCAGGCTGTGGCACTTTATCAAGAGCCCAAACCAACGGCTTGGGCCAGTTTGGCAAAAACCCTGCCGGATGCACTCAAAGCGGCTGATCCGAACGCCAAGATCAACTTCATTGATCAGCAAGGCCGCAATACAGTTCGGACGTATGAAGACCTCATCGGCCAGGCACGAAAAATTGCCTCCGGTTGGCGGGAACACAGCCCCGACACCGGCTTACCGGTACTGATACAACTCACCGACAGCGAGGAGATCATCCAGGCGTTTTGGGGATGCCTCTTTGCGGGCTTGCAGCCCATTATCGTGCCCGTGCCAGCGAGTTTTGACTCGGATAGCCGGCCGGTGGATCAGTTGCGCCATCTGTATGAGCTGATGAATCAGCCAGTCATACTCAGCAACCCAGAATATCAATCGGCGATTCTGCGGTCGGCGCGCCTGTCGGACCTTCACGATGCTCAATTTCTCGAACACAGCGAATTGATAAGTGCTGAAGACGAC
>JAERSQ010000234.1 GCA_016845525.1 Pseudomonadota bacterium
TGATGTCAGGCTGAGCACATCTGAGCGGAGTCTTGCGCTAGGTCTTGCCACGGTATTTCTTGCCGCGCCCACCGTGCTGTTGTCTTCAGCGATGTTCGGCATCGTGGAAGGGGCTATGCAGTCTTTTGCGCACCTCTACACTATGGATGTACTCGGCGCGCAATACCGTCAGACAGGGTATGCAGAAATTTGGGTAGGTGCCGTGGCGGCTATCTTCTTTCAATACCCGATCGGCTGGCTGGCCGATAAAATCAATCGGCACTGGTTGTTGATTTTTTGTGTTTTGATGTTGATGCTATCGATCCTGCTCTTTCCTGTCCTCATAGAAGGCAGCTTGGCAGACTGGTGGCGACCGCAAGCTCTTGCGCTTTGGGCTGTAGTCAGTCTTTGGGGTGGCGCCATGGGCGGCATATTTACCGTGGGCATTACTCTGCTGGGCCAACGCTTTCGGGGTGTAGAACTCGTCTCTGCAAACGCGGTCTTTTCGGTTCTTTTTGGCGTTGGCGGGTTGCTCGGTCCGTTTATTGCGGGAACCGCGATGACGGCGATCGGGCCAGTTGGCTTTCCTGTCTCACTACTGGCCGCAGTGGGGCTCTACACGTTGTTTGCTGTCTACCGCCAGCTTACCCGCCACTGATCTAAGGCATCCCGTCATTCATCTTCGGGCGGTCTTTTGAGGCCCAGAAACTTAAGGCGCTGCCTTTCTGCTTCTTTTTTGCGCTGAGCCGTAATCGCCTCTACAAGATCGATCTCTTCCTGGGTTTTACAGGATTTATTGATCGGGTCGCCCTCTTGCTCCTGAGACAGCATTGAGTCGCTGTCAGCATTTTGAACAATTTTTGCCTTGCAGCCTCTCACCATGACTTTGGAAGCAGACTCGTTCGTTGTATCGGCACTCACGGAGCCCAGGCCCAGCGCCAGAACAGAAAAGAAAATCTTTATCCCAGAGAAAATCACGATCGGTCTTCAAGTCACCCGTGAGCGGTCTTCGGTCATCAACAGCATATAAAGCTATAATCCTCTGATTCGATGAGCAGATCTTAACTGACCGGGCTAAACCTTCAAGAAAACCCGATGACTGACGTTGTCGATCTCGAACGCTATCCACTGGATCGGCTTCATAGCCCTGCCGGCCAGGCGCTGATTGCCCGCTGCCAAGCCACGCTCGAAAAGGAGGGGACCTTCAACCTTGATGGGCTTATCCGCCCTGAAAGTCTAGGTCAAATGGTCGAAGAGGTACGGCCCGCAGTCGAATCCAGCGCCTTTACCCATCGACGCCGACATAACGTCTATTTCCTGCCGCAAGTCGAAGGATTGGAACCGGGACATCCTGCCCTGACGGAGCTTGAAACCGCGAATCATACTGTCTGTGCAGATCAGATCACGGACTCTGCCCTAGTCCGGCTTTACGGGTGGCCGCCACTGGCAAAATTTCTGGCAGCCGTTATGCAAAAAGCAGCGCTTTATCCCATGGATGATCCACTCGCGTGTCTCAATGTGATGACCTATCGCGACGGTGAGGCACTCAACTGGCATTTCGACCGATCTGAGTTCACCACCACACTGCTGCTGCAGGCGCCGACAGAAGGCGGTCACTTTGAATATCGCACTGGGCTGCGAGACGATAACGATCCCAACTA
The DNA here is from genome assembly GCA_016845525.1 of Pseudomonadota bacterium. GTDB lineage: Bacteria > Pseudomonadota > Gammaproteobacteria > Arenicellales > UBA868 > UBA868. The sequence goes on from JAERSQ010000234.1 coordinate 1,641, forward strand.
CGAAGGTGTAGGCGCATTTTTGCAGCACGATAACCCGGACCGACAACAACTCGTCGTCAGCCCGGGCACCCTGAATGTGTTCCGGGGCAAGAATACCCTGCACCGCGTGACTCCGGTAAAGGGTTCGCGCGATCGCATCATCGCGGTGTTCTCTTACTATGAAAACAAAGGTGTGCGGTTCAGCGATGAGGACAACCTCGGCTTCTACGGACGTCAAGCAGACTAAGCCGAGCCGCCTCTATTTCAAGCGGGCTTCAGCCGCTCGCGCGTGACCCTCAAGTCCTTCGAGCCGGGCAAGCGCCGCCGTATCCCGAATAACGTTTTCCTCAAGAGCTGTCTCACTCGAGATCCAGGTGCGCATGCGCAGAAAGGTCAGCACGGAAAGCCCTGCCGCAAAACGCGCATTTCCCCCGGTCGGGAGAACATGATTCGGCCCAACCCCATAATCTCCGAATACCTCCGCAGCACCGCTGCCGAGAAAGAGACCTCCGTAATGATTCAGCCTTGATGCGGCATCCTTAAGATCGCCGACAAGCACCTCAAGATGTTCCGGTGCCAGACGGTTGCAGGCGTCAGCCGCCTCTTCAACCGAATCGACCAACACAGCATAGCCGGCGGCCAAGGCCGTTCTGGCCGTTTCGGCATTCGGCAGTGAATGCAGCTGTTGTTCCAGCGCCGAATTCACCTTAACGGCCAGATCACGCGATGTCGTCACCAGAACCGGGAGCGCATCAGTATCATGTTCCGCCTGGGCAATCAGGTCGGCGGCAATCACTTCTGCGTTGGCTGTTTCATCCGCCCACACGACGAGTTCAGAAGGGCCTGCCAACATATCAATGCCCACGTAGCCCCAAACGTATCTCTTGGCGGCAGTCACCCAGCGATTGCCGGGGCCGACAATGACATCGCATGCGTCCACGCCTTCTACCCCAAAGGCCATTGCGCCAATCACCTGTGCGCCGCCAAGAGCAATCAGGGAATCCGCCCCGGCAATGCCCGCCGCCGCCAGAGTCACGGTCGACGGTTTGGGAGAGGCCACCAACACGTGTTTTACTCCCGCGGCGCGGGCTGTCACCGCCGTCATTAACACCGATGACGGGAGAGAAAATCGCCCTCCTGGCGCGTAACAGCCGGCGGACTCCACCGGGGCGAAGGTATGTCCTGCTGCGCCGCCGGGAATCGCCATCTCAAGATCCAAGAGCTGATCGCGCTGCGCTTTGGCAAATGTCTCAATCCTCTGCGCGGTACGCTCCAGAACCCCCCGATCAGGGGCATCCAGTTGGTTAGCGGCGTCTTCGAGTGCAGAACGGTCATAAATGATCTCCTGTCCAGGGCTCATGTCACCAAGACGCACTGCCTCCTCAAGCAACGCCTGCCGTCCCCCCGTTCTGACGCGCTCGACAATCTCGACCGCTGCAGAATAAGTTTTGTCATCAACGGGCTCCCGCTGCAGGGTCTTCAATTCAGATAAGGTTTTTGCCTTCAGTATTGCCACAGCCTAACTCCCCTCCTTGGATGCTTCTTTTGCATCACCGCAACGTCTTGTGACCTTGAGCGCACGGCGATCCAGTTCTTTCTCGACGTCCGTCATGGAAACTCCGGCCCGGGCCATCGCCACCATCGCAAAATAGATAAGGTCAGCGGCTTCGTGAGTCACATCTGAAACACCAGCCGCCTGCGCCAGTTCTTCTGCCTCTTCACAAAGCTTTGCCGCAAGCAGACTGTCATCGGAAAACAGCCGGCCCGTATAGGACGCCTTCACTGCCGTCGTCTTTCGATCCCAAAGAGTGGATTCAAGACGCCTCAAACCGGTCGGCCCGCCCCAGCAGGAGAACCTGTCAAGATGACAAAAACCCGGGCCTGACTGACTTACAGCGAAACGCAACGCATCCCGATCGCAGTCGAGCTCAATGTGATGCAGTCTCTGAACCGCGCCGGACGTCGCTCCCTTTATCCAGAGCGCTTTCTGAGAGCGCGAGTGGTAGGCGCCTTTACCCTCATTGATGGCCACTCGAAGGCTGTCGAGATCTGAATAAACGAGCCCAAGCGCCCGACCGGATTTATCGACCACGACTGTTGTCCATAACCCGTCTTTGCGGTCAGTCTTAAGGCAGGCCGCCATTGCATCCGCCAGATCAAAACGACCGGTGTAAAGTGCCATGCCGACCTGCGCATCCACGCCCAGGGCATCGATACGACCGACGTCGTCGGCCGTTGCGACGCCGCCGGCAACGGTCAGGCTGGCATCGCCCGCGGCATCAATGAGGGCTTTGATTTGGGCCTCATCGATCCCTCCAAGACGGCCTTCACGCTCAACAAAGGTGACCAGAAACCCTCCGACATAGGCTTTAAGTTCCTGCATTCGATCCAGCGCCCGTCGCCCTGTCTTTTTTGTCCATCCCTCGACAACAACATCACCATCCACCGCATCCAGTGCAGCAATCACCCGCTCTTTAGGAAGCTGATTCAGAAGCTCGGGCTCCGCTGCCGTACCCAGAATAATCTTCTGTGCACCGGCATCCAGCCAGAACCTCGCGGTCTGAAGATCCCGGATGCCGCCCCCCACGCGACACGGTGCCCGTTCCAGCAGTTCAAGAATCGTTTCCCGGTTGCTGCCGGTACCCAGCGCCGCATCAAGATCGATAACGGCAACCTCGCCCACCCGGCCGAAGCGATCTGCAATCGGGCGGGGATCTCCGGCATCCAGCGCCCTCTCCTTGCCGCCAATCAACTGCACAGCATTGCCGTTCTGTAAATCGATAGAAGGAATAATCATGAGCGAATCTCCACGCCGGCATCCTGCAGTACGGTTTTCAGATCGGCCACGGTGTACTCCCCATCGTGGAAGATCGACGCCGCGAGCACGGCGCTCGCACCTGCTTTCAGGGCGTCGACCAGGTGTTGTGGGTTGGCGGCCCCGCCGGATGCGATCACGGGAACCGTGACGGCCTCACTGACAGCGCTAAGCAAATCGAGCTCGTAGCCTGAGCGCGTGCCGTCGCGGTCCCAGCTGGTCAGCATGATTTCCCCGCAGCCCCGTTGCACCACTTCCTTTGCCCATTGAATGGCATCACGGCCGGTACGTTCACGGCCTGACTGCACCACCACCTCCCATCCGTTGCCATCGTGCCGCACCGCATCGATCGCGATGACGGTGCATTGACTGCCGTAGCGCCGAGCCAGATCATCAATCAGCCGAGGCTTGATCACGGCCGCCGTGTTCACGCTGACCTTGTCCGCCCCTGCCTCCAGCAAGAAACCGGCATCATCACTGACCCGGACGCCGCCGCCACAGGTCAGAGGGATGCTGAGCGCCTGGCGAACCCGGCGTACCGTGTCGTGCTGATGACTGCGCCCCTCGGGTGTCGCCGACACGTCCAGGAGAATCAACTCATCCGCCCCCTGACGTTCGTAGTTGATGGATAACTCAACCGGACACCCGGCATCTCTCAATCCCTGGAACTTCACGCCTTTCACCACCCTGCCATCCCGACAGTCAAGGCAGGGAATCACTCTGGAGGTCAGCATGACAACGACTCCTGCGCCGCGGCCAGCCATCGGTCAATCAGTGCGGCTCCCCACTGCCCGGAAAGCTCGGGGTGAAACTGGCAGGCCAGCACAGGTCCCCGCTCGATCGCCGCCACGAACGGTCCTCCATAATCCGCCATTGCCCCCGCCCAACCCGGGGGGACTTCATCAAGCCGGTAGGAGTTTGCGAAATAGCCATATCCTTCGCATAGCAAACGGCAGTCGGCTTCGGGGTGCACCCGGTTCCAGCCAAGCTGCGGCACCGGCAAGCCGTCATCAAAACGCAATGCCCTTGCATCAAAGACGCCCAGCCCTTGGGTCCCCGGACTCTCTTCGCTGCTGCTGCCGAGGACCTGGAGCCCCAGGCAAATAGCCATGGTGGGTCTTGCTTCGTTGATACGCTGGCGAATCGCCTCCACCAATCCCAACGCCGTGAGCTCATCCATCACTGCAGAAAAAGTGCCCACCCCGGGCAACACGACATAATCCGCTGAGATCACAGAGGCCGGATCATCAATCAGCACAGGCTCACACTTGGCCCGGGTCAATCCTGCCAGCACTGAGGCAAGATTGGCGGTGCCGGTGCGGATAACCGCGATCTCCCTCATGCCAGCACTCCCTTGGTACTCGGCACCGAGCCAGCATCGCCACGGGCGACGGCCTGGCGCAGCGCGACGGCAACGGCTTTGAATGCCGCCTCACTGCGATGGTGATCGTTGCGTCCTTTCAACATGTCAACGTGCAGGGCAACTCGCGCGGTAACCGCGAAAGATTCAAAAAAGTGCGCAATGTTCTCACACGACAGAGCGCCCAATCGTTCGCGCTCCAGACCAAGATCAATCGCCGGGTAAGGCCGGCCGGAGAGATCTACCACTGCCCGGCACAACGCCTCGTCCAGGGGGACATGGGCAGAACCAAAACGGGTTATTCCTTCCCGTTTTGCCAGTGCCTCATCAAAACACCTCCCCATGACAAGAGCACAGTCTTCGACGCTGTGATGGTCATCAACATCGAGATCACCCTCGCAACTGAGTTCGAGATCAAACCGGGCGTGCTTGGCGAACGCATTCAGCATGTGGTCAAAAAACCCGATGCCGGTCTCGACTTGGGCAATCCCCGTTCCGTCGAGGTTGAGACGACAGGCAATATCGGTCTCCTCGGTTTTCCGCGTGAATTGGACTATTCGTTGTTCCATAACAATGACTCCAAGAGTGATGTCTGCAGGCTTCAGGTTGTCCTGGCTGCTTTCAATGCGCCAGTCAGGCGCTGGAAGGCTTTCTCATCCCCCGGACAAGTGATACGCAAAAAGTCCTGAAGGTCGGGGTTGGCAGGAAAGCGCCGTGTTCCAATGCCGCAGCCGGCCAGGTGGTCACTGACTGCGGCCACATTTTCAAATCGAGTCAGTACAAAGTTGGCCTGCGAGGGCATCGCTTCACCGCCCAACTCATCGATGAGTTCAATCAAGTGCTCACGCTCCGCCCGCACGGTGCGGACGAAATTCCGTACGTTTTCCCCTCCGTGCTGAAGGCGCGCTTGCGCAATCGCAAGCGACGGTCCGGAGACGCTGTAGGGGCCACTGGTGCGGCTCATCCAGTCAATCACCTCGGCCCGCCCCAGGGCATAGCCCACGCGTACTCCCGGCATTCCCCACGCTTTGGATAAGGAACGCACGATCAGGATATTGGGCTCAACCAGCAGGTCCGGGGTGATATCGACATCGGCAAACTCAACGTAGGCGAGATCAACGACGACAAGCACCTGCGGCGCGGCCCGCGCAATCCGCTGCAGATCAGCGAGAGCAATAGATGCGCCCGTGGGATTCGCTGGCGTCACGACCGAGATAACCGTTGTCCTTTCTGTCACTGCATCCAGGATCTCTCCCGCAGGAAAACTTCCCTCAAGCCAGGGAATCTGATGCACCGCGCCTCCCGTCAGGCGGGCATAGACCGGGATCATTTCGAAGGTCGGGGAGGTCGCAATCAACTCCCGGCCGGGCTCGAGCACACAGCCGATCGCACGCTCAAGCGCTTCGTCTGCACCGGCCGTCACCAGCACCTGCTCAGGCCCGATATTGAAACGCTCGGCCAAATGCTGCTGAAGTCCGCAGGCCTTGGGATAACTGATGATCGTGCCGACATCGAGTTGAGAGACAATCTCGCGGAATGCTTTTTGCTCCTTCGCTGAGACAATGACACGCTCAGTATTGCCAAGCGGGAGATCGATCGACTCCGATCTGCCGGGAATGGCATACGACACCCCTTCGGCAACCTCGCCACGAGGCCGAAGAGACGAACCGGACGGGGAAACACCAATATTCATCAAAAGCTCTCCTAGGGAACGATCTGGGAGAGGCCCGTGACGATCACATCTGTTCCACCGGCGGCTTTGATCTGCGGAATGATCGAAGGCAGTTGATCTCTGGGCACCGCCGCCTTGACCGCAAAACCAGAGTCTCCCCGAAGAGGCGAAACGGTCGGCTCTCTCATACAAGGCAGGGTGCGGATAACGCCGTCGAGACTCTGACTGTCGACGTTGACCTCGACCATCACCCGCTCCCTGGCCGCGAGCACTGACTCCACCAGCATCACCAGATGCCCAATCCGTTCCCTCTTTGAGGAGTCACGCATCGCCCTGGGACTGGCATAAAGGCGCGTCGACGAACGGGCAATAACATCAATAATGGTGAGATTGTTCGCTCTCAATGTGGAGCCTGTTGCGGTGTTATCAACGATGCAGTCGGCATCTTCCGGCGGAAAAACTTCGGTGGCGCCATACGCCCGTATGAAGGTGGCATCCAGTCCGGAGCGGGCAATCCATTCACGGGTAATGGTCTCGTATTCGGACGCTACGACCAGGGGCTTCGCGGGAAGCCTCCCTTCCTGAAGCAGCGCATCCGGTGCGGCCGCAACAATCTTCACCGGATCAAGCTCTGTATCCACGAGCTCGACAAGATCGGCCTTGAGTTCACTCACCCAATCTGCCCCGGCAAACCCAACATCGCGTGAGCCCAAGTGCAGCATTTCGACAATGCTCTGGGGTTTGAGAACTTTCACCTGGAATCCCGGCAGATCCATCTGCGGCCGGTATCCCCGATCGCTCAATTTGAGATGAATCCCGGACTCCGCCAAAAGCGCATTGACCCCCGCTTTCATTCGACCGGTGGGCAGGCCAAGCCTGACCTGGCCATTTCTATCAAGTACCGTCATCAACCAATCTCCTGCTGGACGCGCCTCTTAACCGCAGGCTTGCGTCAGGTTGTTTTAGCGGCCGGAGGGATTGGCGTTTTGGGAATGAGGCAAAAAAAACGCCGACCCTCTGGCCGGCGTTTGATGAAATGTTTTCTAGACGAAACTATCCACCACCCCCGGCCAATTGGCCGTGGTGATGATGCAAAGCGCTCGTCAAAACAGTAATCATTGTGTGGATTTTGTCATGACCGCCAGAAGCCTGTCAAGCCATGCTGAAAATGAATCAAGCAGTCCGACCGCTTAAAGCGTAATTACCTGGTCCGGCATGTTCGACGCAAGCCCCTCGTATAGATTCGGGAAACACCCAATCACGGCACCATCAACCAGTTTGTTTTCAATCTCCCGCTCGTAGCAGCACTGGTCACAACCCATCAGCAGGATGTTCTGATCTCTGGCGACCGCGGCCAGGCGCTCTCCGATAGGATCGCCTTTCACCAGGACGTAGTTGTTATCTTCAAAGAAGAACATCCCGACAACTTCGGGGCCATGTGCCTGTTCTTCAAGCTGCGGCAGGATCATCTTGCCCAGCTTGTATGAGACCGTGTGACCCTGACTTGAAAAAATATATGCGACTTTCATCTATACCCCACTTTGGATTGATTGATGCAGAAAAATGGCAAAGCTTTTTGCTTCGACCCCCCTGGTTCGGTTGATTCACTCCGTGCCGGCGAACGATAGCGGACTTCAAGACGATAAAAAACAAACGCCGAGAACGCTTATTTATCGAAAGGTCTTGCTCCTGAGCTAGCTGATTTTCCTTTCAATCTCGCCAAATCGAAAACAATAGCTATCGTCACCGAAGCAATCGACGCCCAGCCAAGCGGGGTACTGAATCGGGTGATGGGCATCACATTTCTTCTGGCAAGAAGAGATTAATATGCTCTTGCACTGTTAGTGTTTCTCCTCCTTCTGAATTGCCCCGGTGCTTGTGAAATACCGGGGTTTTCTTTTCCTGGATCTCCTGGATCCTCTCAGCCAATCAGAAAATGCATAGAATCCAGCAATGGGGTATCGAAAACTTTCGCTGACCGAGGTGCGTCGCTTATTCTGGATCTCGTTGGGCATTGGCGTCATCGCCGGAATTTATTACCTGCTTTCACCGTATCAGCAATGCAAGCGGGAGGTGCGCATTCAGTATCCAACGGTTGAGGAAAAGACCGTTATCGATGAGTGCTTAAAGCAGACGTCGGATTAATGCAACCAAAATACCAAGATCCATAGGCGGTCCACCCAAAAACACGCTCAATGGTTTTCAAGTTTTCACGAACGGCCTAGATACCCAGCCACTGCACCACCGCGTAGGCCATCCAGAGCACGGCGATCAGCAGTATTGTGATTCTCCAATCCATTTTCTGATACCTCTTTACTATGAACTTTCACCTGCGGCTTGCGCCCGGGTTCGTACCAACGGGAACTTGTCACACGTCATCGCCGATCCTTCAGTCAATTCTGGAGCCCGATAACTCGCGAGGCAGGGAACATCATGAAACCGAATCGCATCCGACGCCCAATTGATTGAAAAAGCGGCCCGGCGTTGGTCCAAGGTGTTGCCGGGTGCGCTGTGGAAAGTATAGGAATCCCATACCAGCATATCTCCAGGCTCGAGTTCCGCCGCAAGAATACGCGCAGTCGCATCACTATCGATCTCCGGAATGATCGGTCGATCTGAGCGCACGTGTCGGTAGTCGGAATCGCCAGCGAAATTGGCTGCCTGATAAAGACAGGCTTCCCGGTGCGACCCCGCCCAAAACCGCAAAGCCGTTTCCATCGGGATCGGATCCAACGCTGTCCAGCAGTTGACGACGCCGACGCCATGAAGCGGGTAATACGCATGATCCTGATGCCACGGCGTATTGGCATTAGCCGTTCCGGCTTCCTTGATCAGGAGAAAATCATAAAAGAGATTCATCGAATCCGAATCGAGCAACGCAAAAGCAAGATCCGGTGCCCGTGAATCCAAAATGGCTCTACGAAATGCGTCGACCTGCTGCCACGCCTGACTGGAATAAGAAAACCGTCCGGTATCTTTGGCCTTCTCAACAATGTCTACATCCTCGCTTCCCCCTGACAGAGCCTGCTCGATCCCTTCCTCTACAAGCGATAACCATCCCGGATCATGGGCCTTGCGCAAACAAACCACGCCGTCTTCCCGTAAAGCCTGGCGCGCATCGGAATCAGGCAAAGCACACTCCACATTGAATTCCCGAATCGGATCCGGAGTTGAGTATTGGTGTAACTGCTCAGTCATCTAGGGGGTGGTGTTTGCCATCGAAGTGGGCCTGCCTGCTCTGACTCATGATTTGCTCAAACTCGTCCAGGCATCGAATGTTGATGGTATTTCTACCCGGATCCATCCTGGGCCGACCGAAAACATGGATCCCACAGTTACTGCAAAAGTAATGGCTGGCGGCTTTTGACCCAAACTGGTAATTACTCAGGTGTTCCCGCCCCATGGTGATCCTGAAATGATCATCATCCACCGGAACATGAATGATTCCTTTTTTAGTGCATATAGAGCAATCGCAAACATGCACCTCGTCGTAGGCTCCAGTGACTTCGAACGTGACCTTCCCGCAGTGACAACTACCTTGATACGTCTGCATTACTTTTGCTTAACTTGGAACTCAACCTGCCAGATTGGCGATGGACATCATTACAATCAGAAGAGCGCAAACCACCAATGCGGCTTTCCAGCCTTTGACAAAAAACACGAAAGCAACAACCAGAACCAGAACGCCGACACCAGCAAAATCCGTTACCCCTATGAATCTGTCAGAAAAGGCATTAAGCGTATCCATGCCTACCCGCCTTCGTGGTTATCTCTTCTCTAACTCTGATAGGCCCGATAAAACCGATAGTAATGAGGTGCGAAATCGATAACATCTTGACGCGCAAGAAGCCAGATCACGCATCAATACTGTGATGAAAAGCCGGTGACGCCATCTCCAGGATGTGGATGTCTTCAGAATAGTCCATGAAGTCATGAATCTGGCCCCTCGGGTGATAAACGAAGTCGCCCTTTTCAAGAACCACTTCCCCCTGGTCTTCGTAATACATCTTTACCCAGCCTTCCAGAATAAACATTATCTGAAAATCGTAATTATGGTAATGCCGGCCGGTGGATTGACCCATCTCATTGGCACGGGTAGTCCAGGCATCATACTGTCCGTGAGTTGCTCGATTCAGGCCGAGATCACGGATCGAAAGCCAGTCGCGCAGCCCGGTCATGGGCTGATAACTGCCCTCGCCTGCTCTGCATATCAAAAACTGTCCGTCGGGCGTGGAGAGGTCCTTTTTTACCGAACTCCACCCGGAATCCTGCTTGTTTGCGGTGACTGTTTTACTGTTCCGCCCGGGATGTTTCGGGGGCTCAAACCACCCTCGCATCCTGCTGAAAACATTTTCCACCGGTCGCCTCCTGCGGTGCGCTGTCGATATCACCCCCAATATACGCTCTACCCTGTTTCAGGAAAAGTCGCAAATTGAAAGAGCGTCTCTGAAAGCGACGTCGTACAATATCGCGCCTAAGCTTATCGAAACTCTGTACTTATATCGTGACATGAACCTCTCTCAATTCAAGATCCTGACTTTCGATGTCTACGGCACGCTGATCGATTGGGAAAGCGGCATGATTAACGCCCTTAAACCCCTGACAGATCGTCTTGAAGCGGATCTCAGCCGTGACGATATCCTGAATGCTCACGCCCACTATGAATCAACGGCACAGCGCTTTTCCCCGTCAAAAAAATATTCTGAGCTTCTCGCGACGGTCTATCGCCGACTGTCAGAGCACTGGGGTATTTCTGTTGAATGGGAGGAGTGTCTCGCCTACGGCCAGTCTGTGCCACTGTGGCCGGCATTCGGTGACAGCGCAGAAGCACTCGCTTACCTGAAACAGCACTTTCAACTGGCTGTACTGACCAATACCGACAACGTGAGTTTCTCAGGCTCCAATGCGCGCCTTGGGGTTTCCTTTGATGCCGTGATGACGGCGGAAGATGTCGGCAGTTACAAACCGGATGACCGCAACTTCGACTACATGCTGGAAACGTTGGCACACCGGGGTATTGCCAAGGAAGAAATCCTGCATGTGGCTGAGAGCATGTTTCATGATCATCAGCCCGCCAACCGGCATGGTCTTGCGAGCTGCTGGATCTACCGGCGGCATGACCAAAAAGGCTTTGGCGCCACCATGGACCCGGGCGAAATGCCGAAGGCCAACTTTACGTTTAACAGTATGGCTGAACTTGCAAAAGCCCACCGGCAAGAGCTCGACTAAACACACGGCCCCACGCCGAGCGCATGACTAACTGATACAGAAACCGGTCGCAGGAACAGATTCAACCATCCACTTTTCTGCACTGGGGGACGCCTTCGCTGAACCCGTGCGTCACCTCACCGGAAGCATCGCGTGCCACCGCGTTCCAGGGCTTTCCAGCATCCCACTCACCCGATACCGTTCTGCCGCTGGCATAGGTGAAAATCCCTTCGCCATGGTAAATCCCGTCAACAAACTGGCCTTCATAGCGGTCGCCGTTAGTCCAGAAATATGCGCCGAGGCCTGACTTGGTGCCGTTGTCCCATTGACCCTCATAACGCTCACCGTCTGCCCACGTGTAACTGCCCTGCCCATGCTTTTTGCCGGCTTTCCACTCGCCATCATAGGTATCGCCGTTCGCGTAGGCATGGGCTCCCACGCAATTATCAAAAAGGCGGCTTGACCCTTCCGAGCAGGGAGCGAGGGCAAAACTGTTGCCCGCGAAGGCAAGCCCGGCCGCAAGGACGAGCAGACGTATTTTCATGGCCGTTATTTTACCGGATTGCGACGCGGAGCCAGATGGCGATTAATGTGCCGGAATGGGCACTTCACCCTGGATCGTCGCCCGTCTCATGACGCGTCTATGAGCGGTCACCTCGCCGAAATAATCGGCAACCGCGTGATGCAGTGAGACCCGGTTATCCCATAGCGCAAGAGATCCTTTCTCCCAGTGCAGCCTGCATCCAAAGCGGGACTGGATCGCATGCTCATAAAGATAATCCATCAAGGGTTTGCTTTCGGCCGCAGTCATCCCATCGAAACGCGTGCTGAACGCAGGGCTCACGTAAAGGGATTTGCGTCCCGTGTCCGGGTGGACGCGGACCAGTGGATGTACCGCCTTACCTTCTTCGTTTTTCTTTTCGTGCATTCCTTCATAAGTGGCAGACCACTGCCTGGTGTCTCCTGATTCATTAACGACACGTAAAGAATCCACCACCTGCTTGAGGCCGTCCGACAGTGCCTCATAGGCCAGATACATATTACAGAATTCCGTGTCTGCACCATAAGGCGGAACCTCTTCGGCATACAGGGCCGAACCCATCGGCGGGCGCTCGAGAAACATGAGATCGGAGTGATAAAAATTATCCCAGCTATAGTCTTCCCCGGGTTCGCGGACGATCTGAAAGATATCCGGATCCTCATCGATTCCATGGACATAAGGATGTGGAATCAGCGGCCCGAAATGCTCTGCAAAGTTGCGCTGTCCGGAAACGGTCAGGCTCTGGTCACGAAAGAGCAGAACCAGAAATTCATTGAGCGCCGACTTGATGTCTTTAAGCTCGATGGGATCAAGATCTCTGGAAAGATCGATGCCAGTTACAACAGCCCCCAGTGCGCCGCTAATCGGTGAAACTTCAAAACTACTGTACGGCTTCGTGTTGGACATCTTTCCTCCTGAAAAGTTACCGCTGCAGCGCTCTTTTCTTATTCTCTTGCAGCAAATTGCTTATAAGGTTTCGTCGAAAATATATGCTAGTATGATCGAAAATACTATATCAATTAAATCGCGCTCTACAGTACGCGGAGCAAGTACCGAGAACCAATTAAAGGGATGAAACCCGCAAGCTTAAGTGAGTTTCTGGGTCCGGAGACCATCAGTCAGCTTCGGGATCCGGATCTCAATCTCGCCAAAGGTCTGCCTGCGTCGATCTACACTGATCCGGATTTTTTCGCGTTTGAACAGGAGCGCTTGTTCCCCAACGTCTGGGTCGGTATCGGCTTTGAGTCCGACGTTCCAAACGTGGGAGACGCGGTTCCGGTGGAAGTGGGCGGCTCACCGCTGATCTTGTGTCGAGACAAGTCCTCCCAAATCCAGGTCCTACACAACGTCTGCCGACACCGCGCGACAGTGGTTCTGGAAGCGCCCGCCTGCGGCCTCAAAACATTCAAGTGCCCTTATCACGGATGGGTCTATGGACTTGATGGAGGTCTTCTGGCCACGCCGTTTTGGGACGGCACGGCGAGCGCCAAGCGCTGTCCCGTTGATCCCGCGTCAGCCAGCCTGGTCCCGGTTAGAAGCGCTGTCTGGAATCACGTTGTATTTGTGAATCTGAGCGGCGATGCGCCGAGTCTGGACTCCTATCTGGCGGAGATGGAAGAAGAGCTTGGCCATTTTGATCTTGAGTCGATGGAGGCGGTACATAGCGAGTCCTGGGTCTTTGATGCGAACTGGAAACTCGTCATGGAAAACTGGGAGGTATATCACCATGTCTGGGTGCACCAGGGCGTTTTTGACCTCATGTCTGATGAGGTCGACTTTGAAACCGGCAAACCCTGCACAGACATGATTGCTTCCAATAACAGCCTGATGCTGAGGCCCAACGACCTGCGCAAGGAATCAGCACGACCGAACCCGGTTAATCTTCCGCTGATGCCGTGGAAACCTGAAATTCCGCGAGAGCCGAAACTGAGCAGCATTGCCAACGCGATACTGCCGAATGTCACCGCCAGTATGGGACGGGTCGAATTTGCCCCCGCAGTCTATATACCTATAGCCCCGGATAAAACTCTGGCAAAAATGTCATGGTTTATTCCGCCAGGCATTAAGGATGACAAGAAACTCAGGCCCGAAGTCGATAAGATACTGGAACGCTGGCTGGGCCCTGATCGCTCGATTGCCGGGCGACGCGGAATTCGCGCCCAGGATCATCACTGCATGGAGCTTCAGCAAAAAGCAAGAAACTCGCCAGTCGCTGATGATGTGCGGTTCTCAGAAACCTGGGAGGCAAATGTGAGGTATTTTCAAAACTGGCTGGTGGAACGACTGGAAGCATCGTCTCCAACATAAGGACCGATAAGAAATCATATTCGGCTTTAATAAATGAAGAATCAGACCAGCGCCATTGTAGCGGCCCGTACAAAGCGTCGGCGCAATTCGGCGATCACCGATACGTTTCAGTTGCTGATCCTGGGCGGGGGAATTATTTGGCTGCTGCTGCGCGGCGCGGCAGAGATGAATTATGTATGGCAATGGCACCGGGTGCCTCAGTACATCTATAAGGTGATCGACGGAGAGTTGATCTTCGGGCCGTTGATCGACGGGCTGATGGTCACCCTCGAAATAGGCGCCTACAGCATCGTGTTGGGACTTGTCATTGGATTGGTCACGGCCTTTCTGCGACTTTCTGATTCGTATTCAGGCAGGCTGCTTGCAACCGTTTATCTCGAACTGGTACGCAACACGCCGCTATTGATTCAGTTGTTCGTCTTCTACTTTGTTCTGGGCCCGATCTTTGAGATCGACCGATTCTGGGTGGCTGTGCTGTGTATCTCCTTCTTTGAGGGCTCTTTTGCCGCGGAAATCATCCGCGGAGGTATTCTGTCGGTTCCCAAAGGCCAGGTTGAAGCGGGTGCAAGCCTTGGTCTTAGCCGGACTGCCACCTATCGGTACATCACCCTACCGCAGGCCTTGCCCATTATTCTGCCGCCACTCGCCGGTATTCTGGTCAATCTCATCAAACATTCCGCGATCGTCAGTGTGATTGCGGTATTCGATCTGACGACATCAGGACTGGATATTATTTCTGAGACCTTTATGGCATTTGAGATCTGGATAACAGTTGCGTCGATGTATCTCGTGATCACGATCTCGCTCTCTATCGTCATCAGTCGCTTCGAGCGCTATATGAAACGCTCAACACTGGCTGGCTAAATTCAATATGACACTAAATAGAAAAACTTCACTAGCCCGAGAAATGGTTTCCCGGGTATTTTTCAACAAGGAGGATGTATGCAACTCTTAAAAAAGGTGTTCGTGGGGGCTGTAACCTTTCTGGGCATTGCGCTGGCACCGTTCACCGCTACGGCGGGGGACCTGCAGCAGCAACTGACTTCTGAAAGCGTAATCGAGACCATTACCAAGCGCGGCAAAATGAAAGTCGGTATGTCTACTTTTGTGCCGTGGGCAATGCGTGATAAGCAAGGTGAGCTGATTGGCTTCGAAATCGACGTCGCCAAGAAGGTCGCGGCTGACCTTGGTGTCGAGATCGAATTTGTGCCGACGGCGTGGTCGGGCATCATTCCGGCACTGATCGCTGGCAACTTCGACGTGATTATTGGCGGCATGAGTGTCACACCCAAACGGAACATGACCATCAACTTCACAGCGCCTTATGCCCACTCCGGCATGGGCATCGTAGCCAACAAGGAGCTGGCGGGTGATCTTGCCTGGCCTGATGGCTTTAACAGCTCGAAGGTCACCTTCACCTGTCGCCGCGGAGCCACGTCCTGTACCGATACCCAGAAACTGTTCCCCAAAGCCAAGCTTCGGCAGTTCGACGACAGCTCCCTGGTGCTTCAGGAAGTGGTTAACGGCAATGCTCACGCAGTGCTGACCAGTTTCCCGAAGCCCACGTTATGGCAGGCTCAAAATGCCGACGTGCTGTTCAATCCATCGCTTGAAAAACTGACGGAAGGCAACGAAGCCTTCGGCATTCGTAAGGGCGACCCGGACGCGCTGAATGTCTTCTCCAACTGGATCATGGTGAATACCAGCAATGGCTGGCTGCAGGAACGCTGGACCTACTGGTTCACCACCATGGACTGGGCGGATCAGGTCAACCTCAAGAAGTAAATCTGGCCTTGTGTGCGATGGCAATCCCGGGCTTTCCGGGGTTGCCACTCGCGCCTATTTCAGCTCGTGATCCCCAAAGTGCGGTCTGCCCGCAAATAGCCCATGGCGGCTCGTAAGAAACCCAAAAGCGGTGTTACCCGCGCGGTTGACACCATCGTGATTGCCATTGCGATCTTTCTGGTCGCGTACATCATCTACAAGGTGGATACCGTGATGATCTACGAGTGGCACTGGGGTTTTCTGTGGGAGTACATTCTGCGATGGGACGAAGAACAACAGGCCTACGCGCCGAATCTTCTCCTTAAAGGTCTCGCCACCACGTTCCGACTGGTCATCTGGTCGATGCTGCTTGCCAGCCTCATCGGCATCGTGATGGGCATTATGCGGACCAGTTCACGGATTTTTTTCCGGACGGTGAGCCGGCTCTATGTCGAATTCATCCGGAACATGCCGCCGGCCGTCTTTATTTTTGTTTTCTTCTTTTTTATCAGCTCTCAGTTCGTCCCGCTTTTAGGCATCGAAGAACTTTCCGTCAATGAGTCTCCGGAAACCATCGCCCTGCTTGAGATTCTGTTGGGCCCGCCGGAGCTTTTCGCAAACGTCATTTCCGGCATTCTCTGCCTGGCCCTCTTTGAGGGGGCGTACATCACGGAGATTATCCGGGCAGGCATTCAGTCCATAGATAAAGGACAGACCGAGGCCGGCCAGTCTATTGGACTTACCCGTTTTCAGACCTTGCGGTGGGTAATCTTTCCTCAGGCCGTGCAAAAGGTGATTCCCCCGCTGACGGGGCAATTCATTACCCTGATCAAGGACTCCTCAATCGTGTCGCTGATCTCCATTCAGGAACTGACGTTTCTCGCGCAGGAAGTGGCCTACTCCACCCAGTATGTGTTCGAGATTTGGCTGTTCGTTGCAGGCGTTTATTTCTGTATATGCTATTCCCTGGCGCTTTTGTTCGCGAAACTTGAAAAGCGCTCCCAAAGAATCTATCAGGGCTGAGACTGATGGACCGGATCACTACTCAAACCCCTAAGACGCTGACGTTGATTGCACGTCTAACAGGAGAAACCCGTTGGAACAGATGATTTCACTCAAACACGTCTTCAAGTACTTTGGAGAGTTTCGCGCGTTAAACGACGTCTCACTGGAAGTCGCCGCAGGAGAGCGCGTCGTTGTCTGCGGCCCATCTGGCTCAGGCAAATCGACCATGATTCGCTGTATCAACCGTCTGGAAGAGCACGATGACGGCGAGATATGGGTGAGCGGAAACCAACTTACCGAAGACGTAAAAAAACTGACCGAGATCCGAAAGGATGTTGGGATGGTCTTTCAGCAGTTCAATCTCTTTCCCCATCTCAGTGTGGTCGATAATCTGACCTTGGCCCCAATGAAAGCCCGCGGGCTCTCGAAGAGCGATGCCACCGAGCTCGCAATGACTTACCTCAACCGTGTTCATATTCCCGAGCAGGCGGCCAAATATCCGGGGCAGCTTTCGGGCGGGCAGCAACAACGTGTAGCCATTGCCCGCAGTCTCTGCATGCAGCCTAAAATCATGCTCTTTGATGAGCCCACTTCGGCGCTTGATCCAGAGATGATCAAAGAAGTGCTGGATGTGATGATTGAACTCGCTGAGGACGGGATGACCATGATCGTGGTCACGCACGAGATGGGCTTCGCCAAAAAGGCAGCGAACAAAGTGGTCTTCATGGATCAGGGTGAAGTAGTGGAATCCGCGCCTACGGAACAGTTTTTCTCCCAGCCTGAAAGCGACCGGACAAAACTCTTTCTCTCACAGATCCTGACACACTGAACTGGGCGAGGAGTACGAGCCGATGCGCTGCTCAATCGATCTCGACCGCCCCGGCAAACGCGAGGGTTACGTTCAGTTAAATCACTCGGACAATCGGCACGCATATGGTGTTATCCCGTTACCGATCGGTGTTATTGGAGGGGATACGGGTCCGACGGCTCTGCTGACAGCCGGCAATCATGGGGACGAATACGAAGGAGTCGTCATTCTCCAGCGACTCTTTCATGATCTTGGCCCTGATCAGGTTCAAGGGCGCATCATTTTCATGCCATCGCTTAATCTCCCAGCCGTGCGTCAGTACCAGAGAACTTCTCCTCTTGATGGTGCCAACATGAACCGGGTGTTCGGCGATCCTTCCCTGAGCGGGCCCACCCGTGAAATCGCTGCCTTCGTTGAGGAAACGCTCATTTCTCGGGCCGACTTTGCTATTGATCTGCACTCGGGCGGCAAAATGTGCGAATTCTCACCCTGCGGTTTTATTTACGGCGTCGGAGATAAAGAACACTTGCAGAACAAAATCCGTGCCGCTCACCACTTTGGCGCCAAGTACACAGCCGTTGTTGAAGGAAGCCAGGGGTCTCTCTCTGCTGCAGGAGAACGCGCCGGAATCGTGATGCTCTCCGCAGAACTGGGTGGCGGACGAATCCAACGCGAGAACATCGAGATTGGTTACAACGGCACAACGAATACCCTGGCAGGCTGGGGATTACTGGCCGATTCACCGCGTGAGACCCGAACCACTTTCCTGCGAAGCGGGTTTGCAGGCTCGTCCGTCATGAGTCCAGTCGCAGGAGCGTTTGAGCCTCTCACCAACGTTGGCCATACAGTCCGCACTGGTGAGGCCGTTGGTCGGATTCACCCTCTGGATGCACTTGATCAACCGCCTGTTACTGTCTGCGCCGAAAGTGGCGGTATTGTTGTGGGACAACGGGCGCAAGCCCATGTCCTAAGGGGAGATTTTCTGCTGCATCTTGGCGAAGAAGTCGAAGAGTCAGAATTGCTCAAGCCGCTCAACTGAGATTGACGGTGGCAGCGGCGCCAGTCCGTTAACGCTGACAAGAAGAACAAAGATACAACCGGCGACCGTTTGCCGTGATTCGCCGGATTTTGCCGGCACACCGGTAACAGTCGCGTTTGTCTCTGCCAAAGACGGCGAAGCGATACTGCCCCTTTGAGCGTCCCGCTTTTCTCATCACCCGAACCGTGTCGGGATGGTTGGTGACACCACCGGTTTTGTAGGCGCGTATCGAAATCAGCAGAGTACGCCGCGCCAGTTCATTGAGTTTCGCCGGTTCCAGATCTTTGGGTCGACACGTTGGATCGATGCCGGCGGCAAAAAGTATCTCTGACCTCAGATAATTGCCAAGCCCCGCCAGAAAAGACTGGTCGAGATACAAGCCTGAAATACTCCGGCCGGAAAACCGTTTATCGCACAAACGCTCGGCAATATCCCGCCACGACAGGGTATCGGAAAGCACATCCGGCCCAAGTTTCTTGAGATAAGGATGCGTCTTGAGATCTTTTTTACCCAACAGGGCGACGTCGGTCGCGCTGTACAAGAGGGCACTGTGGGCGTCTGTGGTCAGGGCGACCCGTAAGGTTCTTTTTGTATTTGGAGGCTTGCCCTTTGGCGCCACAACCCAGCGGCCGTAAAGCTGATTGTGAGAGTACAGAACCCGGCCGCTCTTAAAAAAAATCAACAGCGCCTTGCCGCAAGTGGTGACCTCCACCACCTCCTGTCCGACAAGTCTGCGCGCGAAGGGCTCTAGATGGGCGGGCTCAAAGAAAGTTTCCGCGAGCTTTTTGCCGGTCAAAACCCGGCCGATAGCATCCGCCTCACGGCGCACTTCAGGACCTTCAGGCATTGGAATGACGACGCGGCGGAACGCGCCTGCTAAGCAGAAAAGATGAGTCTAGGACAGGCAGGATGAAATCGCTGTGTCCAGTTTTGTCACCACCTCATCTATCTGGTCGTCCTCAATAATGAAGGGGGGAGCCAGCAGGATATGATCCCCGTTAACACCGTCGCGGGTGCCTGACATGGGATAGCAAATCAGACCCTGCTCAAAGGCCGCTTTCTTGATACCGGCTGCGAGCCGTTTCTCGGGAGCAAACGGCGACTTGCTGACTTTGTCTGCCACTAGTTCTATTCCGCGGAACAACCCCCTCCCGCGAATGTCTCCCACATGGGCATGCTCGCTAAACTGGTCTCTCAGCGCCTTATCAAAACGCTCACCCATCGTGCGAACGCGCGAAACGAGATCGCGCGAGAGAATCGCCTCGAGAACGGCACACCCCGCTGCCGTTGCGACAGGATGTCCCAGATAAGTGTGGCCGTGCTGGAAAAACCCTGAACCCTCCTCGATAGTCCCATAGATTTCACTGCTGCAAAGCATCGCACCGATGGGCTGATAGCCCGCCCCCAATCCTTTGGCAATGCAAGCAATATCGGGAGTCACATTATCTGCCTCACAGGCGAAAAGATGGCCCGTACGGCCCATACCGCACATAACTTCATCCAAGATCAGCAAGACCCCATAGCGATCACAGATCTCTCTGATTCTGGTGAAATATCCTTCAACCGCTGGCACGGCTCCGGCTGTCGCCCCGACTACCGGCTCCGCCAGAAACGCGATTACGGA
Organism: Pseudomonadota bacterium; assembly: GCA_016845525.1. Taxonomy (GTDB): domain Bacteria; phylum Pseudomonadota; class Gammaproteobacteria; order Arenicellales; family UBA868; genus UBA868. The sequence goes on from JAERSQ010000234.1 coordinate 21,763, forward strand.
ATCAGTCCCCAGCCTCAAGATCTCGTCTTCGAGTTCCTGCGCCACTCGTTGCCCGTAATCAAATGTCGATTCTTCGGGACTTCGATCGGCGTACTGAAAACACGGTGATATGTGGCTGACGTCCACCAGCAGAGGCGAGAACTGTTTGCGACGCCACTGATTTCCGCCGACCGCCAGTGCCCCGAGGGTATTGCCGTGATAACTCTGGCGCCGCGCAATCAAAAAGCGTCGATTGGTCTCACCCTTTTCCACAAAATATTGCCGGGCCAACATGATTGCGGCTTCGTTGGCTTCGGAACCGCCAGACACAAAAAGCACACGATCAAGATCTCCCGGCGCGTTCGCGATTAGAAGGTCCGCCAACTTTTCAGCAGGCTCCGAGGTAAAAAATCCGGTATGGGCGAACGCCAATTTCTCAACCTGAGTCTTGACCGCCTCGATCACCTCCGGGTCTCCATGCCCCAGGCAGGAAACCGCGGCACCTCCGGAGCCG
>JAERSQ010000235.1 GCA_016845525.1 Pseudomonadota bacterium
GCCAAGTTCTGTACTCACAAACACCTTGCCCTGATTCTCTGCAGCGGTGTCGTACAGGTGAGCAGCATCGGGCTCCAGCAGCATCAGGGTATACGGCGCACTGAATGCCTGAACCGCAGCCACACATCGCGCCTGCTGATCTTTGTCATCAAGAATATGGGCAGCCCCAAACGGCAGAAACTCCAAGGTCTTACCACCAGAGTGAATATCGATCACATAGTCAGCCATGGGCAGCAGGGTCCGGGAGAAATAGTCGGCGATGATCTCGGTAATGGTGCCCTCAGGATTGCCGGGAAACACACGGTTCATATTGCCGCCATCGATCCAGGAAGTACGCTTTCCTGCATTGAAAGCGGGATAGTTCATCGCCGGCACGATGACCACCCTGCCGCTCACGTCATCGGCCTTCATCGAGTGCGTCATGCCCCAGAGCGCTATCGGACCCTCGTACTCATCGCCGTGATTCGCACCGGTGAGAATTGCTGTAGGACCACTGCCGTTCTTGATCACGGTCACCGGCAACATGACAGCACCCCAGGCAGAGTCGTCTCCCGAATAGGGCACTTTCAAGAATCCGTGCTGTACCCCATCCTTTTCGAAATCCACCGTTGAATTAATCGGGTTATCTCTCATTATGTTTTCCTTCTGTCAGATCATCTCGATTAGGTTCACAAGCCTGCACTAGGCTCCTTTCTGTTGAGGTTCCTGACGCCCCTGATCTTCCTGATGCGCGAAGATAGAGGTATAGCCGTCGGACCAGTCAGGCGGCATCGGCACATGTAATTCCTCGTGATGGGCGTATCCGGGTTCTTCTCCCCGAACCAGCGCCCCATAACGTGAACTCGGATACGCAGGGGCAGTATACGGAATGGCATCCGCGGCACTGTAAGTGAGCACCAGGACGGGTCGGCCCTGATTGCTTTTGTTCTGTCGCGAACCGTGAATCGTCCGGCTGTGATGCACGCTAACGGTTCCCGCAGGGCCTGTGACGGCAATCGGGCCATCTGATCCAATGCTCGCCAGATCATGCTCCCGAACAGCTCCGGTCCATTCACCCCGCTCGTTGTAGTGCTCGAATATGGGACCCAGATGGCTTCCTGGATAAACTTCAAGCGGTCCCTGCTCTGCAGCAACATCCTCCAGAAACAACAGAAACTGCAGAGTTCCAGAATGCGTATGAGGATAAAAGACAAGATCCTGATGCCATTTCACCTCGGCACCCCCACCCGCCCATTTGAAGTTCAACATGATCTCCCGGAACCGGACATTGGGGCCCAGAAGATCAGCCGCAATATCAGGGATAACGGAATCGGCGCAGATTCCCCAAAATTCAAAATCCAGGTCGTCAAGATAGGCCGCGCGCCTTAATCGGGGGTTCTCTGCCGTGTGATCGTTTTCCAGATCTATTTCGCGGGAGGACTCTGTGAGTTCGCGGGTCTTTTCCACAATGCGGTCCGCGGCCGCACGCAGGGGCACTAACGTTTCTGTATCGATCAGAGACGGAAAAACCAGATAGCCCTGATCATAATAATGCTCGCGCTGCGCCTGATCGATGACCGACGGGGCGTTGGCAATAATCTCTTCAAGTTTCATCGTCCCTCCTAAAGTCGTTTTCCTCTGAGAAACTGCCCGCGTAACGATTACGTCCACAAAGGTCGGTACCGCGCATCAGATAAAGCGGCACCCTTTGGAAATTCCTCAATTCCTGCTCATTCAGCGACGGATATGGGCTCGACGCGTTCTGCTTTTGCTCTATCTCTCTGTCATAGTAGGAACTCGTCGGCATAAATCTCAAGGTCATGCCGCGCCGAGGACGATCCGATCGATTCGGCTCTGATCCATGGACAAGATACACATCATGCAAAGACATCTGTCCTGCCTCCAGCACCAGATCGACGGCTTCTGATTCCTCGAACTCATCCTGAGTGAGTTCCTGATTCAGTGCGAGGCCCGGTGCATTGTTGATCTGATGTTTGCGAACTCTTTTGCCTTTATGCGACCCGGGAATAAACCGCAAGCACCCGTTTTCGGGGTTGGCATCATCTATCGCCATCCAGACGGTACAGGTTGCCAAAGGCCGCATCGCCCAGTACTCACCATCCTGATGCCAAGGGGTGCGGGTTCCCACCCGGGCAGGTTTGGCGAAAAAACTCGAATTCCACAGGGCAAAGTCCTTGCCGATCACCTGGCCGACCATGGTCAGGATGGTCTCATCGTGGGCGAATTCCAGAAAGCCCGGTTCCAAAGGCAGCAGCGCCGGGCAGTAATCAGAAAACACGGGGTAGCGCTCGATGAACCGGCCGTGCGCCGCACGGATGTCGGTCAGGGTTTTCTCGCTCAGCCGGTAATCCGGTATCACGAAACCGGCTTCGTGGTACTTCGCGAGTTGCGCGTCGGTAAGAGGAGAACCGTCCAAGAGCGTATTACGGCGAAGCGGCTTTAGCGAAGGCCGGCGCTACAACAGGTCCATTGTCAACAACTGGCCGTACCCTTCTATGGACGCCGTGTAGCCTGCGGTGCGTGCTGCCTCCCAGAAAAGCGCCTGATTGGCGCAAACAACGGGTTTGTTGAGCATCCGTTCTATCTCATCGACCACATCCACGGCACGAATGGCCGTACAGGAGATAAAGAGCGCGTCAGCATCATCGCGGTCCGCCTCCTTTGCCGCGCTGATGATGGCCTCCGGCGGAATACGTGCCATATCGTTGTCATTAGCAAAATGAAAGCTCGTTGTCGCAGCGACGTGCGGCCCGTGCTCCTCGATGTAACCCACCAGAGACTCATTGACGTCATCAGTATAGGGTGTCAGCACCGCAATGCGTTCAACTTTGAACTGCCTGAGGGCTCGCAGTCCGGCAGTAATCGGCGTAATAACCGGTATGCCCGGCCGGACGCTGCGAATATTCTCAGCGACCGTTTCGTATCCCATAGCCGCGGTGCCCGAAGTACAGCAATAGACCATCGCATCGAGCCGGCCGTCCGGAATAATGAGCGATGTCGCATCCGCGAGCCGCGGGCCCATGGTCCTCAAGTTCTCAACCGTACAGGGATTGACGTTAAGCACCCGTGACACAAAAACCGCGACTTCATCCCCCAGGCGCATATTCATAAAGTCACGCTCCACCACGTAATCACTCGCCAATGCGATCAGCCCAATCCGATGAGCACCGGGTCCATTGTCGAGCGTGACCTGTGCTTTCAGCGCAGCGGCAGCAAATGCCGAGGCCGACTGTGTCGATGGGACTGAACTCATGATCGAATCCGGTTTGTGCTACCCAAGAACCCGGGCAAGATCCTCGCACAGGTCATCGGGATCTTCCAGTCCGACCGAAAGGCGGTAGACCCCGTCGCCGGCGAATTCCCGATAGGCAGCGAGTTGCCCGCCCGAAAGACCATAGCTCGATGCCATCAGGTCATCCGTTCCCATCCAGCAGATCAGACTGCGATGATGCCCAAGAGAAACCGCGTAATGGATGACCTCAAGATCTGACATCATCGCCTGCGCAAGATCAGCACCTTTATCCACCTGAAACGACAGCATCCCGGAAAAGTTGTCCATCTGCTTTTTTGCAAGATCGTGATGCGGATGACTAGAAAGACCCGGATAGAGGACCTTGGTCACCTTGGGGTGCCCCTCCAGAAACTGCGCCACAATCAATGCGTTGGCCTCGTGAGCCGGCATCCGTAACGGCAGCGTCGCCAGCCCCCGGTTAATCAGCCACGCGTTGAATGGGCTGATTACGCCGCCCATATGAATCTGGCCGTCGGTCTCAATGGCGCCCATGTGCTCTTCCGACGCCAGCACCGCGCCGCCCATGGCATCGCCATGGCCACAGCAGTACTTGGTCAATGAATGAATAACGTAATCCGCGCCCAGTGCCATGGGGCGCGTCGCCATGGGCGTGGCAAAGGTCGAATCAATCGCCAGCCGGGCACCGCGCTGATGCGCAATGTCGGCCACCGCCGCTATATCGGTAATACGCATGGTCGGGTTGGCAGGCGTCTCTCCCCATACCAACACGGTCTCGGGTGTCACCGCCTGCTCGAGCGCGCCAAGGTCAGAGAAGTCTGCGGTTACCACCTCAACGCCCAACCGAGCGAGGTCATTGCGGGCAAGTTCTGCTGTGCCTGGATAGTTAGCGTCGCTCATGACGAGACGATCCCCTGACTTCAGGGCACTGAAAAGCACAGCCGAGGTCGCCGCCATACCGGAGGCGAAACATCGGCATGCCGGGGCCTCTTCGAGCACCGCCAGTTTGTCTTCCAGCTGCTGGACCGTGGGGTTGCGCCAGCGGCTGTAGATGAAAGGCGCCTCTTCGGGAATATCGTAGGCCGAAAAGCCCACCGGCTCATCGAGCACAAATGTGCTCGACATTACGATATTGGGGGCGGACGCTCGGGTGACCGGATCCGGCGCCTCGCCGGCATGTACCGCCAGGGTGCGGGTTTTTCTTCTCTGTTTCATACGCTTACCTCATGATCTTACATGGGGACCGAAGGGTGTTGTGGTCAGCACTTCTGCGCCATTGGCGCCGAGCAGGACGGTATTTGAAATAAAGTAGTTTCCCCTGCCGGTCTCGGTAAACCATGACATCAGATGGAAGGTCATGCCTTCTCGCATCTGGCGGTCGGAATCATGGCGCAAGCCCGTCACCCGCGGTCCACCCGTCCACGCGGGCGGAAAACCGATACCGACCAGATAGCCGCAATGATGGCGGCGATACTCGGGCATACCCGCGGCATCCACAACCGATTGCCAGCCGTTGTAAACATCTTTCGCTCTGGCACCCACCTTGAGCGCCTTCAGCGTCGCGTCAAATGCCTCGCTGCATAACTGCGCCATTTCGGCATCTTCATCAGAAATCCTGCCGATATTGACCAACCGACCCATCGGCGCGTTGTAGCGCGCCACGCAGCCGGCCACTTCGAGAAAGACCGCCTCGTGATGCTCCCCGTCGCCCCAGGTCGTGTGCTCTTCCGCCATCCTGTGAAACGGGCGTAAAAAGGGGCCAAAGCCCGGTGGCGTTCCCCCTGCGCGGGTCATGGCTGAAAGGCACTCGGCCGCGACATCTGCCTCACGTGCGCCGTCGTGAATGGCGTCAATTGCTGCCTGGGTACCGGCATCTGAGGCCACTGCGGCCTTTCTCATGTAGTCCTGCTCCTGCTCGGATTTCACCAGACGCACCTCATCCAACATGCCCGTGATATCTACCCACGATCCAGCGTCAATCTCACGCTTCAGGGTTTCCCCCATTGCGTACGAAAGTCCTGCCGACCCCGCCTCCAAGCCGATGGTCTTGCCCGAGGTATTGCCCTTCAGGTGCTTGATCACGAGCTCGGCCGCGGTCTCGGAATCCGTGTGCCCGATAAATGTTGCATTGCGAACCTGATGACGAATGACCACATGCTCCATGGCCCGGGTCACGAGCACCAGATCGCCATCGGCGGGCACGATAAGCACATGGGGCGCGAAATATCCCCAGTGATCCAATCCCGCGAGATAAAACACATGCTCCGGCGCACTCAGCAGTATCAGATCGAGACTGCGGGTCGCCATTTCCTCGCGGGTCGCCGCCACGCGACGGGCAAGTTCATCATCCGTAAAGGGGTTTGAATGCATATTCCGTTCCTGCCCTGAAAGCCCCCTGATTCTGTACGCAGAAGCCGTGGCGTCAGCCGCGGCCGACGAAAGGCATATCCCGAGCCATCACGTTCATGAAAAGCACATTGGTATCGAGCGGCAACTGCGCCATATGCAGCACGCTGGTCGCGACATGATGGACATCCATCAATGGCTCGGCCAGCACGGTACCGTTGGGCTGGCGGGTCCCTTCTCCCAGGGGTTTTGCCATTTCCGTCAGGACGTTTCCGATATCAATCTGGCCGCAGGCGATATTGTGTTGGCGCCCGTCCAGGGCCAGGCTGCGGGTCAAGCCCGACATGGCGTGCTTACTGACGGTATAGGGCGCACTGTTGACGCGTGGCATATAGGCCGAAATCGAGCCATTGTTGATAATCCGTCCGCCCTTGGGATCCTGCGCTTTCATCTGCCCAAATGCACGACGGGCGCACAAAAAAGCGCCATGCACATTGGTCTCAAGCACTGCCTGCCATTCCAAAACATCAAGTTCGTCAACATCAACCGCACGCGCGCCAATGCCCGCATTGTTGAACAGCAAATCAAGTCGGCCGAAGCGCGCTATGGCGGCATCGAAAAGACCGTCAACGTCTGCGGCCACTCGGACATCCGCCTGATGACACAGAATCCGCCCCGAGTCTGAACCGGCTTCTGCTGTCGTCTCCTCAAGCAGTTTGCTGCGCCGGCCGGTCAGCGTCACACAGTAACCGTTACGAAGCAGTATCTGCGCGACTGCTCTGCCGACGCCGGTGCCGGCACCCGTGACCAACGCTATCTTGGGTTGCTCTGCCATGCTGTTGATTTTGCCCTATACCGAGAAGATATTTTCTGAAGAAAGGTATTCCATAATCTGCTCGACGAGGACCTCGGGGGCGTGCTCTGCAGCCTGCAGGATGATATCGGGGTTACTGGGCGCTTCGTAGATGGAGTCGATCCCGGTAAAGTTTTTTAAATCGCCTGCGCGCGCTTTCTTGTAAAGGCCTTTGGGATCTCGGGACTCACAGACCGCAAGCGGCGTATCCACAAACACCTCGACAAAACGGATGTCGCCAGCAATTTCCCGGGCCATCACCCGCTCGTTTTCAAATGGCGAAATAAAAGAGGCAATAACGACAAGCCCGGCGTCAGCCATCAACGTTGCTACCTCGGCGACACGACGAATGTTCTCCACCCGATCGGCATCAGTAAAGCCAAGATCCCTGCAAAGACCATGACGCACGTTGTCTCCATCGAGAAGATACGTATGGCGCCCCGCACCGTGGAGTTGTTGCTCAAGGGCATCGGCGACCGTTGATTTTCCTGATCCCGACAGGCCGGTAAACCAGATCACGCAAGGCTGGTGGCTGTGAGCACGAGCCCGGACAGACTGGTCGATCTTGGCCTGGTGCCAGGAGATATTGGTTGCCCGGCGAAGTGCGAAATCGACAATACCGATACCGAGAATCTCGGTGCCTGAAGCGTCCAGAAACAACACCACAGGACGGGGTTCTGTTGCGCTTTGCGGATCACAGGGAATCGGTTCATCAAACGCGATCTTGCAGTAGGCGATCTGCCCCTTATCCAACACCTTCGCAGCAAGGTGTTCACTGCTTTGCTGATCTATCTCAAAGGTCAGGTCAGTAACGTGTACGCTACATTCCTGCCCAGCACTCGCGGCGCGATAGCTGCGTTCGGGCAGCATCGGCTCAGCATCGATCCAGATCAGATGGCAGGCAAACTGATCGGCTGGCGCAGCGGTTTGGGAGTCGCCCGCCGGGGCATGGGATGCGAGCGTCCTCAGTTCATCGGGTGGGCGGCCAGCATAATCCAGCAGCGTCTGTACCCGTTCAGTTTGCGTCGTGTCTGATGTGCCGCTGCTCAATGTGACTGCCTCTTTGGGTCTTGGAGATATCAGGAATCCAGCAGTTCTGCTTCGAGCGGGAACGTCGACATCAGTTCGTAACCGTTTTCCGTGACCAGAATCTGCTGCTCGAGTTTAACGCCATCGCGCTCACCGACAGCACCCATGTAACTCTCAACACAGATCACCATGTCCTTCTCGATGACGCCGTCGTACGGATTGTCGCCCCGGAATGCAGGCTTGACCTGGGGGTATTCGTCGGACATGCCCACGCCATGGATCACGCAGGGGTAGGCATTCTGGTGAAATTCTTCTGCCGGCACATAAGCGCGTTTTTGGAATTCGCTTAAGCTGATGCCCGGGTGAATCAAGCCAAGATTATGGCTGATCTCCTCCCACGCAAGCCGGTAGAGCTCTCGCTGCTTTGCCGTTGGTTGGGCGGGGCCGCAAAGAAAGGTACGGGAGACATCGGCAAAATAACCTCGTGGGCCCACCATATCAGTATCAAGGCCCACCAGATCTCCGGATTCCACCTGTCGAGGCGAGGCCTCCTGCAGCCAGGGATTGGTCCGCGGACCCGATGCCAGCATCCGGCCCTCGTGCCAGTCTCCGTTGTTCGCAAGATTGGTGTAGTTCAGCAGCCCCCATAACTTGAGCTCACTGACGCCAGGCTGTATCGCCTGCTTCAGTCGGGCGATACCGTGCTCGGCCACGGCGACCGCCCAGCGGATGCAATTGATCTCATCGGTTGACTTGATCACCCGGGCGGGCTCACTGATCAGCACACCATCAATGACCTCAAGCCCCCGGTCTGCAAATGCCCGGGTAATACTGGGATTGATGTATTCCAGGGCGACCCGGCAGTTGTCGGTTCCGATCTCGCTCAGATAACTGACGACATCGTCGGCCAGCAGTGCGGCATACTCGGCAAGCCGTTCACCTCCATCAAAAAAGGAAATGGGCCTTCCCGGCCGTGCCTCGTCGGCCCATGCCGATCCGGCCAATGCGCCATGAACGACCGTGGGTCCCTCGGCTGAAAAAAAGACATAAGCCTGGGGCATATGGGACTGAAACAGCGGATAGTCCCGGTAGTTCACCGCGTAGCGCAGGCTGACCGGACTCACCAGCAGGCACATGGCGGCGCCGGTTTTATCCAGTTGCCCACGCAGGCGGGACAAGCGCCAGCGGTGCAGGCGGTCGTCATCAACCGGTTCTGGCTGGCGATGCCGGGCGAGTTCGCTCCAGTCGTCCGTCCCGATCATGGTGTCCGGCTTGTGGGCCTCCATATTCAGAAACGGTCCGTCAGAATCCGGAGATGCTCCGGATGTGGATACAAGGGAACGACTGTAGACGCATCGACGAAAATGAACGTAACCCTGCTATGTCAGCAGCGAAAGGATTGAACCCGGGGAGGTATGTCACACACCCGCCGGAGACCGGGCCCGCCAGGAGGGCTGAGAAGATCCCTACAGATCGCTGCCAACACCGTGGTGCACGCGGAAAAGATTCCCGGGGTCATAGTGCTGTTTCACCGCCAGGAGGCGTGAATAGTTCGGTCCCCAGAATTCCTTCTTCCAGTCGGGTTCGAAGAAGTTCCCCTCATTGACATATGAAGTTCCGCCCGGTGTCACCGCGCGAATGGCGGCCATTGCGACATCGACATCCTGACGCTGCGCTTTGGCAAGCACCTCATCAGGTTCATGTCCGGCGATCCCGGGGTAACGGTATTGCACCCAGTTGGCAAGGGTGACGTAACCGGCATCATCCAGAACCGCTGGATGCATAGACGTCGTCCGCTGGCGTTTCCCGGCTTCCGGACTGATTCCCGCGAGCCCCTTATTGGTCTGAAACAGCAGGAAACTGGTCCGGCTCGCCTGCACAAAGGCTCTGGCAAGACTGCGCCGCTCCTGCCCTGCCAGGCGCACAAGCGGAATACCGCGTCCCTGATAACCCCCCCAGTAAGCACCGACCTCGATCTGGTTACCCTTCCACCAGTACTGCCCGCCCGGTGCATCGGGTCGTCGGTCCCAGGACACCGCGTCCTCGGCCGGTTGCCATTTTTGAACAAAAGGAACACTTCGGAAACGAACCTGGACGTCGAACGCGTCGGGCCGGCTACCAAGATAACTCAGCAGCGGCCTCCACACAGCTTCCGCCTCAGCTGACTCCATGTCAACGAACGACACCATCATCTGAAGTCGTCGCGATCCCGGTTCAATAAAAACCCCCTCACCCCAATCCGGAGTCAGCATCGACTCGTAAACCAGCGCCAGATAAGCGTCCACCAGATCCTCCAACGCTGCTTCATCGCGCGCTTCGATAAATCCCGAGATTGATCCATCCAGATGCGGAATGGGATGGGCAAGAAGGGTTTGCCGAATCACAATTCCGAAGGTTCCGCCTCCGCCGCCACGAAGCGCCCAGAACAGATCCGGTTCCTGATAAGCGTTGACCGTGCGGAGCTTACCGTCAGCGGTGACCACCTCCAGTTGAAGAACACCGGCAGCGCCACTGCCGAAACGTTTTGAGTAACTGCCAAATCCGCCGCCCTGGGTAAAACCGCCGCAGGCCCCAACCGTGGTACACCCGCCACCCTGCACGTACAAGTCAGCCTGCGTAGCAGCCTGATAGGCATGCAGCCATGCATTTCCCGCACTCACCGTAATCGCCCGCACATCCGGAACCGAAGCCGGGGCTCCATGCGCCCGGAAATTATCGTGAACCGTGATCTCATCAAGACCCCGTGTCCAAACAAGCAAGGCATCCGATGGCCCGCTAGATCGCCCGTAGTAATCGCCCCCCATCCCCTTTACTACAAGCCGCAGTTGGTGCTTGCGCGCCACATCGACGGCGGTCGCGACGTCCTCTGCCTGGGTGGCACGGACGGCGTAACCACAAGCCTGGGCACGCCAGGCACCGGCCATGCCGGTCGATTGCGTTCCTCCAGCCTGGCCCGCCAGAGCCCAGGGATTCTTGAGAATATTGGGAACCGCCGAATCGGCACCCAGGTCCGCCCAGGGCAGGCGGGGCTCGATCAGCTTCGGGCCCAGCCGTTGGCGAAGTTGAGCGACAGCCTCGGTATTAAGACCGGTATTTTGGCTAAAGGCCCTGCGGGGTGAAAAGAGACCGGTGAATCCTCCGGCTAAAAGGCCGGTGAGGACCCGTCTTCGTGAAATCTGCTTCATCATGCTCCAAACCTCTGAAATGAGAATGATACGGGGAAACCCGTCTTGCGTGTTGATCTTAATCAGAATGATCCAGGGGAGGCAAGCGGCATCAACGCATCCACCTTGCGGCCGGTGCTTTCACTTCGTCGACCCGGGATGCAGCGGGTCCGTCTTGCGGATTCCGCCGTCAGGCGTCCCCTGAGTGGAGTCAACATCTGCCCGGCACGACCACGGTGACTCCGTTTTCGGCAGAAACACCCCGCGTCATCCACATCACGTTACACAGGGCAGGCAGAGAGATCGCGCCGGAGGTTTATAGAGGGATCCGTACAGCTGGCGCGTCGCGGCGGTTCTCGGAAGGGGTATATGGGCTCAGTTGGGGTCTACCGGAGATGGCATTGTTGCGGAACCTGGGTGTTTGATTCAGGCATGACAGCAGGACACCAGGTAATGCTCGCTGGGCAAACCAGCGGCCATTGCCGGGACGGGAGGATGCAGTAAGCATCGGTATCGGGCTGGCGCTTAAGGTCCTAAAGTTCCGGTTCGGTCAACACGATAGTCTCAGTCCAGAGTGTCGCGCAGATGCCCAGACATGATCCGGGCTGACACCCCGATGCGACGGAAAGAATGCAAAGGGATCGCCCGCGGTGATTCGGCGGAAATAGCCGAGGCCTGGCTCGTTACCGAGAGCGCCAACTGCTTTCCCATCATTGTTGCCATTGGCACTCCCCGACCGTTATACCCCAAACCCGCATAAACATTATCAGCAAGTCTGAGCAACATCGGACGCTGATGCGAGGTAATTCCGACATACCCTGCCCAGTCATATTCCCACTGTGTACCCGCGATCTGTGGAAAGAGACGAACTGCTCTGGATCTGAGATGCGCGGTATTCAAGGAGCCGATCTCACCGGACACCGTTCCACGCCAGCCAAAAACAAGACGATTCGTTTCGTCCACCCGATAGTACGCTGGGACACCTGCATACTCTGCTACCGGCTGTCGCTGCGGCAGTAAAGTCGACACTACCGCATCGGGCAAAGGAGCGGTCGCGGTAAGCATACTGGCCACCGGGACAATGGTTTGCGCCAGTCCCGGCCAAAGATCATCCGTATACCCGTTGGTCGCGAGCACCAGGCGTTCGCATTTGACACTTCCGTGGTCCGTGAAAACCCGCCAGCTGTTTCCATTCTGGCTAATTCTGACCGCCCGGGAGTCGCCATGGATAGTGACGCCCCGCTCGTAACAAGCACGGGCCAAACCCCGGCAATAGGCCAGCGGCTGCAGACTCCCTCCTCGGCGATCAAACATGCTCCGATCATAATGGGAGGTGCCGATCAGTTCGGTCGAAGCGTGTTTGTCCAACAAGCGTACGTCAGCGCCGGTTTCTGCCCAAAATTCAGACCACTCGGTCAGGTAACGAACCGCTTTGCGTCCGTTGCCCACAATAATCGACCCCGTCCTTTGCGCCTGACAGTCAATCTGGTGTTGGTCTACAAGATCAAACACCAAATCGACGGCATCGCCCAAGATTTTGATGAATGCGTCAAACTGGCTGCCGGGATACAGTTGTTTCAAAACCGCAAGATCGGGTTTCCATTGACCATGGACCTGGCCACCGTTTCGGCCTGAGCAACCCCAGCCTGGTTGCGCCTGATCCAAAATCACGATCTGCTCAATGGCATTGGCCGCATGAAGCGCGGTCGAGAGACCGGTATAGCCGGCACCGATAATCAGGAGATCAGTCTCAATATCCTCGTGAAGTTCAGGACAATCACACAGTGGTTCGGCGGTCGATCGCCACAGACTGTCCGGCCACTGGGTTTTCTGCACGGTGACTGGCGACCTGTTCTGGTACCGCTCTATCCAGCCGGCTAAGGGCGCGGTGGAAAGGGTTCGGTCACGATGTTGCCGACATGACGTTTATCGATAAAGGCCTGCTGTGCCGCGTGGAAGTCTTCCAGGGGATAGGTCGCTGCCAACAGAGGCCGGATTTCATCTCGCTCGATGTATCCCACCAGATCTTCAAAAACACCCGGCGGCGGAACAGTCGCCCCGGTAAAGGTCAGATCGCGAAGATAAAACGTACGAAGATCAAACTCGACCATCGGACCGGCAATCGCACCGGCACAGGTATAGCGGCCACCGCGCACAAGAGCGTTAATGAGTCGCGGCCAAAGTGAGCCGCCAACGACATCAGCCACCACATCGACCGACTCTTTACCGATTGCGTCACGAAGAGCGGAGCCCAGATCACTGCAGTTTCGATCAATCACGGCCAAAGGGCCGACGGCCTTAACGTCATCCGCCTTATCAGCGCCGCACAGACCCACAC
>JAERSQ010000236.1 GCA_016845525.1 Pseudomonadota bacterium
CTGCTGTTCAATGCACTGCTCGGCTTCACGCTGCTGTTTTTCGTCTCGCTGGTCTATTTCAATCCTGAGGCTCGCCAGGGCAAAGTCAATCTCAAGGCCGAGTACATCATCTCGGTGACCTGGCCGGAGAGCCGCACCGATGATATCGACTTGTGGGTACGGGACCCGCTTGGGGAGATTGTCTCGTACCTGAAAAAAGACGCCGGCTGGCTCCACCTTGATCGCGATGACCAGGGAGCGGTCAACGATACGGTTGTGATCGAGGGTCGCGAAGTTGTCTATCCCATCAATCAGGAGCTCGTCACACTGCGGGGCCTGATCGACGGTGAATACACCGTCAATCTGTATTACTACGAAAAGCGTGATCTCGAACCCATTGAGGCTCTGGTCAAGATTGAGCGGATCAATCCGTCTGTCCAGACGGTCTTCGTTAAGCGGGTCATGCTCTCCAAAGCTGACGAAGAGCGTACTATTGTTCGGTTTACCCCGACTCGCGACGGCAGCATCATCAACGTGAACGAGCGGCAGGTGCGGCTAACGCCTTATCTGCTGGAGCCCGAAACGTGACCGGCAGCCTTATTGTTCTGACAGCTACGTATGCCTTTGCCCTCTTTGTTCTGCTGTTGCTGTTGGTCCGGTCGAGACTCTCGCGAAAAGCGCAGGTGTCGATCATCCTGGCAGGATCGGCCTTCTACCTGGCACATTTTTTCTCACTGAACGCCCTGCAGGGATGGCCCAGCCAATCATCACTCCCTGAGGAATTCACCCTGCATGCCTGGCAGGTTGAGGAACCCAACCATAGTCAAAATCAAGTCGGGCAGATTTATCTTTGGGTACAGACGCAGGAATGGGAGGCTCCCCGTGCCTATGGGCTGCCTTACAGCAACGAGGTGCACGACCGCCTTGACACGGCGCGAGCGCGCCACCAGGAAGGTTACGCGCAGCAAGGGCAGGCAGACGGCAGTGGCAGCGTAACGTTTTCTGATTCCCCCAAACGTCTCCCCCTGAAAACAGGCAACTCGGCAACTGCCACGAAAGACTAGCAGTCCAAATCAGCACTCGGGAAGAGTCGGCTTCACGGCAGGACGAGATCGGCGACCTCTTGGGCTGGCCGCACTCGGCCGACCTGCTTTCCTGCCACATTCAGGACACGCGATCCAACAAGCCCCGAAGATTGATCCTTGGTCAGGCAGCCAAGACCCGACAAGACTGCGCCCATCGCGCATTCCGCCGCCCGCGACGCGCCGTCATCGATCTTTAGCGCGATGCCGACGCCGGCCCCCGGCACCGCACCGCAGTACACTCCCTCTGCACCCGTTTTCACAATAAACGCACCGTCTCCCGCCTGCATCGCCCGAGTACACCAGCGGTCGGTTCCCGCCACCATAAACGGTTCACCAACCATGGCCTGATAGATCCTTTGGGCGGCGGCCTGGCGTTTGGAACCCAGGCCCGTGCCAGTCGCAAAACGCGCAAAAGCCAAAGCCAACGACTCAAGCGGCATCCCGGCCACGGGAATGCCGCATCCATCGATACCGCCGGGGGCGGCGTCGAGACTGACATCGGCCATCTCACCGATGAGACCAAGCACGGCTTGCTGTATCGGGTGTTCTTTCGCGATATATCCTTCCGTCGTTAAGCCAAGATGTCTGGCAGAACTCAGAAAGCCACAGTGCTTGCCTGAACAATTATTGTGGGCCGGCCCCGGTGAGAGATTATCCTTAACGAGTGCTGCCCAGTCTTCATTTCGACGCGGAGCATGCGCGCCACATTCGAGCGCCTCTTCCGCTAGCCCTAAGCGCGCCAACCAGGCACGAACGGCGGTGATGTGCCCAATTTCTCCGTTATGGGAAGCGCAGGCGAGCGCCAACTCCGCATCGGTCAAATGGAACGCCTCGGCGGCGCCACTCTCAATGAGATAAATTGCCTGGAGCGGTTTTATCGCAGAGCGGGGATAAACCAGTCCCTGCGTATCACCGACGGTGAGCATGGTCTGACCATCACTCTTCACCACTGATATCGCACCACGATGACGACTCTCCACCATATCACCGCGTGTCACGTCGACAAGAATGGGATTTGCGCTCATCGCAGGGACCTTGATTTAAAAATGAGGTTTAAGCACCGATTCGCCTGACCTGACGATATACTACATTCGACCCTGACAAAAACGACCAGACAAGCAACGTCCGCCGCTCACATCAAGTGAAACGCACTCCACTTCACGACCTGCACCTTGAACTCGGCGCCAAGATGGTACCGTTTGCGGGTTACGAGATGCCGGTTCATTATCCCGCTGGCATCATCGCAGAACATCTTCACGTCCGAACCCAGGCGGGTCTTTTTGACGTCTCCCATATGGGTCAGATCACGATTTCAGGAAAGAACGCGCCAAAGTGGCTCGAAACCCTGTTGCCCACAGATATCGTCGGTCTCAAAGAAGGCGCCCAGCGTTACAGTTTTCTGACAACAGAATCGGGCGGCATCCGCGATGACCTCATGGTTTACCGGCTCCAGGATGAATACTGTCTGGTCGTCAACGCGGCAAATAAGGATGCCGACGTCGCATTTTTGGAAGAACAAGCCATCCCGGGTATCCAGATCACCTTGCGCGACGACCAGGCTCTACTTGCGCTGCAGGGTCCGCAAGCCGCACCCGCGTTGGAGTCGGTTGCCCCAGGCGCCGAAAAACTTGACTTCATGCAGGCCGCCAAGATCAACGTCGCCGGCCAGCTTTGCTCCATTACCCGCAGCGGCTACACCGGCGAAGATGGCTTCGAAATTTCGACGAACCAGACGGTTGTCCCAGAACTCGCAAGCGCGCTGCTCGCTCTCGAGGGGGTTGCCCCGGCCGGACTGGGAGCGCGTGATACCTTGCGATTGGAGGCGGGTCTTTGTCTGCACGGTAACGACATTGGACCGGATATCTCTCCAATCGAAGCCGGACTGCGATGGGCCATTCCTGGCTGCAGGCGATCAGGCGGAGAACGGGCCGGCGGATTTCCGGGCGCCGAGCACATCCTTTCCGAGATCGAACACGGTCCCGCCAGAACCCGGATTGGAATCCGGCCCGACGGCAAAGCCCCTGTTCGGGCGCACGCCCCACTGCTGACACCTGACGGCATGGATGCCGGCGAAGTTACAAGTGGGGGCTTCGGGCCAAGCCTGAGCGCACCGATTGCCATGGCATATGTCCCGGCTTCACTGGCTGAACCCGGGCGCACCCTGCACGCACAGGTTCGAAACAAGAACCTACCCGTCACCGTATGCCAGCTACCGTTTGTACCCCATCGCTACCATAAATAAACCGAAGGAGAAATCGATCAATGACCGATCTGAAATTTACTGCCGAACATGAGTGGGCGCGCCTGGAGGGAGATGTCGTCACCATTGGCATTACCGACTACGCACAGGACCAACTGGGGGAATTGGTTTATGTCGAACTTCCCGAAGCCGGAGCGCAGATCAGCGCGGGACAGGAGGTCGCCGTCATCGAATCAGTCAAAGCTGCGGGCGACATCAAATCTCCTGTCAATGGCACCATTATTGAGGTCAACACGGCATTAAGCGACGAACCTGAAAAGGTCAATGAAGACCCCACGGGCGAAGGCTGGTTTTATCGTGTTCGGGTGGATGGGACGGGAGATCTCGATTCCCTGATGGACGAATCGGCCTATCAGGATCTGATTAGCAGCCTCGATTAATCCAGGACAAGGAGCAGAAGCGATGACGGAGCACCGCGCCACACTCACCGAGCTTGAGATGCATGGAGATTTCATCCGCAGGCATATCGGACCCTCGGATCATGATATCGAAGCGATGCTCACAGAATTGGGTTGCAGCAGTGTTGATGATTTGATTAACCAGGTCGTCCCCGCCAATATCATCAGCGAGCATGGGCTCGAGATGGATCCCCCTCGAAGCGAGCGTGCCGCGAGCACTTATCTGCGGCATATGCGTCACCGTAACCAGGTCTTTGTCTCCATGATCGGCTGTGGATATCACGGGACCGTCATGCCGCCGGTTATACGCAGAAACGTTTTCGAAAATCCTGACTGGTATACCGCCTACACGCCTTACCAGGCTGAAGTCAGTCAGGGCCGCCTCGAGGTACTGCTCAGCTTCCAGCAGATGATCTGTGACTTGACCGGCATGGAACTGGCCAATGCCTCATTGCTGGACGAGGCAACGGCCGGTGCAGAAGCGATGAGTATGTGCCGGCGTCTGTCGAAGGCGAAATCAAATGTATTCTTCGTTGACGACCGGGTTCATCCGCAGACCCTTGCGGTCATAAAGACCCGGGCAGGGTTCATGGGCTTCGAGATTCTGGTGGGCAATCCCGACAAGGAACTTGCACGCAGGGAATGTTTCGGGGTTCTGCTCCAGTATCCGGCCTCAACCGGCGGACTGCATGATCTCGCCGGTGTGATTTCACTGGCGCACGAAAAAAAGGCGCTGGCCGTCGTTGCGGCAGATATCCTTTCCCTGACACTGATTAAGCCCCCGGGTGAGATGGGGGCCGACATTGTTATCGGCAATTCCCAGCGGTTTGGCGTTCCAATGGGCTACGGCGGCCCCCATGCTGCGTTTTTTGCCACTCGTGATGCCCACAAACGCTCGATTCCCGGGCGCATCATCGGGGTCTCCAAAGATGCCCAGGGGCGCCCCGCGCTCAGGATGGCGCTGCAAACCCGCGAGCAGCATATTCGGCGCGAGAAAGCCACCAGCAATATCTGCACGGCCCAGGTCCTGTTGGCCAATATCTCGACGCTGTACGCGATGTATCACGGGCCCGAGGGTTTAAAGACGATTGCGAGCCGCGTACACCGACTGACCTGCATTCTCGCGGAGGGCTTAACACGCATCGGCTACGAGATTGTTGAGTCGCACTTTTTCGACACGATTTCGGTGCACGTCCCGGGTCTCGCAGGTCGGCTCGCTGCGCGTGCTCGCGAATCGCGGATCAATCTCCGGGTCATTGATGCCGATCACCTGGGTATCAGTTTTGATGAAACCACCAAACGGGAAAACCTGCTGACACTCTGGAAGGTCTTTGATACCCACGCGCACCATCGTCTTGATATCCAGGGACTGGATGCCGAGGTCAAGAGCGCGATCCCCCCTGACCTGGTGCGCAACTCTCCTTACCTTGAGCACGAGATTTTCCATCGGTACCGGTCCGAGACAGAAATGATGCGCTACATGCGCCGCACTGCCAGCAAAGACGTCAGCCTTGGGCGTTCGATGATCCCACTGGGCTCATGCACGATGAAACTTAATGCGACGTCCGAGTTGCAGACGATCTCTATCCGGGATTTCACTAACCTGCATCCCTTTGCGCCGCTTGAGCAAACGCAGGGTTACCAACAGCTCTTTGAGGAGCTCGAGGATATGCTGTGCGAAATCACGGGGTTCCACGCCATCTCCTTGCAG
The DNA here is from genome assembly GCA_016845525.1 of Pseudomonadota bacterium. Taxonomy (GTDB): domain Bacteria; phylum Pseudomonadota; class Gammaproteobacteria; order Arenicellales; family UBA868; genus UBA868. The sequence goes on from JAERSQ010000236.1 coordinate 5,434, forward strand.
CCCAATGCCGGTTCGCAAGGAGAATACGCGGGTTTGCTCTGTATTCGCGCCTTTCACGAAGCCAACGGTCAGGGTCACCGGGACGTCTGTCTCATTCCGTCTTCTGCGCACGGCACCAATCCTGCCAGTGCCGTCATGGCAGGCATGCGGGTAGTCATCGTCAAGTGTGATGAAGACGGGAACGTGGACCTGAATGATCTTCGTGACAAAGCTGCAACACACCAGGAAGAACTCGCTGCGCTCATGATCACCTATCCCTCCACGCACGGTGTATTTGAAGAGCGGGTACGCGATATCTGCCAGATCGTTCACCACCATGGCGGTCAGGTCTACATGGACGGCGCCAATCTCAATGCGCTGGTGGGCATCTGCAGGCCGGCCGAGATCGGCGCAGATGTCGCCCACATCAATCTGCATAAGACGTTTGCCATTCCGCACGGCGGCGGCGGCCCGGGCATGGGCCCGATTGGCGTGCTGTCTCATCTCGCCCCCTATCTGCCCGACCATGTTCTGGTGGAGGGCGTTAACCCCGCGTCGGGGGGTCGCGCCACGATCGGCCAGGTCTCAGCTGCGCCATGGGGTTCAGCGAGCATTCTCCCAATCTCCTGGGCCTATATCGCCCTGCTTGGGGCATCGGGGCTCCGCCGGGCCACGGAAATCGCCATCTTGAACGCGAACTACGTCGCCAAGCGGCTGAATGCCCATTATCCTGTGGTCTATACCGGAAATAACGGCCTGGTTGCCCACGAGTGCATTGTGGACCTGTCAGCAATCCGGGAATCCTGTGACATTACGGTAGAGGACGTTGCCAAACGGCTGATGGACTACGGTTTTCACGCGCCGACGATGTCATGGCCCGTGGCAGACTCATTCATGATTGAACCCACCGAAAGCGAGTCGCGGGACGAACTTGACCGCTTCTGTGACGCTATGGTCTCGATCAGGCAGGAAATTGCCGAGATTGAGGCGGGCGAACAGGACGCTGAAAACAATCTCCTCAAGAATGCGCCTCACTCGCTTCACCTGCTCACTCAGGGAGGATGGGATCGGCCCTATCCGCTGGAAGCGGCCTTCTTTCCCTCTCCTGCGACCCGCCGGGATAAGTACTGGCCTCCGGTTGGACGCGTAGACAACGTCCAGGGTGATAAAACACTGGTGTGCAGCTGTCCGCCGATTGACTACTACGAAGAGGAAATGCAGACACCGTGAGCAAATACGGAAGCGCCAATGCCGAACAGAAAGTCGCCCGCGTACCGGTCAAGTTCGCTCCAACCGAACGCAGCGACCGCCTGAAAAAACCGACCTGGATCCGGGCACGCTTCCCGGGCACGCCTGAAGTCGCGCGTTTAAAAAAAATCCTTCGCGGGCGCGGACTGAATACCGTCTGTGAAGAAGCGAGTTGTCCCAACCTCGGCGAGTGCTTTGGCAACGGCACTGCCACCTTTATGATACTCGGCGATGTCTGTACCCGCAGATGTCCTTTTTGTGATGTTGCTCATGGCCGGCCCCAACCGGTAGATACAGAAGAAGCCGTACGACTGGCACAGACGGTTCGCGAGATGGGCCTCAATTACGTGGTGGTGACCTCGGTCGATCGTGATGATCTGCGCGATGGCGGTGCGCAGCATTTCGCCGATTGCATTGGCGCATTAAGGACAGCCTGCCCCGG
>JAERSQ010000237.1 GCA_016845525.1 Pseudomonadota bacterium
TCGACTCTTCCTTGGAGCAGGTTCATCTGACCGATAAAGTCCGCGACCTCATGACTCTTTGGCCGCTCGTAAATCTGCCGTGGAGCATCGATTTGCAGGATCCTGCCCTCGCCCATCACCGCCACCCGGTCGGAAAGGGTCAACGCCTCCTCCTGATCATGGGTTACAAACACAAAGGTAATGCCTACCTGCTGCTGGAGCATCCGCAGCTCAATCTGCATCTCTTCGCGCAACTTCTTGTCGAGGGCGCCAAGCGGCTCATCCAGAAGCAATACCTTGGGTCGCTTGATCAGCGCTCTTGCCAGGGCAACCCGCTGTTTCTGGCCGCCTGACATCTCATCCGCGCCGCGCTGTTCGAAGCCTTCAAGCTTGACCATTGCAAGCGCTGCCGACACTTTCTCTGCCTGCTCTTCGCGGGACAATTTCTGCTGGCGAAGACCGTAGGCCACATTCTGCTCAACATTGAGATGAGGAAATATCGCGTAATTCTGAAACACCATATTGGTCGGTCGCAGATGTGCCGGCATATCGGTGATGTCCTGACCATCGATACACACTGTGCCGCTCCCAGGTGTTTCAAGCCCCCCGAGGATTCGCAGTAAAGTTGTCTTGCCGCAGCCCGACGGTCCCAACAGGGAAAAGAATTCCCCCTGACGAACAGAGACAGAGATGTCGTCGACCGCCTTCACGCCGCCAAAGGACTTCGAGACACCCGCGATATCGATAAAGCTGTTATCCAATGATGACATCTCCCGACTGTGAGTCCGAGGTATTCCGGCGGCGAAACCACTCCGCCACCAGAACAATAAACACGCTCGCGATCAAAATGCAGGCCCCCAGCGCCAAAACACCGGGAAGCAGTTTTGGAAACCGCAGCTGATTCCACATGAAAACAGGTAACGTGGGCTCCGTGCTGCCGAGGAAAAAAGCCATGATGAATTCATCAAAGGAAATCGTAAAGGTTAATAACAGGCTCGCCACAATGCCCGGCAACACATTGGGGAAAGTCACCCTCCAGAACGTCCACCAGCCATTTTCGCCCAGATCATGCGAGGCTTCCTCCAACGACCTGTCAAACCCTTCAAAACGTGACATCAGTACGACCATCGCAAAGGGCACGCAAAGAAGAATATGCCCTGCCGCGATGCTCACCAGACCCAATGAGCCGCCGGCCCGCAGAATCACCATCAACAGAGCCATCGCCAGGATGATCTCCGGGACGACCAGCGGCAGCATGATCATGGCCACCACCGGCTTCTGGCCAGGCAACCGGTAACGGGTGACTGCTCTTGCCCCAAGGATACCCAGCACTGTACTGATAAACGCGGTTGCCAGCCCCACTTTGAGACTATTCACCAGAGCGCGGTGCAGTGCATCATTCGCCAGCATGGCCTCGTACCATTTCACCGTCCAGCCGCGCAGCGGGAAACTGATATAGATGGAATCATTGAAAGAAAAAAGCGGTAAAAAAAGTACCGGCACATACAAATAAGCCACATAGATCACAGCGTAAGTGCCAAGAATGCGCGCGGCGAGCCCCGTACCCTGATTCATCCCCTTCTCCCGCTTAGACGCCGGGCTGACCACACAAAAACACCGACCAGAATAGCCACGATCGTCATGGAGGTCAGGGAAATGGCGGCACCCGAGGGCCAGTTGCTGCCCCGCCCAAACTGAAACTGAATCACGTTTGCGATCATGTAGCCGTCAGACCCACCGACCAAGGAAGGGGTGACGTAGTCTCCTACCGTCGGAATAAAGATCAAAACAGATGCTGCCAATATTCCCGGCAGGGCCAAAGGCAGGATGATTCGAAAAAACCGGATAAAAGGACTGTCGCCAAGATCCGTTGCCGCCTCCAGCACAGAGCGATCTATTTTTTCAAGCGAGACATAGATCGGCAAAATGGCGACGGTGGCCCAGGCATGCGTCAGCGTAATGACGACAGCTGTCGGGTTATACATCAGAAAATCCAGCGGTTCGCTGATTATGCCAAGGGAAATCAGGCCGGAGTTCACAGCACCGTTGTAGCCCAGGATTACTTTCCACGCGAATACGCGCAAGAGATAACTGGTCCAAAACGGCAGGGTCACCAGAATGATCCACACCATCTTGTGACGCTTGACATAAAACGCAATGAAATAGGCCAATGGGAAAGCCATGACGACTGTAGCCAGGGTAGTCAGCCCCGAGATCGACAACGACCGCAAAAAGAGCACCCGGTACATATCGCGGGTCAGCGCTTCGGCATAATTGTTCAGCGTCCCGCTCATATCGAAGGCCATATGACCGGTCTGCTGCCAGAAACTCATCACCGCCATCCCGAGCACGGGTACGAGCATCAGCGTGCCGACGATCATCAGCGTCGGAGAGAGCAGCAGATAGCCGCGCAGACCCGGTCGCCGACCGATAAAGCCGCGGGCTTGAGCCAGTTTGCTGGTCTGGGCGTTGTCTGCGAGCATCGTGAGAATAAGGCGGGTAAAGTGTCAACGACACGCCACGAAGACTACGTCACCTTCCAAAGAATTGATCAAAACCGCAGCGGTCCTGGCCGCTGTGCGGGCCATTGACTGATGGGAACGTCGATCCCCAAAAAGTTCTTACTTCGAGAACTTGCGAAAAAAGAGCCCTGCCTGGCAGATGCCAGACAGGGGATCGATCGAACTCAGAAGCCGGTCTTGATCGCCTCGAAGTCGCGGTTTATCCGGGTTTCGACCTCATCAGACTGGGGAATGCCCATATGCCCAGCATTGAGGTAAGCAATCGGATCTTTGTCGAGACCCAACTGGGCCAGTACACCGGGGTCGGCCATCTTGAATGATGCAGAATTGGAATGTCCATAGCCCCAGTAATCGATAACGTATACCCCGGTCTCACGGGACGTCATCGCATTGACAATGTCATAAGCCCCGTCAAGATTGGGGGCATCCTTATGCATCATCAAGCCGCAGCACCAGGTCAGCGCGCCTTCTTTGGGACCCGCAAAACGTACCGCATGACCCTCGGCTGCAAGCGCGACCGGAGTTTCGTTCCAGGTGAGTGCCATGACAATCTCGCCCGACGCCAATGCCTGCTGAAGAGAAGTCATATCATTGGTGAACATCCGCACTTGCGGGCGGAGCTTCTTCATCAGGGCGTTGGTTTTATCGATGTCTTCACCCGTCAGCGGCTTGCCGATATCAACGCCTGCCAGAATGGCCATGCAATACCAGGTATCCGCAGCACTGTCGATCACCGCAATCTTGCCTTTGTAGCGCGGATCGAAGAGCATCTCCCAAGATTCGGCCTTGCCCTCAAGGTCAACGAGATCCGTGCGATAGGTAATTGAAGTCGCGCCCCAATCGAAAGGCATAAACCATTGGCCGGCACTGTCATTGGCTCCCGGCAGATTAACCAGGGCACCAAAAAGATCGTCATAGGATGACAGTCGCGATTTGTCCATCCCCTGGAACATGCCTGAATCCTTCCAGCGGGGAATATCGTTAGAGCACGGGTGGGTGACATCAACCACGAAGCCCGCTTTCATCTTCGTGAATCCCTCTTCCGCATCACCGAACGTTACATAGTTGGGCGGCCCTCCATGCTGTGCGATATACGGCGCGAACATGCCATCATCATCGTAGCCGCCCCAGGTGAAGTACGTGGCATTATCGGCAGCCAGCGCAGAGCGCATCCCCAGCGGCACAGCGCCAACGGCAAACCCCATGGCTCCAAGGGCCTTGAGTGCCTGCCGGCGGGTAAATTGCCCGCCCTGGAGCCGCGCGATAAATTCTTTGCTTTGGGTCATTGACCTCCTCCTTTAATTGGTTAGAAATCCTCAGGGGCTTAACTCCCTAGCCAAAGGCTAAATCATCCCCGGTATCGTGTCTAGCAGACTCTGAAACGCCTCGGTCTCAGGCTACAATCCGGCCTATGCCGGTTCCCCATCCTGAAATTTTCAAGGCCTACGATATCCGCGGAATCGTCGGGCACTCCCTCACTGCCCAGATAGTCGAACAGATCGGGCGGGCTGTAGGCTCCGAGGCGCTCGCTGCCGGGGACAGCGCCGTCGTCATCGGCCGGGATGGCCGGCTCTCAGGTCCCGCTATTTCGGACGCTCTGATGAATGGTATCTGCGCCACGGGCTGCGATGCGGTCGATATCGGAATGGTGCCGACACCCCTTACCTACTTCGCGACGCACGCACTCAATATCGGTTCAGCGGTTTCAGTCACTGGCAGCCACAACCCGCCCGACTACAACGGGCTCAAGATCATGATCGGCACCCATACGCTGGCAGCCGAGCGCATTCAGGATTTACGTAAACGGATTGAGGCACAGTCCTTTGCCGAAGGTAAGGGAACACGGCGAAGCAAAGACGTCGTTCCGACATACATGCAGCGGGTCGCTGGAGATATCCGGCTCAAGCGCCCACTCAAGGTGGTCACCGACTGTGGGAACGGCGTCGCCGGCATGGCAGCGCCGCAACTGATGCGGGATATCGGCTGCGAGGTCGTTGAACTTTATAGTGACATTGACGGCACTTTCCCAAATCATCATCCTGACCCCAGCGTTGCGGATAATCTTGTGCAGCTCATCGAAGCCGTGCGCACAGAGAAAGCTGACTTGGGGCTCGCGTTTGACGGCGATGGCGACCGCCTGGGTGTGATTACTGACGCGGGCCAGCTGATCTGGCCGGACCGGCAGATGATTCTCTTTGCCCGTGACATCCTGGCCCGCAATCCCGGCGCCAAGATCATCTATGACGTCAAATGCACAAGGCTGTTGCCCAAAGCCATCGAAGATGCCGGAGGAGCGCCTCTGATGTGGAAGACGGGGCACTCGTTCATCAAGGCCAAACTTCGGGAGACGGACGGCGCATTTGGCGGCGAGATGAGCGGCCACCTCTTCTTCAAGGAGCGCTGGTACGGCTTCGATGACGCACTGTATGCTGCCGCCCGACTGTGCGAAGTCTTATCGGGGGATGACAGGCCGCCAAGTACTGTCTTCGCTGAAATTCCCGACACCGTTAATACACCCGAACTTCGAATCGAAATGAACGAAGGAGAGCATCACGCTCTCATCCAAGAGCTTGTTGCCAACGGCAATTTCTCTGGCGGCTCAGTCTGCAACATTGACGGGGTGCGCGTGGATTTCGAGGACGGTTTCGGTCTTGCGCGGGCGTCGAACACAACACCGACCGTGATTCTGCGCTTTGAAGCAGACACGGCTTCTGCGCTGGAGCGAATTCAGGACCTTTACCGCGAGCAGATTTTGGCCCTGCGGCCGACACTCACACTGCCGTTTTAAGCGTTGCCTCGGTTGCGGCTTACTCGTGCCCGACGAGCCGGGCTTCGGGAACTCTCTGGCGCAGCGCGCTGATCAAATCAGGAATGAGGCCCCGTTCGGGAATGACCGTCACCCAGAGCAGATTCAGTCTGATATTCAGGTCAGCGAACACAACCTGCCGATAGCGTCCGAGCACTGCCTGCAGTCCTGATACCCGCTGTGCCATCTCGGCTTCGGGCAACTCACGCATTCCGGGAATCAGCACCATAAAGTCGCTGTAGGGCGTGCCATCCTCCGCACAGGTCGGCACCCGTTTATAAAGCGGCTCGGTCGGCTCCAGTGTCGGGCGGGATGAGGGTCGAAGCGTCATCCTCATGAACGTCACTTCCTAAGATACTGCCCGCCGGACATGGTCAGGCCGCTATGGTTTCGATTGCCGTCGGGCGCTGGTATCCCCGAGGCAGTGCCCTGCCCCGTTGAGCCCGCGACCCGGCAAAGGTATCGATATCCGAAGGCTTTAGACGCATGCTCTGTTTCCCCGCATAAAGACGCAGCGCATCGCCTTCACGGAACACAGCGATTCCCGCCAGTTTCTCTTCTCCCGCCTTATGGCGTGCCCCGGGAATATTGACCAGCTTGACGCCCTTGCCTTTTGGCAGCAGCGGCAGTTCCGCTAGGGCGAAGATTAAAAGACGTCCGGTATCGGTAATCGCCGCAACCCAGTCATCCTCGTACTCAAACACGCGCTGTGGTGGCAATACCCCAGCACCGCGCGCGCTGAGAACCGCTTTGCCTGACTTGTTTCGGGTCAGGAGATCTTCCAGAGTCGCTACGAAACCATATCCGGCATCGGAAGCCAACAGGAAGCGGCTATTGTTTTCACCTATCATGACGCCGCAAAACGTTGCACCCGCGGGCGGTTTCAATTGCTTGGCGACCGGCTCGCCTAGGCTCCTGGCGGAGGGCAGTTCATGAGAGCGCAGACCGTACACTCGCCCGGTTGAATCAATACACAGCAAGGGCTGGTTGGTTCGCCCCGGGCCGGAATGCAGATATCCATCATCTCCACGGTAGGCCAGCTCACGGGGGTCAATATCGGTTCCCTTGGCCGCCCGGATCCATCCATTGCGTGATAACACGACCGTGATGGGCTCCGAGGGAATCAGGGCTGTCTCACTGAGCGCCTGAGGCGCATCCCGCACGACCAGAGGCGAGCGCCTGTCATCGCCAAAATCCTCGGCGTCAGCCATTAGCTCCTTACCCACCACCTTTTTCAGGCGATCACGCGACTTCAGGATCTTCTGAAGGTCTGCTTTCTCGCGGGCCAGTTCCTGTTGCTCCCCGTTAATCTTCATCTCTTCAAGCTTGGCCAAATGCCGCAACTTCAACTCCAGGATGGCCTCTGCCTGGATCTCACTGAGTTTGAACCGCTTCATCAGGACTTTCTTGGGCTCTTCTTCGTGACGGATGATCTTGATAACGGCATCAAGATTCAGGAAGGCAATAAGGAGTCCGTCCAGAATGTGCAGGCGCTTAACGACCCGGTCGAGTCGAAACTCAAGCCGCCGCTTGACGGTCGAGAGCCGAAACTCCAGCCACTCTTTGAGCGCGCTCTTGAGGTCAAACACTTTAGGTCGGCCGTCGAGGCCGATCATATTCATGTTGACCCGGTAACTCTGCTCAAGAGAGGTCGTGGCAAAGAGATGATCCATTAACGCCGCTTTATCGACCCGGTTGGATCGGGGCTCGATAACGATCCGGGTGGGATTCTCATGATCTGACTCGTCGCGAATATCATCCACGATGGGCAGTTTCTTTGACGACATCTGTGTCGCCACCTGTTCAATAACCCGCTCTCCGGACACCTGATAGGGCAAGGCTGCGATGACAATATCAGCGCCCTCTTCGCGCCACACTGCCCGCTGACGCACTGAGCCATATCCGGTGCGATACACCTCGCGGATCTCCTCCACCGGCGTCACGATTTCCGCCTCGGTCGGAAAATCAGGTCCCTGGATGTGCTCACACAACTGATCCAGCGTAGTCCGGCTATTGCCCAGCAGACGGATGGCGGCACTAACGACTTCTCTGAGGTTGTGCGGCGGGATATCGGTCGCCATCCCAACCGCGATGCCGGAACTCCCGTTGAGCAGGACATTAGGCAACCGTGCCGGCAACAGCCGGGGCTCACGCAGTGTGCCGTCAAAGTTAAGGCCCCAATCCACGGTACCCTGACCCAGTTCCGACAACAGCATCTCAGCAAAACCGGAAAGCCGGGCTTCGGTATAGCGCATCGCGGCAAACGACCGCGGATCATCCTGGGAGCCCCAGTTACCCTGCCCATCCACAAGGGGGTAGCGAAAACTGAACGGCTGCGCCATCAGCACCATCGCCTCATAGCAGGCCGAATCCCCATGCGGATGAAACTTGCCCAGGACATCTCCGACGGTTCGGGCGGATTTCTTATACTTTGATGAAGCCGCCAAGCCCAACTCGGACATGGCGTACACAATCCGTCTTTGAACGGGTTTCAGGCCGTCGGCCAGGCTCGGCAGTGCTCTGTCGAGCACCACGTACATGGAGTAATTGAGGTAAGAGCGTTCGGTAAACGCAGAGACCGGCACGGTCTCGTGTTTGCGCGTGCTGACTTGCGCCGCGGCAGTGGGGCGCTTCGTCTTTTTGGATTTCGATGTCGTTTTCCGGCGGGCAGTCGCTGGCATAAAGTAACCTGAATTCAGTGTGGCACAATGGCGCGCTCAATAACCGCCATTATAGCCATCTCACTGGCTCAACCTCTTGCAAAACTCCAATAACGGTATACCGGATCGCCTGGTTGATGGGTCGGCGCCGACTGACTCGGATTCCCTGCTACAAGAACTGGCGTCGCTGGGCATCGATGCCCCAACTATCGAGCATCCGCCCATGTTCACGGTTGAGGACAGTAAGGCACTGCGGGTCACCTCCGGCGGACAGGGTGATATCAAAAATCTTTTCCTGCGAAACAAAAAAGGCAGGATGTGGCTGGTCAGCTGTCATGAGGATCGAGAGGTTGACCTCAAGGCATTGGCCAAGGCGCTGGGTGCCGGACGCTTTTCTTTTGCCTCAGAAGCCCGCATGATGGAGTACCTTGGCATCAAGCCAGGATCCGTGTCTCCTCTTGCCCTGGTTAATGACCGGACGCGGTCCGTGCGTTTCGTCATAGATCACGAACTGACACAGACTGATGTGATCTATCTTCATCCCCTGGTCAATACCAGAACGACGACGATGGCCACAGCCGATCTATTGGCTTACTGTGCGCAGACAGGCCACCCCGCAGACATCATTGCCTTCGCCGAAGATGGCGTA
>JAERSQ010000238.1 GCA_016845525.1 Pseudomonadota bacterium
TCTGCCCGAATACCACTCGCTGACGCCCGATACTGTCTGGAATGTATTGCGCGAGTATCTTGATATCGAAGACCCGAACAGCATCAACCTGCAGATGTTCAATTCCTTTCTGGACGGCAGCAAATCGGCGATAGAGATGACCGCAGTGTGTAACGCGACCGGGCTCATGCCCCAGGCGGCAGGCTTGACGTTCCCGCCCGCATCGCGCTTTTCGCTGGCAGATGTCTGCAAGCCTGAGCAGGATGGCGGAGCACTGACCCGCAGCGGCACCACGGAAGTGGTTTCCTCCCTTAAACGCAGCGGCGAGCCCATTGATCATCATCTTGCAATGGGAACATTTGTCATCGTGAAACCAGGCACTGATTACGCCCGGCAATGCTTTCGCGAGTATCACATGCTGCCCGATGAGAGCAGTCTTTACGGCGCGCTGTATCGCCCGACGCACATGATCGGGCTGGAACTCGGCTTCTCCATTGCGTCGGTGGCACTGCGCGGCGAACCCACCGGCCGCCCGTACTGTTTTTCATCGGATGTCGTCGCGGTCGCCAAACGGGATCTCAAAACTGGCGAGATGCTCGATGGCGAGGGCGGTCATTGTGTCTATGGCAAACAAATGCCGGCATCCCTGTCCACGGCCAAAGGCGCGCTGCCTCTCGGCCTGTCGGGAGGTGTGACACTTGTGCGGGACGTCAGCGCCGGACAGGTGCTTTGCGAAGCCGATACCGCATTGGATAATTCCGATGATGCGGTTAAGGCCCGGCGGATGATGACCGCGGCTTTCGCGTCCTGACCGCATACAAGCCATCACCACCTTTTTGGGGTTATCGACTATGAGCCACACCGTTTTTATTACTGGCACCACCCGAGGTATCGGACTGGAACTGGTGCATCAGTTTCTGGAAGCCGGCAGCAAAGTCTTCGCTACCGCACGGCATCCCGAATCGGATGCCCTGCAGTCACTTAAAGCGGTACACGGCGATGAACTGCAGTTGCTTACACTGGATGTCACCAACAGCTCTGAGATTGAGACAGCCGTCTCGTCCCTGGCGGGGCAGCCCGTTAACCTGCTCATCAACAATGCCGGCCTGTACCAATCGAGATCAGACGATGCGGAAAGTCTCGCGACAGAAACCTGGCTTCAGGAATTTCACGTCAACGCCATTGCACCGTTTATGGTGACGCGGGCCTTGCGGGGCAATCTTGCCGCAGCAGAGGATGCCCTGGTCGCCATGATTTCAAGCAAGATGGGCAGCATGTCGGATAACACTTCCGGCGGTGCCTACAGTTACCGCTCCAGCAAAGCCGCCCTGAATGCGGTGACCGTGTGTCTGGCACAGGATCTTGCAAGCGACGGCACCCGAGTCGTGGCGCTGCATCCGGGCTGGGTGCGGACAGATATGGGCGGCGCCAATGCGCCAGTTGATGCATCCCAGAGTGCCTCAGGCCTCAGGAAAGTCATGATCAGCATCGATGAGACTCAAAACGGAGGTTTTTTTGACTACACCGGAGCTGCCATTCCATGGTGACCCGCAAAGCCCGCTATACTGCGGCGAGCGCCTTCCTGACGGTCACGTTGCTGACCGCCACAGGGTCCTCGATTTCGGCACAGAGCGCCGTTCCCCAGATTTTGCCGCTGGACGAGGAAGATGACGATGTCCTGATTTGTGACGATCTGGACGATGACGGCATTTTGGACCTTCTGGACAACTGTTTTGGGCTGTTTAATCCGCTTCAGACCGACACCAACAAAAACGGGATCGGTGATGACTGCGAAGCCCCGCTACCCAACTAAGACAGACTCTTTACTGATATGACGACACACAAGATTGCCCTGCTTGCCGGCGACGGCATCGGCCCGGAAATCATGGCCGAGGCGGAAAAAGTTCTGAAGCTTGTAGAGGAACGAAACAGCGTTTCATTTGATCTGCAACCTGCGTTGTTCGGCGCCTGCGCCTGGTTTGAGACCGGAAAGTCTTTTCCCGATGAAACCATTGCGATCTGCGACAACGCCGATGCCATCCTCAAGGGCACTATCGGTCTCAGCCATGAGGAATCGAAAAAGATTCCCGTCGATGAACAGCCCGAACGCGGAGGCCTTTTGCCCATGCGCCGGCGTTACCAGACGTACGCGAACTTCCGCCCCGTCACCCTGCCGCCTGAACTGGCACACTTTTCGCCGCTTCGTCCTGAGATCATCGGCAACGGGATTGACCTCGTGATTATTCGGGAACTGGTCGGCGGCCTTTATTTCGGGTCCAAGGACACCGGTGTCAATGATCAGGGGCGACGTTACGTCCACGAGATGCTGGAGTACGACGAGGACCAGATTCAGCAGGTGCTGGAAGTGGCGTTCAAGCTCGCCATGAAACGCAAGAAATCACTCACCAACGTGCACAAGAGCAACGTGCTGAAATCCAGCGTGCTCTGGAACGAGATCCTCGATGAAGTCCATCGCGATTATTCCGAGGTCTCTGTCGACCATGTCCTGGTGGACGCCGCCGCCACCTACCTGTGCCTTGATCCCACCCGCTTTGATGTCATGGTCATGGAAAACATGTTCGGCGATATCCTGAGCGATCAATGCGGCGGGATTCTCGGCTCGCTGGGGCTCATGCCCTCCGCCTGCGTTGGTCCCGAGCAGTCCTACTACGAACCTTCCCATGGCTCCGCCCCGGATATCGCGGGCAAGGGCATTGCCAACCCCTACTCCATGCTCGGCTCCGTCGCGATGATGCTGGAGATGAGTTTCAACATGGACACCGAAGCGGCCAACCTGTGGAAGGCCATGCAAAGCGTGTTTAGCGACGGCTTCACCACGCCGGATCTTGCCAGACGGGGCGATGCAGAAAAGCAGATCAGTACCAGCGAATTCGGCGACCGGGTTGTGGCCGCGCTCGCCGCGATGCCCGCAGCCGGTTAGGGGAAGCTTACTCGGGTTTTTCTAATGGACGGGATTCGCCTTCGGGTGAATCCTGCTGGCGCATTTTCATATTGAGCATGCGCATAGCGGCGTTGACGCCGGAAAACACCTGGTTGGCATGCACGCCCCGCGTTTTAAATCGGCGGCCATCATCTTCCCAGGTAATAAAGCACTCGGTCAGTGCGCTGGTGTGGCCGCCTTTGGGAATCCGGATCTCAAAATCGATGAGTTCCGGAAATTCGAAACCGCTCGGATCCAGCACCTTGCGCAGCGCCTTGATAAACGCATCAAAACCGCCGTTGCCCGAGTCTGAGGATTTGTGGATCTCTTCCCCCACCCGCACCCGCACACTGGCAGTCGATTCGATATCAAGACCGCTCGTGATTGAGCAATTCAGCAGTTCCACATGCTGGTAATCGCCGCTCTCAAGAATGTCGGCAATAATGAAAGGGAGATCTTCCGGCGTGATCGTGGCCTTGGTGTCGGCGATTTCAACGATCCGCTGGAGCACCTTGGACTGATTCTCCTCTGACAGATCGATCCCAAGATCTTCGAGATTCTTCGTCAGCGACGCTTTGCCACTCATCTTGCCGAGGGCATAACTGTGCCGACGATCGAAACGATCCGGGCTGAGCTCCGTCTGGTACAACTGGCCTTTCTGATCTCCGTCGGCATGAATGCCGCTGGTCTGAGTAAAGACATCAGTGCCGATAACCGGCGCATTGGCGGCCACCCGCTTTCCGGAAAAGTTTTCAACCATCTGGCTGAGGTCGTGCATCTTGGTCTCATCAATCGAGACTTTGACACCCAGCTTGTCTTTGAGCACGACCGCCACTTCGGCCAGTGACACATTTCCTGCCCGCTCGCCGAGGCAGTTCAGTGTAGCGTGAATCGCGGCTGCGCCGGATTCGACCGCAGCCATTGCATTAGCGGTGGCGAGCCCATAATCATTATGCGGATGAAAATCAAAATCCTGGCCTTCAAATCGGCTGCACATATCCCCGACGGCCGTCGATACTTCTGCCGGACTCATTACGCCGAGCGTGTCGGGCAGCATAATGTGGCGAAGATCCATCGCCGCGAGCGCCTCAACCATGCGGTACACATAATCGCGGCTGTCCCGGTAACCGTTGGAACAATCCTCGAGATAGACGGTGACCAGAAGACCCTGGTCAAGCGCATAGTCGACCGTCTGCTCAATGT
>JAERSQ010000239.1 GCA_016845525.1 Pseudomonadota bacterium
ACCCACCTGGCTCCGGATTTATGGCCTTATTTCAGGCAGGCCGAAAGCGAATTGATCATCCTGAATCCCTACTTCATTCCAAGCGACGGCGGGGTTCAAGTGCTCGCCGATGCAGCAGGACGAGGGTGCAGGGTAGTGGTATTGACCAACTCCTTGGCAGCCAACGATGTCGCCGCCGTGCATGGGCATTACGCCAAGTACCGTAAGCCATTGATCAAGGCAGGGGTCGAACTCTATGAACTTAGGGCAGATCGCGAGATGCCAGAGTTTGATGAGACAGATCTTGCGGCGTTGTCGGATCACATCAGCCTTCACGTGAAGACGTTCGTTTTTGACCGTCAGCAAACGTTCATCGGGTCACTAAACCTGGATGCGCGATCGGTTTACCAGAATACTGAGCTCGGCGTGATTGTTGAGGACCCCACAATGGCCAGCCAGATTGCCGAACTCGCATTGAACAACCTGTCAAAACTTGCCTATCGCGTGCAATTGGATGAGGCCGGCCGGATGACCTGGACGGGATGGGATCGCGATGAGCAGGAGGAAATCACTCTATACAAGGAGCCAGATGCCGGTTTCTGGCGAAAAACGGTTGCCTGGATTTCCCGCATCATGCCGGTAGAAAGCCAGCTTTAAATCGATACGCGTTCAAAGGAGTCAGTTAAAGATATGGACCTGGGTCTCAAAGGAAAAAGCATCATGGTGGCTGCGGCAAGTCGCGGCCTGGGATATGGCATTGCAGACCAGGTAGCGAAAGAGGGGGCACGGGTCTCCATTGCAGCGCCAACCGAGCCGCGGGTTCACGAGAGCGCGCAACGGCTTCGCGAAGAGACCGGCGCTGATGTCATCTCCTGCGTTTTTGATGCACGGGATGAAAAGTCGATCGCCAGGTGGCGGGACGCTACGATTGCTGAATTTGGGGCTGTCGATGGTCTTGTCGTCAACGCGGGAGGCCCTCCGGCTGGCCTGTTTGATGATTTTGACGACGAAGCGTGGCAGTCAGCTTATGAACTGACATTGCTGAGCGCGGTTCGGATGATTCGGTCAGTGTTGCCTTCCATGCGCGAGAGGGGCGGGGGGTCAATCGTGACGGTCACATCATCATCAGTCAAAGAGCCGATTGACATGCTGCTCCTGTCGAACGTGATGCGTTCAGGTGTAACGAGTCTCGCCAAAAGTCTTTCGCAACAGTTGGCGACCGAAGGAATCCGGGTCAACAATCTGGTGCCGGGGGCGATCAATACGGATCGTCTGCGCGGATTGATGCAGACCCAAGCCGACCGAACTGGTGTGCCTTTTGAGGAGATTTCAAAAACTCGGGCAGCGACGGTGCCATTGGCCCGGTTTGGCGAGGCCAGTGAGTTTGGCCAGGCGGGCGCCTTTTTGCTGTCGGATGCGGCAGCCTACATCACCGGCGAGACACTGGTGGTAGATGGCGGCGCGATGAAAACGGTCTGGTAAGGGAAAGCTACTTTTCAGCCGAGAGGTAACAGATGAATGCAGCGTCGGCTTCGCCGGTTTCGGTCGCGGTGAAGATACCGTCTCCCTCCTGGGTTTTCTCGTCGGTTCCCTCCCAGTGGACGAGCACCCGGGAAAAGCCCGCCTCATCCAGCAGCTCGCGGACTTCCGGGAGCGTCCAGAGCCGCCAGTCGTAATTGAAGGCCCGCTTTATTTTCGACCCGTCCGGAAACTTGAAATGAATCTGGCAGTTTATCTCGCCGGTAATCGGGTTATACCGATTCTGGTCCCAGACATAGATGAAGTCATCGTGATCGGTCTCTTCTTCCATCTCACGCATGGTTTCGTATCCACCATAAAAGTCGAGGAATAAAATGCCGTCATCGACGAGACAGTCGTGAATCCGTGAAAAATATCCTCTCAATGACTCCCGTGTGTGGAAAATCCAGTAACTGAAGTTCATCGCAAGGACGACATCCATCGCAGGGGTGTCGACTGTCAGGACGTCAGCGTGCATAAGCTGAACCCGATCCGTTGCGTCTTCGGTCAGCCGTCCAAGGTTATGTCTTTCGCCCCAGGCCAGTACCTCTTCGTCCAGATCGACTCCCCACGCCAGATTGTCTGGCCGCCTGCGGACCCATTCACAACTCGTGTTGGCGGTCCCGCAAAAATCCTCTCTCAATGTACGCGCCTGCCGACCTTTGAGCTTTAGGAAGGTTTCATCAACCATGTCGATCTCGGACTCGACGCACTGCACCGCACGCTCATAGAGAACATGCCGATCAGCCTGGTCGGCCTGACGTATCCGCGCTGCGAGTGGATCATGACGGCGGGTATTTTTGCTTCGTTTGTTCTTTTTGCTCATAACCGATCTTATTAAGGACGCAGTGGCGGTTTTGGCGTAGCCAGCAGAGTTGACTAACCAGGAATGGGGCCGAGGATCTGATGTGAATCGCGGTAGACAGCAGCGCGTATGTTAGCCCAAACGTTTACACACCGAAAGAGAAAAGGCGCCTCAGAAGGGAGACGCCTTGAGTACCGCCGCCGAGATCAATGAGTACATGCGCGTCATCATGATGCCGCCTTCTGCCTCATTTACAACGACAGGAACACCGTTGGTTTCGGCCTCAGAAACGAGAAGTGTCTGCAGATCCCATATTGCCTCGATGTTATCGAGATAGTGCTTCCTTCCCCGCCTCGGAGCAGAGATGGCGCGGCCCCTGAAGAAGGCCTGGAGGGTTCTTTTCCGGTCTGCAGCGATCAGTAAAGGCACAACGATGGCATCCGGCGGCAGGGTAAAGTCCTTAACGATCGAGGGCCTGACGTGCACACCCTCAACGATCGTGGAGAACTGCTCGCGTTGTGAACGGGCGAGAAGCGCATGCAGGGCGACTTCAATTTCGTCAGCCTGTCGGTTGAAGCCCGTGCTCAATGTGTCGATGGTGTAACGATTTGATGGCGGGCTATTGACGGCTTTCCATGCCTCGAAGCTTGAGTAGTGCAGTTCTGGGGCGATCTCAGGAGGACGTAAAGAGCGCATGACTTCCCGGAACATGTCGGTCGATGCGGTTCGTGAGATATTGAGGCGACTCGCAAGCAACGAGGCCGCGTGACTCTTACCCACACCGGGTGTCCCGCCGATAAGGATCACGAGTGTCCGGTTGGATTGCCGCAGCCGGTGCCAGGCATCAAGATAATCTGCAAATAGCTCCCCCGCTTCGCGCTTCACCATTTCACAGGCGAGCCCGTGCAGTTCCTGTCGGTCAATGCCCTGGGAATAATCCCGGGTCAGGCGATCATGAGTATCCCGCACGAGGCGTTCAGAGAGACTTTCCGGTATTCCGCAGATTTCCAGACGATGCCGAAAGATGGTGCGGGAGAACCACATCCTGTCCCGATCTTTTTCATTAATCCGGATCCAGGCGGGACCGGCTTTGGTGAGTCGATAGCGCTCGACCATCTCCGGCCCGGATTCTTCAAGCAGGATGCTGGAAACCGCCTCGGTAATATCGTCGGAGGTGATCTCCTCACTGGCCGCTAACTGGTTTCTGACCGCTGATGCGATCTCGTAGGCCTCACTGAACGTGAGACCCACTTTCTGCAAAGACCGTGTCAGGACGCCGCGCAGAAAAGGTGCTGACTCCCCATCGGGATGGATGACGTTCAGTCGGGACACGCGGAACTGCTCTGGCTCGAAAGTAAGGAATTGTGGAAGATAACCCGACGATACTAACAGAGAAGGAAAAATCTGGCCTAAACCCGTGAATGAGAGGCGAGCGGGATATAATGATGTTGGAACGTTGTGACCCGGAATAACCCGTGACAGATCAGGCTCCAATTCAAGCTCCGGCATCGGCAGTGGCCGAGGTCGTCTCCTGCCTTGAGGCGCAGTTTGGTGATCGTCTTTCCAAGACGGCCGCGATTCGTGAGCGCTTTGGCAAAGATGAATCCTTTCACGGCAGTGTTCCGCCCGATGCTGTGGTGACTCCGAAATCCACGGAAGAAGTCAGCCAGATCGTAAAGCTCTGCGCGGAGCATCAGGTTCCTGTGATTCCGTACGGAACCGGGACGGCCCTGGAGGGACATGTTGCCGCGCTGCATGGCGGTATCTCCATCAATATGCAGGAGATGAATGACGTCATTGAGGTGCATGATGAGGATCTTGATGTGGTGGTTCAACCAGGCGTCACCCGCAAGCAACTGAACCGGTATCTGCATGACCGCGGGCTGTTCTTCCCGATAGACCCTGGTGCAGATGCATCCCTCGGCGGCATGACAGCTTGCCGGGCATCCGGCACCAATGCGGTCCGCTATGGCACCATGCGAGAGAACGTGCTCGCGCTGACGGTGGTGCTCGCCGATGGCCGTGTGATCAAAACCTCAAGGCGAGCCCGCAAGTCGGCAGCGGGCTATGATCTGACCCGGCTATTTGTCGGCTCCGAGGGAACTTTGGGCGTAATCACCGAGATTACGCTTAGGCTATACGGCATTCCGGAAGCGATTTCTTCGGCAGTGTGCACCTTTCCGGACCTCGATAGCGCCGTGGCTACCGTCATTACGACGATTCAGTATGGCGTTCCGGTTGCGCGTATCGAATTGCTTGATGAGGCACAGATCGATGCCATCAACCGTTATTCCAAAACTGATCTGGCGGTTGCGCCGACACTTTTCCTGGAGTTCCATGGTTCGGAGCATGGGGTAAAAGAGCAGGCACAGGTCGTTCAGGAGTTGGCTGCCGATGCAGGCGGAAGCAACTTCCAGTGGACTACCAATACCGAGGAGCGGAACCGTCTCTGGCAGGCGCGCCATGACGCAGCCTATGCCTGCAAGGCGCTGCGGCCCGATGGTGAAATCTGGGCGACGGACGTGTGCGTACCCATCTCGCAGCTCGCTGAATGCATTCGTGAAACCCAGCGCGATATCAAGGAGTCCAATCTTGTTGCTCCGATCGTCGGACACGTGGGAGATGGGAATTTCCACCTTGTCCTGCTGGTCGATAAAGATGATCCCGAGGAGAGTGAGCGGGCTCAGCAACTACACGAGCGGATGGTGATGCGGGCGCTTGCCATGGGCGGTACCTGTACCGGAGAGCACGG
>JAERSQ010000240.1 GCA_016845525.1 Pseudomonadota bacterium
TCGACTTATATCGGCATGGATTGGAAACAACACGACCGCTTCAACATTGGCATTTCTTACGCTGAGCGTTTTGGCAAGGATGGGGCCGCAGACCTGGCATCAGCTTCCGTTAGCTTCGACTATCTTCCCAAGAAGGATCACACACTACGATTTTCCTATATATCAGCCTTGGAGAATCCAGACCGTTCCAAAGCGAGCTTGTCTTATAAAATTTTGTTTTAGGATCCTCGACGGGGTCTTTAAACGTTGTGCAAATTCAGATGTTTCTTGTTATTGGTCCACGGTTTGATCGACAGTAAAACGCTGCGGGGGTGCAACACAGTCGGGGGCTTAATTTCCTGTGACTCCTAGCGGAGCAAAAAGATGAAAGTGGGATTCATTGGGTTGGGAAACGTGGGCGGCAAATTGTCCGGCTCACTATTGCGTAATGAGATTGATTTGACGGTCCATGATCTTAATCAGGATCTCGTAAACGACTTCGTTTCCCGGGGAGCGGAGCGGGCTGATGGCCCTGCGTGCATGATGCGCGACTGCGACGTGGTCATCACCTGCCTGCCATCTCCTGCCGCATCAGCGGCGGTAATGGATGAGATGCTGCCCGAAGTTAAAGCAGGCAAGATCTGGATGGAGATGTCCACAACCGATGAGGCTGAGGTAAAGCGTCTGGGCGCCATGGTAATCGAGCGGGGCGGGGCTGCGGTAGATTGTCCGGTCTCTGGCGGGTGTCATCGCGCCGCCACGGGTAACAGTTCGATTCTGGCGGGCTGCGATCGCAAAACCTTTGAAGAGATTGCGCCTTTTCTCAAAACCATGGGCCGTCGGATTCTGCATACGGGAGAACTGGGGTCTGCGTCAGTTCTCAAGGTGCTAACCAACTACCTCGCGACCGCCAATCTGGTCACCTGTTGTGAGGCCTTGGTCACGGCAAAAGCGGCTGGTATGGATCTCAACACCACTTATGAAGCGATGAAGATCTCTTCGGGCACATCTTTTGTTCATGAAACCGAGAGCCAGGTGATTCTTAATGGCTCGCGGGATATCTCCTTCACAATGGACCTTGTAAAGAAAGACGTCGGCCTTTTTCAGGAAGTCGCCACAAGAAACAATGTTCCCTTGGAGATTGCCCCGATGCTGGTCGAAATCTTCAACGATGGCATTAAGCGTTTTGGAGAGCGAGAGCTTTCGCCCAATATCATCAAGCGCCTGGAAGAGGCGACCGGCCTTGAGATTCTCGCGCCAGGGTTTCCGGCGGAAATGCTGGATGATGAGCCGGAAGAGTCGGGATATGAGGTTATTCCACAAGGCCTGTAGTGCCTGATCCCATCAAATGATCTTTACACCCAGGTCTCGGCAGTACGCGGACAGGCTCGAAGAAAGATACAGGACCACATTGTCTGCCGAGCAGGCAGCACAAACTGAGGAGATTGAGCTGGTTGGGGAGCCTGCCAGAATGACAAGACGTCAGGGTGCGTTGGCGGTGGCAGTGTTCTTTGGATTCTTCGGGCTGCTGGTGATCCCGCTGCTGTTCTGGCTGGGTATTATCAGTTGAGGTTCAAAACATCCAGAGTTCAGAATCAAGAAGCGAGCAATCAGAGTAAAGAAAGCAAAAAGAGTAGCAAGATGCTTTGGCGATTAGGTTTGTTGGGTTTTTTCGGTTATTCAATCTTCAGACTCTGGAGTGATGACTGGAGTTTCTCTTTGCTTTATCTCCATATGACTGGCGCATTTGCTTTCTGGGTAGGGCTGGGAGGAATAATGATCTGTGGTATCGGGTGCGTCGTACTGCTCTCCAGAAACTCTGCCGGGCAATGCTCCTCTGCGACACAAAGAAGTAGTGGGGAGCACACTGACCGACTCGGCCGGGGCATTGCCGTCTTTATTTTTTGCTGCGTACTCTTGATCGTAGGTTTGGGCAGTTACGATCCCTCTGTCATTTTCGACTCGATGAATTGAAAAAACTGCCGAGTCAGCGTCCGCTTGGGCGAGGACTAAGTGATAGCCGGCGGTCGAGCCAAATAAGCCATTGCCGCCTGCGCCCCGCCTGGTTTATGTGGAACCTCTGCGAGCGTCATGCCCATTTCAATCCCGCTCAATGTGCTCGCCAGCATCAGTTCGTTGAAATCGCCCAAGTGACCAATCCTGAAGACTTTGCCAGCGAGTTGACCCAGTCCGTTGCCTAGGGACATATCACATTGATCGAGAATGACTGTGCGCAGGGCATCGGCATCATGTCCCTGGGGCATCATCACAGCCGTTAATGAATTGCTGTAACGGTCTGGATCCAGACACAAGAGCTCAAGCCCCCATGCCCGGACGGCGCATCGGGTCGCCTCCGCCAATCGGGCATGACGGGTGAATACATCATCCAGCCCCTCTTCAAGCAGCATCGCAATTGCCTCGCGCAACCCGAAAAGCAGATTGGTCGCCGGGGTATACGGGAACAGTTGGCGCTGATTGGCGTCGATGACATCCTGCCAGTCCCAATAGGCTTTCGGGAGCGCCGCGCCGCCAGCCGCATGAAGGGCCTTGTCACTGACCGCGTTGAAACTTAACCCCGGCGGCAGCATCAGGCCTTTTTGGGAGCCGGCGATAGTGACATCAACACCCCAGTCGTCATGACAATAGTCGATAGACGCGAGAGAAGAAATCGTGTCCACCATAAGCAGGGCAGGGTGGCCGGTCTGATTCATCGCCAGACGGGCCCTTTGAATATCAGAGCAGACCCCAGTTGAAGTCTCATTATGAACAAGGCAGACAGCTTTGATTGATCCTGATTTATCCTGCGCCAGCGTCTCTGTGAGCACATCAATATCAACCCCATGGCGCCAATCCGTGGGAAGCACGGTGGTTTGCAGCGACAGTTTCTGGGCAAGACGGCACCAGGTAGATGCAAAGTGCCCGGTCTCGTAGATGAGGACGTGGTCATTGGGGGAGAGACAGTTAACCAATGCTGCTTCCCAGGCGCCTGTGCCTGATGCCGGAAAGGTCACGACGGGACCGCTGGTTTTGAATATAAGTGGCAGTCGTTCCAGGATATCCGCTGCCAGGTCACGGAATTCAGGTCCGCGATGATCA
>JAERSQ010000241.1 GCA_016845525.1 Pseudomonadota bacterium
TCGATCAGTTCAAGCTGTACGCCCGAGCGCAGGCGCTGTGCATACTCACTGAAACCATCGCTGATCCACGGCGGCATCCGTCTGCCGATGGCCACCAGATGGATTCGCACGGTGTCAGCCTTCGCCCTGGCGCTCTCTTGCCTGCGTCACTTGCGCGCCCAGACGCTCATTCCAAAGGCCTTCCAGATCATAGAACTCCCGTGTGGCCGGAAGCATCAGATGCACAATCAGGTCACCGAAATCCAGCAACACCCATTCGCCGTCACTTTCTCCCTCTACCCCTGATGGCTTGACGCCGTGCCGCACACCGGCCGCGCGTAATCGCTCGGCGAGCGCCTGCACATGGCGGCTGGATGTGCCGCTGGCAACGACCATCCAGTCTGCAATCTGGGTAAGCGATCGGATATCAAGTTCGAGAATGTCCACGGCCTTGGCGTCGTCCAGTTCATCAACGATCCAGCGCCTTACCGTATCCAGTTCAGTCTCGGGTGTTTTTCCCATAAAGCTCATGTTCCTTGATATAAGCTGCCACCGCAGCGGGGACCTTGGCCTCTACCGACCTGCCGTGCATCAGGTCTGCCCTGATGTCGGCAGCCGCGACGTCGACCGGGGGAATATCCACAAATCGGACCCAGCCCCCGGACGCTGGGACGGGACGGTGCGGATCGCACTCGGCGTCGCGCCACCATTGCGGAAGGGGTTCTGGCAACGACCAACCGGGCCTGCGCATCACCGCGATGCCGCCAAGCGCCAACACCTCCTGCCACCGATGCCATTGCGTCAACCCTAACGCGGCATCCAAGCCCAACGCAAGGCACAAAGGGTGATCTGGATATTCTGCTTTGAGCTCCTCAAGACTGAGTACCGTATAGGAGGGGCCTGAACGATCGAGCTCGCGGGTATCGATAACGCAATCCGGTTCACCCGCCAGTGCGAGTTGCAGCATTGCCAATCGGTGCGCTGCACTGGCAGCGGGTTGCGGACGATGCGGTGGTTCACCAGCGGGCAGCCAGATTACCGTCTCGGCATGAAGCGCATCACGAAGCGCCGAGACGGCCCCCAGATGTCCGAGGTGGACGGGGTCAAAGGTGCCGCCGAACACCAGCAGCGGTGGATTGGCCTGCTCAGGCGACAAGCGGATTGCGGCTGCGCTCAAGGACGGATCGTTCCGTCGCCATAGACGATGTACTTTTGAATCGTGAGACCCTCAAGCCCCACTGGCCCGCGGACATGGAGTTTGTCCGTACTGATCCCGATTTCGGCTCCGAGCCCGTATTCGAATCCATCAGCGAACTGCGTTGAGGCATTCACCATCACTGAACTGGAATCCACTTCCCGAACAAACCGTTGGCTGCGTGAAAGATCGCTGGTCACGATAGCGTCCGTGTGACCCGAACCATAACGGCCGATATGCGCGATGGCCTCATCCAGACTGTCGACGATCCGTACCGCCAGAACCGGTGCAAGATACTCGGTCTCCCAGTCCGATTCGGTAGCGCCGGTACACTCGGGAACCATCTCACGGGTCCGGCCGCATCCGCGCAGTTCCACGCCGGCCTCCCGGTAGCGGGGCACCAGCCGCTCAAGTACCGCCGAAGCGACAGAGCTCGCCAACAGCAGGGTTTCCATCGCACCACAGACGCCATAGCGCCGGCATTTGGCGTTGAGGGCGATCTCGACGGCCTTATCGAGATCAGCGTCGTCATCGACAAAAACATGACAGTTGCCGTCTAAGTGACGGATCACCGGCACCTGCGATTCCGCGCTGACTTTCTCGATAAGACCCCGACCGCCGCGCGGCACAATGACATCGAGATAGTGAGGGCTATCCAGCATCGCGCTCACTGCCGACCGGTCGGTGGTCTTCAGCACCTGGATGACGCCCTGCGGCAAACCGGCATCCACAAGTCCCTTCGCAAGGCAGTCGCCAATCGCGCCGTTTGAGTGGAGCGCCTCAGACCCCCCGCGCAGGATCGCCGCATTACCCGACTTCAGACAAAGTCCGGCGGCATCCGCGGTGACATTGGGGCGGGATTCATAAATGATGCCGATCACCCCCAACGGTACCCGCATCCTGCCCACCGTAATCCCGGAGGGCCTTGGATTCATATCACTGATCTCACCTACCGGATCAGGCAGCGACGCGATCTGATGCAATCCCTCAGCCATCGCACTAACGCGTTCTGGCGTCAGTTCAAGACGGTCCAACAGCGCTGAGGAAAGCCCTGTCCTGTTGGCTGCCTCAAGATCGGCTGCATTGGATTCGAGGATCCGGTCCCGGTCGTTCTCGATCCGCTGCGCCATCGCCTGAAGTGCCCTGTTCTTCGTACCGGTAGGGGCGCGCGCAATCACCTGGGCAGCATCGCGGGCTTCTTGCCCGGTCGTGTCCATCGACTCGCGGATTTCCTGGGGTATCGAAGCTACTTTACTCATCATTTCAGTCGTTTATCGCTTCTTTGCGTTGTAATACATTTATACCACAAAGCATGAGCACCGCTCGCTCCAGTTCCGCCCAGATACCGCCTGCCGCCTGACGCTGGCCTTTGAGTACCTGATCCGAATGGGCAAGCTGCTGCAACAGTGCCTGAAGGCCGTTCGGGTTCAAGCGGCTGAGCGCCGCCGAGATGCAGGAGGCTCTGCTGCGCCACACGCGGTGTCGCTGCAGGACCGATTTTCTATCCGCGCCGGCGGCGATTTCCAGCGACATGGGGTACAGGCTTCGGACTTCGCGGGCCAGGGCCCAGTTGACGAGAATGGCCTCCGAGCCCTCGCGCTGCAGCCCATGCAGCATCCGCACGGATTCAGCGGTCTTTCCCGCAAGCGCGGCATCCACCAGGGCAAAAACTGAAAACCGCGCCTGGTCGCTGGTCATCGAATCCAAAGCGGCCTCATCAAGCTCCACACCATCAAGCACCAACGGCAGTTTACTGATCTCCTGGGCGGCAAACAGAAGGTTACCCTCGGAGTAATACGCCAGACGGTCAATCGCGCCAGGGGTTGCCTTGATCCCTTGTGCCCGAAGTCGATCCCGAATCCATGCCGGCAGCTGCTGCGGTGTGACCGCACG
>JAERSQ010000242.1 GCA_016845525.1 Pseudomonadota bacterium
TCTTTGTCTCCTTATGTCCTGAAATCCTGAAACCCTGGCAGGGGGATTTATTCGCGGCCAGGAAACGGACGGCCGACGACCAGCCAGTCCCAGAGCCGATGCAGCAGATACGCAAACGCTGTGACCGCCAGCGTCACAAAGCCCCAGCCGACAACATCATCATGGGGCATGATGGCCGGGATGCCAAACGCAAGGCTTACCAACCACAGACTCCAGATAATCAGCCACCCGAGACGGTATACGGGCCGAAGAAAGTTGGTACTGCGTCGTCGTCGCATCGCGGGCTTTGTTGGCGTTACACTTTGATCTGCCTGACATTGCACTGTAGCGGAAAACGCCGGATAAACGTATCCCGATACCCGTCATGATTGTTGTCCTTTTTGAATTTGAACCCGATCCCGCTTATGAGGACCGCTACTTTGAATTGGCGGGCCTGCTGCGTGAGGACGTCGAGCAGATCGAGGGCTTCATCAGTGTTGAGCGCTTTGAAAGTGTTTCCCAAAGCGGTCGTTTCATTTCGGTATCCACCTGGCAGGATCTTGACGCCGTCAAAAGATGGCGCGAACACCTGGAACACGCGGCGGCACAGAACGAAGCCAAAGACCAGGGCATCTTCCGCAATTACCGGATCCGGGTCGCAGAGGTGATCCGCGACTACGGCCCTTAAGTTCAGTACATCCAGCGGCGCTGGATTTTTTCGGACTCGGGCGTTCGCCCATAAAGCACATCCGTACGGATGATGTATTTGATCCCGCGACGGATCTTTTCGCCCGCATGCGGATAATGCTGGGGATGCCCGCCGTGCGGAAAACACAATGCGCTGCCGAGCGGCGTATGGACGGGGATCGCCTCACCGCTTTCGCCCTCGGGGTAAAACCGGGTGTGGCCCCCGTCGTAGTCTGAACTCAGCAACAACAGGAAAGTTAACTGGCTCCAGCGGTCGCCAAACGCATCGACCTGCAGCTTGCCATCGACCACCGCACTGCCCGGCCAGGATCCGTCCGTGTGGGTCTTGAAGTAATCGCCGGGCTGGTAACGGTAAAAGCGAAAGCGGGCGTTCAGACCGAGGCTCGGCGCGCCGCCGATCAGCTCGGTCAATTGGGGCTGGCATCGAGCGAACAAGGTGCCGCAGATGCTTTCATCTACCAGCCAATTGAGATTGTGCATATGCCGCACGCTGTGCGGCAGTGACACCGGCGCATCCTCATGAAAACCCAGGGTATCAACAATCAGCCTGAACTGCTCGCACTCCCCCGGGGACAGCACATTGTGCAGCTGAAATACGCCCGGCAGATCGGTCAGGTCTATCCGCTCCACCGGTGTTGGTGCTGCATCAAAGCGGATAAGCCCTTCGCGCGCACTCGCCCAAAGCGGCAACGCCTCCTGATCATGCCCCGGCTCGTGCGTCAGCACGAAAAAGTCCGCCTCCTTCTGGCTCATCCCAACCACCCCCGCTGCCGACTGATAAGTTAATCTTGCGCCCGCGCCATCAGCGCGATATCGGCCAAGGTACAGAACGCCCGATTATCCCGAAGAACACACAGGAATAAAAATGAAGATCGCCGTATTGCATGAACCGCTGGCACAAAAGGACCTCAACGACTGGGGTGCCCCCGAGCAGATGCTCGACGGAAACTCACACACACAGGGAGTGCTGCTGCATAAGGGCGAAAGGGGCGCTTCGGAGTGCGGCTACTGGGAATGCACACCGGGCCACTGGCGGTGTGAGGTCACGCGAGACGAGTTCTGTCACTTTCTTGAAGGCGAGGCGCGCTACGAAAGCGACGACGGCGAGGTCACAGATGTCCGGCCTGATACCGCTGCGTTTTTTCCGGCCGGCTGGAACGGCAACTGCCGGGTCACAAAAAC
Organism: Pseudomonadota bacterium; assembly: GCA_016845525.1. GTDB lineage: Bacteria > Pseudomonadota > Gammaproteobacteria > Arenicellales > UBA868 > UBA868. Next base: position 1,870 of record JAERSQ010000242.1, read on the forward strand.
CTTAAAAAAGGTCTACATGATCCGGTAACAGCGGCTTAATGCTTCGGCCGCCTCATCGCAATGTGATGCAGCTGATTGAGTACCGCCGACGCCTGCTGCTCACCGGGCAGATCCTCATCCACCAGGCTGGAACAAAGTGTCGTGGCTGCCGAGAGGTTACCGGTAATCGAATATGCCGTCATCACGGCTTCACGCAGAATCATGGCCTGCGCGGGAAGAGTGGGGGTTGGCCGCTCCCCATTTGAGAAAGTCTGATCTTTTTCCATAACTCCAAGATGCGGTCGCGTTCAGACCTTTTCAAGGGTGCTGGCGCATTTAAATCCCATTGATTTCAGGAGGTTATGGCCCTCTCGCCAGACAGTCGACCGATCGGTCACTTGAGGATATGCTTGGGAAAAGACTGCCCGTCAGGGGAAATCCGATGAAAACACCACCGCAGCAGTTTTGTACCTCAAGTGCCGCTGACGCCAAGTGGGCGCAGGGCCTGCGCAAATTTTTTGAGTACCGGGATCTTGGGATCAATAAAGCCACGGGCGGCGCCTACAACGCTCACGTCATCCGGGTAAAAAAACCCGTGACCGAGTTTCCGCATACCGGTCCGCACGTACACGATCTTGAGTTCCAGATGATTTACATCCTGAAGGGCTGGATCCGCTTCACCTATGAAGGTCAGGGGGAATTCACTTTTCGCGAGGGAGACAGTTGTCTTCAGCCGGCCGGTATCGTCCACGACGAACTGGCCTGCTCTGACGACCTGGAACTGATCGAGTTCACGGCGCCGGCTGAATTTGAAACCCGCCGCCTCAATGCACCAGCCGACGCGGCAGACTAAACAGGCTCCGGCTTAGGACTCTTTTTTCCAAAGCGCCTGGGTCAGCACACCCACCCGCGACTCGATCACTTCCATCGCGTCGAGCACCATGTCTTCACGGTAACGGCGGCCGATAATCTGTACACCCGCCGGACGCCCCGCAATCATGCCGATAGGCGTCACGCCGGCCGGCAGACTGACCCAGTTGATGCCGGTGCTGTAAATCGCCGCGTTGAAAAGGTCGCGGGTGCCGGCAAGACTTTTCTGATCGCAGTCCCAGTCCGGTGTGGGCTGCAGAAAGTAAGGCGCCAACACCAGAGGCGTCTCTTCCAGGAATTCGTTCCACTGGCGTGTCATCGCAGCCCGGTTCTTGACGCCCAGGCGATAGTCCACCGGATCGGCGGTCTCGCCCATTTCAAAGTACCACTCAAATATCTTCTGAATGGTTTCGCTGCCATGCTCGCGGGCGATCGGCATCAAAAACGCATCCAGCTCCGCGCCAAGGTACCTGAACCAGGCTTTGGCACAGTCATCCACGGACGGCGTCGTCATCTGCTCTACCGCGTAACCCGCATCGGAAAGGTAACCCGCAGCCCGATCAACCGCCTCGGCAATCTCGGGATGCATCGGGTGACCGTAAGACTCGGTCGTGACGCCCACACGAATGGGGCCGGGTTCCTGGGGCCACCCCTCAAAAGGCACCGGCATCCATAGTGGGTCCCGTGGGTCAGCGCCCGACATCACACCAAGCGCCAGACGCACATCACGCACCTCGCGGCAGATCGCTCCCTGCACCGAAATCAGCTGCGCCAGGATGCCCCGCTCTTCCGTTGCCGAAGGCACATAGGTCGGCACACGGCCGAAGGTGGGCTTGACCGTGGACAGGCCGCAGTTAAACGCCGGGCAGCGCAGTGAGCCGCCGATGTCATTACCGTGATGAATCGGCCCAAACCCCGCAGCGCCCGCAGACGAAGCCCCGCCTGAGGAGCCGCCGGGACTGGCATCATCATCCCAGGGATTCAGCGTTCTGCCATGCAGCGGGTTGTCCGTGTTGAGCCGCATCGAGAGTTCAGGGGTATTGGTGCGCCCGACAATGATGGCGCCGGCCTTTCTGAGATTGGCCGTCACCGGCGAATCATCGGGGGCTATCAGGTCTTTAAAAGCGGGCAGGCCGTTAGGGGTAGGCTGGCCTTTAACGTCGATATTGGACTTGATCGTGACCGGCACGCCGTGCAGCGGTCCCGTGGTTTCA
>JAERSQ010000243.1 GCA_016845525.1 Pseudomonadota bacterium
TCTGTAGACACCCCTACCCCCGATTCCGGGGCTGCCGCCCCGGAAAGCGCCTCCCACCAGGATGCTACCACCACTACTACATCCGAGTCGGCAGTCCCCACCGGGGCACCCTCCCCCACCCGGGCAGACGACCCGTGGCCCGAGGTCGATTGGGGTGGGTGGAACGGCACGGTGGATTCTTTGCCCGAGCAGTACCACGACATGGCTCATGGAGTCTCCGAGTGGTACCAACGGGATTACCAAAAGAAGAACGACGAGATTGCTGACCTCCGCATGATGTATGCGGCAATGTTGACGGGAGAGGAAGACCCGCGCGTTGGTGAGCTAACGAAGCAACTCGAAGAACTCCAAACGCAATACGATTCGAAGGGCACGGAGTACGAAGAACTCCAGAAGACCCTCGAACAGACCCAAGAGCACGCGGTCAAGGATTACGTTGACCAGTTCTGGCGTGAGCACAAAGAGCTTGCTCAAGACCAGGAAAAGCTCGCAAAGTTCGCTCCTTTTCTTGAGGAGACGGAAGAACTCGGTGGGATGTGGGACGGTTATGTCGCCGCAGAACTCATCGAGTTGACTGATGAGGCCCGTCAAATCGCTATCGAGGCGAAGAAGGACGGCGTCTCAGATTTTTACGCACTGAAGTTGGCGAAGGCACACGCTCAACTCGAAGAGGCTAAAGCCCAACCCCCCGCGCCCAGCGCGGAGGAAGTCGCAGCCGCCCAGGCAAAGGCTGAGGAGGAGGCGAAAGCCAAAGCTCCTCGGACTGGAGCCAAGATTACAAATGGCGCGACTCGTTCATCCCGCCCGAATGTGGCGAAAACAACGATGAATGACGCTAAGTCTTTAGACGAAATGAGAGTTCTTGCTGCTCGCCGTGCATTTTCTGTGCATGGTGGGGGGCGGAAGTAGCTGGGGGATGTTCCCCCGTTCCTGACCCACAACTAAGGTAAAAATCAATGGCAATCAATCCTGATGTTCTTGCATCTGCATTGCAAGACCTTGCTCCTGGGTACTCGGAACTATTCTCCCTGTGGCACCCCATTATGGAACGTGTCGTAAAACGTGGGAACATGGACCGAGCTACCTTGAAGGGCCCTTTCCGTGAGTTCGTGGTCGTGTCTGCTGGCCCGGGTACTGTTACCCAGGTCTTGACCGGCTCCGAGATTATCGCTGGTGGTCGCACCCAAGCGGCACAACGCGGTAACACCTTCGCTCCGCGTATGATTTACGCATTTGACGTTCCCGGTAAGGACCTCGCAGAGGCCAACGGCGAGAACGATCTGGCTAAGATCATCAAGCGTTACCCCGAGCTTGCTCTGTCTGACTTCCATGAGCGGATTTCAGACCAGATTGCTGCTGGTAACGGTACTGGCGTCGGTGGTTTCCTCACCCTAAACGGTGACACGACCTACAACCCCCAGGGCACTGCCCGCACGGGTGTGTTTGAGTTTGCGGCTCCCGCTGCTCAGAACGACACCGTGTTCAACCTGAACAAGCCCGCTGCCGCTGCCGGTGTCCCCGGTTGGTACAACCAGTATGGAAACATCTCGTCCTTCGCTACCGACGGTCGGGCCACCATGCGTCAGGTGTACTACGCTGCAAGCCGTCAAGGCTCTAAGGCAAGCGGTCCTGTGGACTTGCTCTTGGGCGACGAGACCTCGTACCTCAACTATGTGGACGACCTCGACGATCAGGTTCGCGTCATGCGGATTGAGGGCGATAAGGCCCCCGGTCAGCTTCGTCAGGGTATCCCCTTCCTTGAGGCGGACTTCTTCCTGGAAGACTCCATCGACACCACCCAGTTCTCTGGAACCGGTGCCAACGGCGTCATCTACATGCTGAAGACCGATACCTGGCACATGTACACGCTTGGACACGATTCCGGCATGGAGACCAAGGGCGATTTCGCCATTCGCGGTCCCATCCGTATTCCCGAGCAGGACATGTGGCGGTACGAATACGTCCTCAACATGGGCCTGTACTGTGACCAGCTTCGCGCCAATGGCGTCGTGGCCGGTGGCGCAACCCCGTAACCCCAAAGTCATAGGAGAAACATCATGGCTATTACTTCTGCGGCTGGTATTCAGTTTAATACCGTCACTAATGAAAGTTCTGCGGCTGCGGACGATGCGTCTCAACTGGCTCCTCTGGGGTTCGAGTTGACCGTGCCAACTGCAAACGCGGGTGAGCAAACCTGGATTTACGTCAAGGCTAATGGTGCCCTGGCTGCGGGCACAGTAGTCGCCCGTGGTGCTGGTACTGCGGCTCTGACGTATTCCGACGTAATCCCGGCTCCCACCACCACTGGTGTGAATGGAGTTGTCGGGGTCGCAGTTCACGCTATCGGAGACAATGGCTTCGGATTCATCCTGAAGAAGGGTGTTTGCGGTGTCATCGCCGGAACGGGAACAATCGACGTGGATGAGTGCATCGTCGTCGATTCTACCGATGCGGGAACAGCAATGCGCGTCACAGCAGGTGCAGGTACGTCACTGGACCAGGGTTTCGGTTGGGCATCTGCCGATGCTGCCGCGACCGCTACGGCTCAGTGCTACATCAACTGCGTCGGCTAAGTTCGTCAAAGCTGCTGTAAACTTAGGAGAACCCTCTCTCCTCCCGGGCAACCGGGGGGAGGGGGGACTCCGCACCGTTGGAGTGCGCCATGAACCTCGGAGAAACTCGGAACGCAATCTTCTCTCAAGCAGATTGGCAGCCCAAGCAATCCAACGACGCACTCGCCCGAGTAAATAGGTTCATCAACCGGGCCTACTTCCAGTTGGCCGAAGAAGCCCCCTTCCTCTTTTTCGAGAAGCGAGTAGGCTTTGCAACACTACCCGATGACACCCCGGACACGGACGCTATCCGAGAGGCGACGGGTAATCCTTCTTTTCCTGCTGATACTGTTGATGTAATCGCGAATGACCCTTGGGTTCTCCAACGCACCCTGGGCACAGGCGTAGCCGGAATCACCCTTTGGGATCAGACAGGCCGCTGGCGAGGCCGAATGATTGTCGTCACCGACCCCAACGGAGTTCAGCATCGTCGGCGAATCCGAGACATTTGGACCCAGGGCATAAATCAGCGAATCAGTCTCTATCGCCCCTGGAATAATGACACAGATACGCTCATGGACTGGCGTATCTATACAGAAGACTACTACCTCCCAGATGAGGTCATCGAAGTCAGTTCTATCCGCCTGTTCAAGAACAACCAAAACTGGCCCCTCGACATCATCGGGCAGTTGGAAGCCGAACAGTATTCCCTGGCAGATAATCCTTCCCAAGTGGGAAAGGGAGTTCCCAGGAGTGCGTTTCGGCGTTATCACCAGCAAATCGAGTCCCCCACAAGTACGCCCGTCGCCGTCCTCGGCGCGGCAGACCAGTGGCAAGGACCCGAGCCTGCCGGAGAGTTTGAATATTGCTTCACTTATTGCTGGGGATACCGGGACGACGATTTCCGGGATTTTGGGCCCGAGGGTATCTACACGGCTGCCCAGGCGACCCCATCGAGGCGAGAGCCGCTTTGGGAGAGCAGCGCGAGCAAGACTGTCAAAATCATCAACACGAACAGCGACTCCCCGGGCACGGGAATCCGGCTGACCCTCCCGGACATCGACTACATGCAAGGGTTTGGTCGCCCGGCAGATGCGCGGTACCGTCACTCAGGCTGGCGCAAACGGATCTATCGACGCCGAATCACCGTTGATGCCGTAAACTACAACACTCTTCCTCAGAAGTTCGGTGCTGCCCCCAACTATGGCGGCGCTCTTGCTCAGGAGACGCCCGATGCGTTTTACCTCATCGCTGACGTAGACGGCAGCCTCGTGAACTTTATCGACGATGGTTCGGTGCTCCCCGACTACCATCGGAGGCTTCGGGATGTCCATGGATACCAGTCTATTCGGCTCTATCCACGCCCTGATACTCGATATGAAGTAGACGTGCGCTGTATCCTCCGGCCCAAAGAGCTTGAGGATGACGGGGACGTACCAGAGATTCACCCAGACGGGATGAACACTCTTCTCTATCGAGCACTCGCCTTCCTTTACGAATCCCAGGGGAATCTGGATCTCGCTGACCGGGCCCTCAATCGGTATCGTGAGCTTCTCTTTACGCTCACAAAGCGTTACGGAGACCTGAGATATCCCGGTGAGGTCCTCACTAAACGCCCGGCGCGAGCGGCTCGCGTCATTGACTCCCGGCGTCCTTGGAGACGCTGGTACAACCTGCCCAACTCATAGGAGTCCAAGAAATGGATGACACCCTTATCGAAGCCCCCAAAATCATCACTGGTGCGATTTACGAACGAGCGCGGAATGGAGAAACGGAGCAAGCCCAGTGCATCGCTCGCATTACGGAGTCTGGTCGCGTTTTCGGTTTGTTTCGCCGCTTTGGCCTCTCATTTGAACGAATCCAGGAGTCCTCCGAGGAGATGATGTCCTGGAAGCTCCTCTGGGCTCCTTCCCACGAAGAAGCCCCCAAGCAAACAACTGTGGCGGCACAAAAGGCGCAGAAGGTTAGCGAGCGTACCGGCAAGCCTACCCGCAAATACAACAAGCGCACGAAGAAGGCTGAATAGGGGGAGGGATGGCCGATGTTCGGCGAAGATTCAAGTCTGAAATCCTTCCGATTCGGGTTGAATCTTCAAGACTCATTCTCCCGGAGGACGTAGGCGCTCGGGTCGATAACATGTACCTCACAGAGGAAGGAACTCTCCGCTCTGTCTGGGGCCCGGTGCCGTATGTCCCCGATTATGGAAGTGGGTATCCGACATACACCAACATGAAAGGCGTCTTCCATGCCCGAGTGGGGAATGATGGGGAGCGCGACCTCCTGATTACTCAGGACAACGATAAGATTCGGGTCTTTGAGGGGTGGAACGCAGCGACGGGCACCCCGTGGCGCAACCTCATCGCGCCGGGTGGGACGGCCGCGAAGTTCAATGCAGACTTCGGGTCCGATGACAAGCCTCGATTCCCTTGTCAGTTTGAATCTACCCCGAACGGCGTAGTCATCATTCCTTCGGGTGAGTCCTCCCGAGCTTTCTTCTACGACGGGGACGCTGTGCTTCCCTTGGGCTACGCAAGCTCGCCCTCGGTGCCCGTGGGGCTCTCTCCCAAGTCCGCCGATGATGATTGGTACAATCACACGGGCGTGACCATGGCTGTTGGGGGGACGGTCCCCTCTACTTTTGGGCAGGGACGCGTGGGAAGTGTTGCCCTCGACGCCGTCGGCACGGCCCAGTCAGGAAGAATCAACAAAGGAAGCTACCGCGCCGCAGTCCAATGGCTCGATAGGTGGGGGAACCTCTCCCCCCTCTCGGGCAGAAGCGGACCCGTAATCATCCCTGCGGTAGATGCGGATGCTATTGCGGCAACGACCGGCACCGCCGACGATAATCTCCATCAAATCATGTGGACCTCAATCCAACCCGGGCCGGATGGGACCGTTGGACGCATCCTTTGTCGGACTCAGGACGAAATCAACTCGGGCACCACAAAGCTCTTTGAAGTTCCCGCTTACGTTGAGCATGGGTTTCTCTCGCCAGCGACTCTCCCAGACAACGTCACCTTTAGTTTCCCAGATAATGTGGCAGACGGGTGGCTTGTCCGAGAGCCTGTTGAGCCTGTAGCGGTCTCTCCGTTCAAGCTCTACACCCTCGCTTTCGGGCGTGGTTGGGCAGCAAACTTCGACGGCGACCCGGGCAAACTCCACCCGACGATGCCGGGTCGGTGGGGGACATTCTTGGAGAATGAAGAGATTTATCCTGACCCCCGGGGGGCAGAAATCACTGGGCTCTGTCAGGTCCCCGAGGGGCTTCTGGTTTTCACCGAGAACACAACCTTCCTGGTCACAGTCTCTTATGGCGGCGACGGGTTCCAAACTCGAACTATCCACCCCAGCGTTGGGTGCGTAGCTCCTTCCTCGATTGGGATGATGCCCGACGGGACCGCAATGTGGCTTGGACGAGAGGGGTTCTTTGGGTATCAGGGAGGGCAAATCGCGCTCCTTTCTGGAGACATTGACCGGGAAGTCCGCTCCTTCAATCGAAGCCGCCTTCTCCAGGCGGTCGCTGCCGTAGACGTTCGAGAAGGCAAGTATCGGTGTTGGGTCGCCGCGAACGGTTCGCAACAGAACAATGTTTGCTGGCAGTACGACGCTTCGGGCTGGACTCAGCGGGACGATGTTGAAGCCGCAGGCGTGTGCGTCACCCAAGACCACCGCCACTACATGATCGCTGTCGGCCGGGCACAAGAAAGCGGCCAAAGCCCCACCGAAGGCGTGTGGCTCCTCGACCACCAAGTTCAATCCTGGGTCCCTACCCCCCGGGCATCTATGGTCCAAACCTCTTGGCTCCGGGCACCCTACTCCCAGACTCGGGGCTCTCCCCTCACTGTGTACCTCTGGCTACGAGAAATGGAATCAGGGACAATCAATGTAGAGGTTGAACGGGACTGGAGGGCCGAAGTCACTCAGACTGCAACTGCCCCACTCCATCCTGCTGATGACTTCCCTCCCTTCTGGACCACAGACAATCTGGGCGGAGTAGATGCTGATGGGGACTTCCTCACTTGGAAGCATAGGCGTCCCTATTGGACTCGGGTAGATATTTTCGTGCCCAGCGCCGAGGTATTCCGCCTAAAAATAACTCACACAGGAGCTTGGGAGTTCATTGGGATGTCCTTCGACGAGACCCCGCACCCCGATACCTTCAGGAGTGCCCCCAAATGAGTTGGAGATTTCCTAAGTTTCCCATCAAGTCGGGGCGCATCCCAGACGTAGACGACACCAATGCGAACTTCTACGAAGTCGCAGAAGAAGTGGGTGGTAGCCTCAACGAGCACAACTGGGGGGTGGGCGCGATTACCGCGAAATCGGACCTTGCCCAGGACGCCTGCTTTGTTTGGCACTCAGCCTCCGGTGGGCCGAACCAAGAGCACGCCCAGATTGCTATTGACCCTGACTCCACGAAGGTCCCAGAGAGAACCGCATGGCGTCAAATCGACGACGCGAAGTCCACGTTCACCTCCCCGGGCTGTTTGCTTTGGATTCACGCGAGCCTCCAAGTTGTTCAGGACCCCGACACCTCCGGTGGTGCAGGCTGGGCAGACGATAGTGGGTTCAACTTTGTGCTTGTAGGGATTGAAGTCGATGGCTACGTCATCCCGGAGTCCATCGTTGGGGGAGCCGAGCCCGACAACGACCGCGCGTTCGGGGTCTTCTGGGGGGCGATGCCCCTCGCAACAGACATCGTTTTCCCGGTGGGCCCAGGGGAGCACACGGTCTCTATCGTCGTGAAAACAGGCGCGAAGAAAGATGGGCGTGGCGTTCATGTCGATGATGCTGAGATTATCTGCCTGGAAATGAGGAGGTAAACATGGGCGAGTTTCTTTATGACCCCCTCGAAGAACCAGACTTGTTCAATGCCGTTTCGTTGAACAGCCGCTTCACGACCGGAGCCAACTCTGCTCAGGGAGCGGTCAACGACCTGACCGAGAATGCCCCTGCTCCGGGTGCGTTCAACAACGAGCACCTCCCTACGCTGGTTCACTTCTCCGGCGGACAGAACGTAGGCTCCGCAGGCGCAGGTTCTCACACATACACGCACCTCGCAGGCGCTACGAACAACGATAATATTCCCGTAGACTGGACGGTCATCAACTCAGATGGAGACGCAGGTACGGGCACCGACCTTGAGGTGGATTTCGGCGCTCTCTTCAACCTCTCGGGCACCACCGTCCAGGGCGTCCTCGTCATGGCAGACCTTCAAATCCGAAGGTTCTACGACGCGGGGTCTTATACCTACAACCACGAAGCGGTCTTTATGATTCAAGTCTTCGACGGCGCGTCTTGGGTGAATATCCCAAGGACCCTCCGTTGGGCCCTTCAGGGCATCCGCTCGGGCAGTGCCGCCGAAACCGCGCAGCGGGACCAACTCATCAAAGTTCCCATTCGCACCCTCATCCGGGCCGATGACATCGGGAACAACACTATCGAAAAAGTACGCGTTGTCGTCTCCATCGGAAATGGAAACACCTCAAACACGGAAACTGTGGAACTCTGGTGGTGCCAACTCTCTGCGTTGGTGTTGCAGAGCACGAGGACATAATGGCTGACATTACCCTTTCTACATTCGTAAACGGTGTTCCCTCTGACCCATCAACGGTCGAGTCGAACTTCTATGCGCCCACCGCTGCGGGCACAGCATCCCTGGAAGCCATCAACGGGCACCTTGATAATGCCAACCGAGAAGCTGGTTGGGATATCAGTCGTTCCCACATCCAACAGGGGGCACAGTCTCGGGGGCAGGCCGTTGGTGGGAACATCAACATGGACTACTTTGGGGATGTCTTCAATGGGTGGACCCTCACAGAGGACGCCAGCAGCCCAGCAGAAGCAGACAAGTTCTACCAAGTTATCCCTGGCGCAGCGATTACTTATTATCTGCCGTTCTCTCCGACATTGGTGGTGCTCTCCTGGTCTGTTCTTGTCGCTTCGCGGTATGACAAACAGGGGATTGCCTCTGACACAGACTTCGAGACTACCGCCTCCAGGATTCGGTTGTTCGTAAATGGCTCTCGCCAAGCGAACAAAGAGTTTCCCATCCCAGCAAAGGGTTTGGGTAACTCTGCGGGCCTCGACGGAAACTGGGATAGAACTTGGAGCGGATTCCTGCTCATCAATAATCCTGCCGCTGGGTGGCATAGCGCAAGCCTTCGAATCGTGAGTTTTCCCGAGACGAATGGAACCGTCGCCTCCATTACAGCGCGGCCAAATAACCAAGCTCGTGTGCGTGTCCGGCACATGGATTATGTATACTTTCGGTAGGAGAAACCATGGCTGCTTCTGACTACATCCCCTTTGCGAGTAACGTCCGATACGCAAAGCAGTTGGGCGAGGATGTCCGTGCAATGAGGGAAGGGCGTTTGGGCCTCTCGGAAGCCGAAAAAGAGCGCATGGCCACGGCGCAGAAACGTGACGTTGGGCAGCAAATCGGAGCGATGCAGCAGGATATCGCCCAAGAAGCGCTCGCCGCCGGGGGTGGAGGTACTCCATCCGGGCAATACGCAAAGATGATGCAATCACTCGCAGAGTCTTCAGAAGAAGCGGGAGCACGCGGACGCCGGGCAGCAGAAGAGGCGAGTATGCAACTCGCAGAAGCCCGACGGCAGGAGACCATGGACCGCCTCAACCAGAAGCGCATGGAAAACCGCTCTCTTATTGAAAGTACGATTCTCAAGCCTGCCCTCAAACCCGTCGGAAATGCACTGGCGGGAGGCATTGAGCAAGGACTCGGTTCCCTATTCGGCGGGGCATAGGAGAAGAAGATGGCAAACGGAAACCAGCGGGCGCAGCAAAACACGGCACTCCTCGACTACCCTCCTTTGTTGGAGGCAATGCACAGGTGGGACCAGCAGAAGAAGCTGGAAATGGCCGCTGCTGTGGGCGGAGAGGACTTCGCCCGCCGCTCTCTCCCACGCCCGCCTACCCCCATTGATCGCAATGCCCTTCGCCTGGACGCCATCGAGGTCCTCAACGAGCTTGCAAAAACAGAATCCCAACTCGCAAAGAACGTACAGCCCTCCAACCCGGCTGCTCTGCTCAATGCGATTCTCGATTATTACGGCACAGTAGCAAACGCTGAAGCCAGCAGTATTGGTTCCGTCAACTCTGCCCGAGTTCGTCAGTGGGGCGACCTTACGCGGGATGCTTCTAAGCGTCTCACGGAAATCGAGGAGCAGCGTAACGCTGAAGTAGACGCAGCAGCACAAGGTGAAATCGCAGAAATGGCGGGTCTTCTTGCCGCCTCGGGCGAAGCACCCGAATCCGAGTTCTCGACGATGTTCTTGGATACGATTGCTCGTGCCCCCGAAGACCAGCAGATGGCGAGGCTCTCTTACCTCCGCCGTTTGACGGGGTACGACGAAGCCTCCCTCACTGAACTGGCGCGGCGAGGAAGCGCGGGACTCTCAGAAGACCAACTTGACGTAGCGATGGGGAGGCTCCCAGAACGGGCAGCGAATCTCCAAGCCCGAGAAATGGGCGCTCGCCGAGACCTCCAAGAGGCGGGGCAGCACCTCGACCAAATCTTTGGTGGCACAGGCCGGATGGCCCGCCTGGGCAACAACTTCCTGGAGCAACTCACGGGCGCTTTGTTTGGGGGCGACGATGTAGACGGGGATACAATCGCCCGCCTCCTCGGCATGACGGGACTCGAAGAAGTCCCAGAGAGCGCGTCGGGAGCACAAGCGCGGAGCATCATCGAAGATATGCTCGACTTCCCAGACGTTGACGCATGGCACACCTCCCTGGGCTGGGAACAGGAAGTCATGCACGGGAGTGGAGCAGAGCACGACATGTTCGTCGAGTTCGCTCGCCAACGTGGGTATGACGCGGAGAACGATCCCCGAGGGACATTCAACCGCCTCGCAGCAGAATACCGCGCTTCTACTGCCCAGGAGTCTCGGTCATCTGACCTCAACTGGGCCTACAACGTGCTCCACGGAAATATCCCAGCCCGGGCAAGAGACTTCCTCAAAGCGAACTGGATTCGCGCTCGGGAAATGTTTCAGGGTTGGCCAGGAGTTCCCGGAGACGACGATTGGGCTCGACTCGTAGCCGAAAAAGAAGGGCGTCCTCTGGAGGAAGTCCAGGCTGACCACCGGGCACGCCGCGAGCAGCACAACGCTCGTCAAGCTACCCTCCAGGAACAAGGCCGCGAAGAAGCCCAACGCCAGCCGGGCGAAACCATCCAACAGCAGCAACAGGCAGGAGAACTCCAGCCCGAAGGGGCAGTGCCCGCTCCTCCCGCCGCAGGTGAGCCTGCTGCTCCTCCTGCCCCTCCCGCCGAGGCCGCAGTCCCAGAAGCACCATTCGACCCCGCCTCGATCCCGAACATGGCAGAACTCCAGCAAGCTGCCCGAGAACTCAGGGACGAGGGCGCTTTTGGAACGATGCTCGCCTCTGGGGAACAACTCACGGACGACGCTATCGTTGATTACGTCCAAGAGCATTACCCGGACACGCCTCGTGAAGCCATTACCTGGGCAATGGCGAACCCCGATGCCGCACTCGGGCGGACGGGCTCGGATGGTTGGGCCGACTACACCCTCCACCAAGACGGACGCATCACCTTCACTCACCCCACCTCGGGCCAAGAAGTGACGGTGACGGAACGTCAGAGTGGCCCATACTGGGCCATCCGGGCAAAGGCGTTCGGAGACGAAGTCCCCGAGGCGCACCGCCAATCAGTGGAAGCCGCCCACCAGAGAAATGTTGTTGCTCCCCAACAAGCCCAAGAGAGGCAAGTACGGGAGGGGATTTCAGGCCCCCGTGGGGAAGAGAAAACCTGGGTCCCAACAAAAGCGGATGGAAGCGAGGGGTTCTACGAGGTACGTCGGCCCGATGGAGCAGTGATGTACCTTGGGTCGGACGAGGAGACTATTATCTCCAACCCAGAGGCCATTCGGGCGCTCAACCGCAAGAAGTCCGGGACGGCAGGGGGTGCCGAACTAAATATCCCAGAACTACGGCTCCCCCGTCGAGTGGAGACTGCTGAAGCTCCCGCTCCGGCCGAAGTCCCAGCAGAACCCCAGGCAAACCTGAGTCCGGGGTTCTTTGAGTCTCTTCCGGCTGCGCCCCAAGCTGCTCCCGCGCAGGCCGCTCCCCAAGTCGAACCTGCCGCTACGCCCGCTCCTGAACCCGCCCCCGAGCCTACGAAAACTCCGCGCCCCGTTGTTGGTCCTCGACCAGCTACGGAATCTGGGCGGAGCGCCCAAGCGGAAACTCCTTCTGGTGGGGGAGGATTTGCCTCATTTATTGAGAGCGCAGCCTCCCAAGCTGAGGGCGAGCCCGCCGAAGATGGGGAAGCCGTCGCCAGCGCTGGAGCACCCTTACAGGAGCCTGCCCCCGCAGAAGAACCGGTAGAAAGGGAACAAGAAGAGGAAGAAGCGCCCCAACAGGCGGTTGCCGCCGCACCTCCCCCCTCTGTAGGCCCACGCCAAGAGCAAATGCCTGCGGCAACCCCAAGTGCAGCACCTAAAACTGCACCCGGAGTGACGAGCTTTGAGGCTCAAGCGCACAACATTACTCCGGCCTCTCCGAGCGCGATGGCTGCTTCCGTCCCCAGCTTGTCAATGGCTTCGGGAGCCACGGGAAGGGCTTCCTCCCCCCGGGCTCAGTACGGGAGAGCGAAGATGGACGCCTTGACAGAAAGCCTCCGCCAAAGGATGGAGCAACAGCAACCCGTGGTGGGATAGTCAATGGCCGACGAAAACGCCCCACAAGAGCAGGAGCAAGAGCGCCCTAAAACTGCGTTTGAAGAACTCCAGGAGAGGCTCCAGGAAATCGAAGAACGCCCCGAAGCATATGGGCCGCTTACGCGTATCCGCGCCGAACGTGAGGGAGTCCCACTTCCCGCCGACCTCCCAGCCCCCCAAACCCCTTTCCATCGGACACTCACGGAAAGAGCGGAGGCTACCCGCCAGGGTACGCAAGGCCCGGCGTTCGACTACGATATCTTTCGAGACACGGCCCGCGAAGCCGATCCAATCGGACCTCCTCCCCCCACTTCTCCCGGGCAGAGAACCGGACCCGTCAACTATCTTGAGAGTGATGCCCCCCCAGCGGGGTGGAACCCAAGGCCCGATGAGATTTCTCGGCTTGTGGACGCCAATCTTCTCCGGGCAAACGAGGCCGGAAACCTTGACAGAGTGTGGGCTGCGGGGCGGGCCGATGCTGCGAAGCGGGGTGGCCTTGGGTGGGTTGACACGGCCCTCGGTGAAGAACTCATTACAGACGTTCAACGTGGGGAATCCGCAGTCCAGGCCGCGCTTTGGACCCAAGTTCCTGTTTCTCACATTCGCGGTGTTCCAGTAATCAACACCTATGAAATGAATCGCCAAGCCCAGGATCTCTGGTACTCGAAGATTCTCGAAGAAAAAGACATTACTCCAAGGACGGCTACGGCAGAACAAATCCAGGAGGCGAGGAATGAGGCATCTCGCCGAGCCGCCCGGACGATGGCCCGGGTGATGCAAACGGGTGGTCGCCGTTTCTGGGCTGACCCCCTCGACCATGACATCACCGACGATATCATGGAGTCCAACAAACTCTGGCGCATGTTTCGCGCTCTCTCCAGCCCGGCCAGCTATGGGGCAGTAGGAGTTGGAACCCCCGACACTGACTTAGATGCAGTTGCTCGCAGCCAGTTGATTCTCTCGGGCCAACAACTCAAATATGAGAGTCCAATCTCTCTCTTCGGGCGTTTCGCGCCTTCTACTCTCCTGTCCGCAGCCGTAAGCACAGGAACCGCGCCCTGGTCACGCGAATCAGTCGAGGCCGTCCGGGCAGGAGAGGACATTGTCCTCCACATTGGGGATGTCGCAGATTGGATGTCCGGGGCTGAGGAGGGAGAGGCCCCCACCTGGGCAAAAGCGGCGAGTGGGCTGACCACCCTCGGAGTTATTCTGGTCGAGCCTGACCTGTTTTCCCTCGCTGGAATCCCAATGGGAAAGGGATCGAAACTCGTAAAAGCGACCCGAACGAGCAACCGAATGCGTCGGGCAGTTGCCGGAGCGGACACTGTCCGAGACGCGCTCCGCGCAGGGAATATCTCTGTGCCAGAAGCCGCCTCGCAACTCGAAGCACTCGACGCCGCCGTTGCTCGGGCTGTTGAACTCAACGCGGGCGCACAACTCCGCGTCGGGGGCGTCGTCAACGAGGAACTTGAACGGACGTATAAAACCGTAGAAGGTTTGCGAGAAAGAGCCACCACACTCCGGGCCGAAGCCGACGAGGCCCGCGCCGCTTATCAAGGCGCGGAGGGGGAAGCCGCAGCACTCCGGCTCACCGCTCAGGCTGCCGAGCAAGAACACGCGGGGGCTGTTCTCGGGGCGCTCGCAGCGGAATCGGAAAAGAACGCATACCTCATGTCCCAAGGACTCTCGTGGGAAGCCGCGAACCGAGTCACCTCCCGAGGCTCAATCCCAACACACACTCGGGCTGCCCGCGAAGCGAAGCGGATGGCGAAAGACCTTGAAAAGAAGGCCAACGCCCTGCGTAGGGAACACAGAGACGCACTCAACACTTACCAGAAAAAAGCCAACACCTTTGGGCAGGTGCTCCAACACCTCACTGAGGGCTTTCGGGCTGTGCCCGAGGCGACAACCCGCCGGGGCGCTCTCCGCGCCGAGTGGGATGTTCTTGCCCGGGAAGGAAAGAAAGAGGGGCTTCGGGCTCCAACTATTGGCCAGGAAGTTTCGTTTCGCACGGAAGCCGGAGGCTTTTCTCGGGGAATCGTTGAGGATATTCAAGTACGCGGCCCCAAGGGCGGTCGCCTCTCAGGCCGCCCGCCAAAGACCGCCCCCAAAGAGGGGTATCAACTTGTTGTCACCGTCAAGACTCGGGACGGAGTCAAAGAGATTATCCATCCCTATCGAATCGGAGACCACGCCACCGCTCGGGCCACCAACGTCGCACGAGACGAGTTCCTTGAGTGGCACAATGTTGTCGCTCGGGCCGATGGGCCGCTGGAGCAAATCACCGTCTTCCAGAGGGGAGCCGAAGATGCGCGAGCAACAGCTAAGGCGCTCGCCGAAGGGGGCCCCGCAGCCCGGGCCGTAACAAACTACGAAGAGGCAATGGGAGTCCTCCGCGTTGCCCAGGATGAAGCAAAAACTACGGCTAAGTCAGCGAAAACAGCCACCCGAAGCGAGGAAGACCTCCTCAATAAATGGGTGGGTAGGAGCGTAGCCCAGACAAAAACGGAACTCAAAGCCGCCAGCCGGGCCCGAATCCGAGACGTGTATTCGAATGCCGTGGATGAGGTTGCCCGGGGGTTGGATGCTTTTCGGGGGGAGGGGCTCGAAAAGCTGGGGATGGTCGCTGCCCGAGGACCACTTGGGGCGATGAAGAATCTCCGTGCTGCCGGAAGGCTCAGCCGCGAAGATATCGCCCGTTGGGGGCAAGAAGTCTCAGACGAGGTCGTTGAGGACGCCTACCGCGAGGTCGCCGGAAAATCCTTCAAGTTGGAGGGTGAGGCTCGAACCGCAACGGTTGATGCCCCTCAACTACTCGCTGACCTCGAAAAAGTCGCCGGTCGGGAGTTCGTAGAGGAGTACCTAAAAGCCGGAAAAGCCACCAGCCTCTCTAAAGCCGTAGAAGACGCGGCCACAAGCGGCGCTCCGATTACGCGTTCATTCGAAGAAACCGCCCCTTTGATGGGAGAAGTCCGTGAACTCATCCGGGCTGGAGAGGCGAATCGCCTCTACCAAGATGCTACTCGTTGGGGACGCGCCATATTCGAGGGGTGGAATGACCTGAACCTCGTCCGAACCAAGGGCGGCAGGCTCACGTTGTGGGGCGATAGGCTCAAACGAAGAGTTCGTACCGCCGGGCGGCAAGGAAACAATATTGCTGTTCGAATGGGGGAAATGAACCAGGAGCTTGAAGCCGTAGTCACGGAAGTTGAGCGGCTGTTCAGTAGAGCCCAGCTTGAGTTGATGGAGGTCGGCCACGCCAAGCACCTCGGAGGTACCCCAGAGGCGAGGTTCATTACTTTCTTGGATGCTACAGAGAATCTTGGCCTCAAAGAAGGTATGACTCGCTGGCTTTCAGCCACGGGCAACGGGTCCGCATACCAGAAAGGTGCGCTCCAGATGCTCGCAGACACACGCCTCGACCCGAGACTCGCGGCCAAACGAGAAGTTGCTATCAAGCAGAACCGCCGGAGAATCAACGCTATCGTTGATGAGCGGCTCGGGAAACCCCTCGTCATGGATGGGGTCCGCATCCCCCGAAAAGAGATTGATGAACTCCTTGAAGGGCTCGACGATGACTTGTTAGCCTTGATGGCAAAGGGAGAAAACGTCGTAGACGGCGTACCCAAGGCACTCGTTGCCGTGTCTCGTATGTGGCTCCCGTCTTACGCTCTGAAGGCTTTCACCCAAGAAGAGGGAATCATTCTCCTGGGCATTGCCCGAGGAGCACTCCAAAAAGCCAAGACTTATGGGGAGTTCTCCCAGAGAATGCGCCGAGGAACCTACGCCATCCTGGGCAAAACAGCGTCGAACGCGCCGAAGGCGCACGCGTCCGGCGCAACGGGTTTTATGCTCGCAGCCACCCTGGGCGAATACGGCCATCGAGTCGAAAGAGTCCTCGGAGCAAGTGTCGATGTGGACCAAGCGAGGGACATCAATCGAATCCTCACAGGCAACTTCGACGAAATCGAAGACCTCGACACCGCGATGGACGGCCTCGGCCGCTTGGGGATGCCCTTTACTCAGAAGGAAATCCTGGCCCATCGAGGGGTCGCAGATGGATTCAAGAGCATCGGGAAGAAGTCGCGGGAACTCGTAGAACTCGGAACCAAAAAGGGCGGCTCCTCTTTTGTGCCCAAGGTGCTCATCGACGAGATCGAGCAGCGGGCAGGAAGAATAGCAAAAGACCTGGAAGCTCTCCATGATGCGGGCCGTACTACAAGTTTCGCGGGAAGCGCAGCCCGGATGCACCTGAATCTCTGGCGGAGTTCGGCGGTCACGGGGCTTGGGCTCCCGAATCCTCGGTACTGGACCAACAATATCTTCGGTGATTTCTCCCAACTTTGGATGGAAGAGGGCTTGGGGTTTGCTGCTCGCCGATCTTTCATCAACTTCCCGACGAATATTCCCTTCTTTGGACGAGCACTCCAACTCAAGTCTCTCTACCTCGCAGAAAAAGCGGCGGGGAGGTCGGGCAGGGCAGATGCACTGCCGGGGATGATGGAGACGATGCTCAACCCTCACCTGGGCCAAGTCTTCAAAGGCGAGGTGGGGCAGTTCGTCACAAAGAACGGCGATGTCGTTTCCTACGACCAACTCCGACTCTGGGCTCTCGAAGATGGAATCTCCGAGGCTTTCGTCCGAGAAGAACTTCTGGAGCTTTACTCTAAGGTAGGCGAGAGCTTCTCGAATCAGGCAAAAGAACTCGGCCAGTGGTGGCAGCGCCAAATCGGAGACCACGCAAGTCTGGTCCAAGAACGCCAACGTGTTGGAATGTATGCTGATTTGATTCAGCGCGGCATCCCCCGGGCAGAAGCCGCGAAGCGGACCAAGCGGGCGCTCTACGATTGGTCACATGGAATCGCCGAATGGGAAGCAAAAACAATCGCTCGGATTATTCCCTTCTGGCGTTTCTGGAGACTCTCCCTCAAGCAGACCGCAGACGCGTTCATGGAGCCTTTGGTTCGACCTTCAGGAGAAGTTTTCAAGAAGGCGATGGTCGGAAATACCAAGCTCGCTCGCCTACGGCAGCAACTCTATATCTGGCCTTCTTTGCCTGACTTCATTTACCAGAAAGACATCAACGTTGGGATGACCACAGAAGAGAAGGTCAACCTCCTTGCCCGGGAGTTGTACCCAGACTGGCAAGAGACCCGAGCAAAAGTGGGGGTCCTTCCAATCGACCCCGCACGTCGTCAGTACTACATGGAAATGTATGGGCGGGAGTACACTCACGAATCCTTGATGCTGCCTACTGTTACGGCAACAGACTCCTTCGACATGCTCTTTGCCCTCACATCGGGCCTTGGAATCCTTACGAGTAAGGTTGTAGAGCATATTCCCGGAGCGGACCGTTTCCTCCCGGGCCTCCAACTTGTTGGAGACCATGAAGCGCGTTTCTTCGAGCCACTGCTGAGTTCTGCTCACCCCGCGTTTGAGACGCCGATTCGGTCTGCGCTCTCTTGGATGGGAGCAGACTTGGACTACACAGTCCAGGGGAGTCGCCGTTTTCTCGGGCCAACAGACGAGGATGCGTTCCGCCTACTTCCGTGGACCCGCTCCCAGATGCAGTATGACAAAGACCGTGGGCAGTGGTGGGTCCCCTCTGGGGTTTACTTGAACTGGCGAATGCTCCCCATCGCCTCAACCCAAATGTCCGGCTGGGTAGGCGCAGCCAAGAACCCCGAATGGGACAATGGGTTCTTTGCAGGAAGTACGATGATGCTCCGTAAACTTACGAGGTTTGGCGACCCCAGACCGTTCAATATGAATGACAGTCTGCGCGGAAGAATCATGGACATCCAAAAAGAATGGAACGAAGTCAAACAAGAGTTTGGCGATGTCCGAAAAGCCGACAGAAGTATGAGAACTCGCGGAAGACGCGAATAACTCGACAGGATTTCAGGAACACGGTAAGGTTCTGATACCCAGGTAGAGAATCTGGGCCTCGGGTGAAGATACCCGAGAAGACTCGTTAGGAGTAACGATGCCAAATCTAAAGTCTAAGTGGCTCAAGCCTTCCCGTAACGTCCCCTATGCTGAGGGGATTCTCGTATACAACGGTACGGGCTCGACTATTGCTGCCAACCTCCTCGTTCGTATTGACGGCTCCGGCCTCCAAGGCGGTGGCCTCAAGATGGCTATTGCCCGGGCAACCACTGCTCAGTTGGGTGGAAAGGTTCCGCTGTTTGTTACGAAGCACTCCATTCCCGATGGAAAGTGGGGTGTTGTTCTCCCCTGGGCAATCCTCCAGAACGTAGACACAAGTGCTGCCGCAAACGCAGGTGATGCTGTGTATCTCCGCGATGCCGCTACGGGCGTTTGGGACACCAGCGCGGGGACCGTCGGCCGGGCTGTTGGGATTGTCCTCACAAAGGACGCCTCCACGGGTGTTGTGTGGCTCTGTCCTGGCATGTTCAACTTCGCCACCATCTAAACAGGGAGGCGGTCGTGCCCGCAAATATTCAAAAGAAGCTCTGGGTCCGCGTGGGCCCAGCAAGCGACCCGAACCATGTGGGTACGACCCCCGTTTCCTTTACTATTGAGGATGTCCCATGCCGAGGGTGGATTCGACGCTGCCGAGCGAAGATTACCTCGGGTACTGGAACTCAGGTTGCTGTGAAGGTGTGGGAGTCTGCGTCGGGATCTGGGAACTTTGACCAGATTCTCGCCTACTCCCTTACCTCGAACCCGATGGACTCGGAGGAGGACCCTGGAGTTTACTACTCTGTGCCTTCGGGGACTAACCTAAAGAGAGGCACCCTCTATGGACAAGTTGAGACCAACAACGCCCACAACACGGACGTGGTCGCGCTCCAACTTGATATTGAGCCCGCCATTTAGGGGGGGTAGTGGGAGCGCCCGGATATCAAGTAAGAGGAGGCAGGGAACGCCCACGGGTCCCCTCCGAGGGTAATCCCTACTACACCGAAGAGGCTCTCAGGGTCCTCGCCGCAGTATATTCTTGGAACGAGGTCCAGCGTCTTCTCCGCGAGGAGATCGAAAAGGGCGTTGACCCAGAAGAGGCAAAACAGGACCTCATGCAGCCCCATTGGGGTGCAGAGGCTTGGATGTTCGAGCCCCTGCCGGAGAGCCCCCAGGAACGTGAACGGTTCTTCTCAGAGAATGCCCCCAAGACCCAAGAAGAACTCCAAGTGGTCTTTCCTCGGTATTGGCTAATCAAGCCCGAGCACGTCGGGGGGGTCCAACAAGGAGTAGACCCCTTCAATGTGAATGAGGAGGAAAACCCCAACTCGGTTGCCATCATTGATGCTGACGACAGGTGGAAGGGAGCCCTCCTCACCAACCCGGAAACGGGAGAGCAGCAGTGGCGTTATTCCCTGGAGCCTGTTCCACCCCCAGAAGAGGAGCCGACGCTTTTCATGGGGGGAACTCTGGCGGGACCCCTTTGGGCACTCGCCCACCATGGGGTAACAAAACAATGGCCCGAAACCCGAGCCCGGCTTGCTGAAGATACCGCAGCCCGCCTGCGAGGAGACCCTGAATACCAACGAGGGTATTGGGAAGAAATGGGGAGGCTCCAAGACAGGCGGGGGGACATTATTTCCGAAGCGGGGGGATACGAAGGCACCTTCGGTGCAGCCCGAGAGGTGCAAGACCTCGCCCCTCGGTTTTTTCGGGACGCAGTCCCTCACTTCCTCGGTAGCGCAACCGGAGCAGGGCAAATACGGGCGGCCATGGCTGGAGTCCCCCACCAACTGGAGAGGACAACCGCAGGCGGAGAAGTAGAGAGGGGAAAGGCAGGACGCCTTGGGGTAGCGGAAGCCCGCCAAGAGGTAGCCCGTAGGATGAGAGAACAGCAGAGCGGCTTAGAAAGAGCCCAACAAGAGTACGACGCTGGCGAACTCTCCGCACAGGATTATCAGGAACGAATAGGCCATCTTCTCGGCCTCCAACGAACCGCCGAACTCCAAGATCGAGCCCAAAGCACTCCACCCACCCTGGGCAGAGAACCGGAAACGGAACCCCAAGTTTCTGCGCCTCCCCAATCACCTCCAACACTTCAAGCACCCCAAGAGCAGGAACTCCAGCCGATTCGAAGGCGTAGGCAGTATACGGGAGAAGAATACTGATGGCTAAGAAGACTCTCCCTGGGCACCACGACCCCGAAAAACGGGACTACAAGGGCGAATATGCCCAGTACCACGGAAAACCCGAGCAAAAGAAACGCCGCGCGGCCCGGAATAAGGCTCGCCGCCGGGCAGAGAAAGCCGGACGCGTAAGCAAAGGTGACGGGAAAGACGTTCACCATAAAGACGGCAACCCGACGAACAATAGCTCCAAGAATGTTCAGGTAATGAGCAAAGAAAAAAACCGGGGGATGTCTGCGCCCGACAACCTCAAAAAGAAAAGACGAAGTGCCCTACACTCCTCCGCTCGGAGCAAAATGGGCAAGTAGGAGGACGGAAGTTAGTTTCTGTCCAGCCCAACACCTACAAGGAAAACCCCAATGACCCGTATTTCTCCCGCACCGTCAGGGGCAGACCAAAGATGGCAGTCTCCTGTAGCGGACCAAGCCAGTCTTCCCGTAGCAGGCAACACCCATGGAGATATTCGAGAGGTCCTCGACGATGGCGACGGAAAAGTTGCCCTATACGAGTGGACTGGCTCTGCCTGGATAAAAATCGCAGACCCGGATTTCATCGACGGGTCAATAAATGCTAACTATCGGGCCGTAACCTCTGGCTCGTCCCCCTACTCCATGATGGTGAACGATTATTTCTTGGGGGTTGATACCTCAGAGGGGACAGTAACCATCAACCTATCTACGGCATCTGCTGCAAAAGCGGGGAGAATCATCGTTATTACTGATGAGGGGGGGAACGCGAGCGTAAATGCGATAACAGTAGCGGCGTCTGAGGGGGAGACCATAAATGGGAGTGCTTCTTTTTCCCTAAATACTCCCCGAGCATCTGTAAGTTTGTACAGTACTGGAAGTTCTTGGTTTATTTACTGATTTTCTCTTCTTGCCCTAAGAAAGGGAGCGTGGTACAGATTTACGGGGTTCACGCACTCATCCAAGAGTCAACTACAATCTCCGCTTGAGTGCGGAAAGGGAAATAATCCATGTCATTCCTGCATCCCAAAGCAACTTCGTCTGCTTATGGTGTCGTTACTATCGCGAACGGTACCCAGGCCGAAGGTACTTCCAATAAAAACGCAGCCAGCGGTTACTGCGGCCTTGAGGCTGATGGTGAAGTTGGTGCTTCCCAGCTTCAGGGAGAACTTTCTGCCCTCATGGGGCTGACCTCCGCTGCTGACAAGCTGGCCTATTACACCGGCTCCGGTACTGCTGCCCTCGCAGACTTCTCGTCTTTCGGTCGCTCCTTGGTGGACGATGCCAACGCTTCCGCTGCCCGCAGCACCTTGGGCCTTGCCATCGGAACCGATGTTCAAGCCTATGATGCTGATTTGGCAGAGTTGGCTGGCCTCAGTGATGCTGACGGCAACTTCATCGTCGGTTCCGCTGCCGGTTGGGTTGCAGAGTCGGGAGCTACCGCTCGCACCAGCCTTGGTCTGGGCGACGTAGCCGTCGAAAACCTGAGTGCAATGCCCGCCATGACCATGAGCGGCGCTTTGACCCTCAATGGCGACCCCTTGAACGATAACCACGCAGCCAACAAGGCTTATGTGGACAATCTGGCTGCGGGCCTCCACTGGAAGGATTCCGTCAAGGCAGCTTCGACCGCAAACTTGGACCTTTCTGGTGTTGAGACCATTGACGGGATTTCTGTCAGTGCTGGCGACCGCGTTCTGGTCAAGAGCCAGAGTTCGGCAGCAGAGAACGGCATCTACGTCGTAGCTGCTGGCGCTTGGGCTCGCTCAAGTGACATGGACGGCGCAGATGAGTTTGCTGGTTCTGCTGTGTTTGTTCGCGAGGGTACTGTAAACGCTGATTCAGGCTGGACCTGCACCAACGACAGCAACCCCAATGTGGGTACCGATGCAGTCAACTTTGCTCAGTTCTCTGGCGCGGGTGCAATCACGGCTGGTGATGGACTCGCTAAGTCAGGCAACACTCTCAGCGTAAATGTGGCGAGTGGCCTTGAGATTTCTGGTGACAACGTCCAGATTTCTGCTGGTGGAGTTACGACAAGCCACTTGGCTAACGACGCCGTCACCGGACCCAAAATCGCTGCTGGTGAGATCGCAAACTCCCACATTGGGGGAGCGGCTGCTATTGCTTATAGCAAGTTGAACCTCACGGGTGCAGTGCTGAACGCCGACTTGGCTGGTTCTATTGCTAATGGCAAGCTCGCTAACAGCAGTGTGACCATTGGTGCCGGTTCGGTGTCCCTCGGTGGGTCCTTGACCAACATCATCCCCGCAACTAACGGTGACGATCTCGGCTCAAATGGCTCTCGTTGGGATATGTACTCCCGGGGAATGCACGTCGGAATCGTGGCTCCCAAGACGGCGAACTACACTGCTGCTGCGTCGGACTACCTGATTCCTTGCAACGCAAGTGGCGGCGACTTCACAGTGAGTCTCCCCGCCATCGGCGATGGTGGACAGGTGTTCGTGGTCAAGAGCATTAGCACTGGTACGGTAAGCGTCGATGCCAATGGTCTTCAGACCATCGACGGCTCGGCCTCCGCCGTGGATCTTCTGCCTGGAGCATCTGTCTCTCTTGTGAGTGATGGCAGTTCTGGCTGGATGATCATCTAAGTCAACCCGAGAGAGGGATTCGCGTATGGCATACAAGCACGACGGTCAAAGCTCGGTTTCGAGCCCCCAAGTTCTTGGCTGCCTACGCGTCTCCCCCCTCGAATCGCCTTACGCGGTAGAAGGCCACGAGCAACTGCTGCTCATCGACGCTTCCCAAGGGAATGTCGTTATTCAGTTACCTCCCTGTGCTGAAAGTACAGGGAGGCTCATCGGAATCAAGGTCTCTGCCCTCGGGGCGACTTTCAAGGTCCACGTCATGGGCCATAACTTCGAAAGAATCGACGGCGTGGGGCAGTACACGATGGAGTTGTACTCGGCCGCCACGCTTTTCTCTGATGGTGAGGGATGGCACATCATTTCCTAACCCCCAGGGGGATGATAAGTGGAGACAGAGAAGATGCAGGAACTTGCTGTTGAAGTGGCCGTACTGGGCCAAAAAATGCGGGCCCAGGAGGCAAGAATGAAGACGGTAGAAGAGGATATTCGCTCTCTCCGGTCCCACTTAGACCGAGGGCTCGGAATCCTGGGCTTCTTGATTATTACTGTCCCCGTTTCGCTCCACTTCTTGGCGTGAAAAATGGAGTCGGACCTCGCCGCTCAGTTACTTGAACTTGGTATTACAGGGCTATTCCTGGCCTACCTCGTGTGGCAGAACAAACAGCTTCTCGCCAAGTTAGATACTTGGCAGGAGAAATACGAGTCTCTCCTGGAGAAACTTATCTTGGAGAAGGACGAATGAGTTTGCTGCCGCCGCTCCTTGCCCAGGTAGAGAAGCTGGGCTTCAAAGCATTCACTAAGGGCGCATACAACCTCAACATCATTGGGATTCGCTCAAAGCAGCGAGTGGCCAATGAGTTCGATGACCTAATGTGCTGTGTTTACCGTGAAAGTAAAGACGGCCCCTTCATCGCGAAATACTGGCCGTGTACTACAGACCCGGGCACCTACTGGCTGGAGAATCCCATGCGAGTGGATGGAACCGCCATCATGGCCCCCGGGCAGTACCGAGGAGCCTATAGGCTCGACCTCCACGCAGGAAAATACGAGGCGCTCTGCCAAAGAGAAGCCCCAATCAAGGTTTTCCGGGATTCGAACAGAGATGAAATCCTCGATATGGAGCCCGATTCTCTCGCGGAGGGGTTCTTTGGCTGTAATATCCACAAAGCAGGAAAGCACTCCACCCAAGTAAATAAGTGGAGTGCCGGATGCCAAGTGTTGCGGGAGGGGGACTTCTACGAGTTGATGGCGCTCGTCTACAAGCAAATCGAGCATCACCCAACGTGGACTAAGTTTACCTACACGCTTATTGAAGAGTGGTAAGGAGGTCGCTATGCGCCGAATCACTGAAATCGCTGTTCTTATTTCCCTGGGAGTGCTTCTCCCCCTGAGTGTTGCTCTCGCGGAAGACGAAGTCATCCCCGTCGGGTCCGAGGCTCCGGTCGAAGTCGTCGAAGTCGTCGAAGCCGACGAAGAGTCCGAGGAGGCACCCGAAGAAGAGGGGGAAGCCGAAGAGTCCGAGGCTGAAGATGCTGAAGAGGCAGTCCCAGAGAGTTTCGATGAAGCTGTCGATGATGTCTCCCTCACTCTCCAGGCGATTGAGAGCAAGAACTGGCCGGTGGCGGCTGGTTTTATTCTCATGCTTCTTGTCTTCGTTGGCAATAAGTTTGGTTTGAAGGACAAAGTTGGCCCCAAGCGAGTCCCACTGGTCGCCCTGGTTGTTGCCCTTCTGGGCACGACGGGGGCCGGACTTGCGATGGGAGTTCCACTCTGGACGGCTGTTGCCCAGGGGATGTCTGCGGGGCTCGCCGCAATCGGTAGTTGGGAAGTTCTCTTCAAGAGTCTCCTCAATAAGGAAGAGGCCGCCGAAGAATAATGGAGGCAGTCCTTCCAATAGTCGGCGCGATTATTTCGGTAATCGGGATGGCAGTCTTGAGTTACCTCTCTCGAAGAGACAGGCGGCTCTCAGACGAGGCCATCCGCGCCGCTATTCTGAAGGGCCAACAGGCAGCCCGAACCGCCATCGTCGAGTCTGCGGACGAGGATGTACGGGAAATCCGAGAGATTCTCAAAGAGGATGACGCAGAGGAAACTCTCGCTGATATGCTCAACTCTCTGAATCCCGGAGAAGAGTAATGCGGTGGGGGAGGAGTTGTCGTCGGAGTTGGGCCCGGTGGCGGCGTGGGGGTTGGTTGTGCCTGCTTCCTTTCCTTTCCCACTCCTCCACCGCTCTCTCTACCGAGCCCCCTCCCGAGCCTCAACCAAACGAGCCGGTCGAAAACGAATGCCCGGAAGCTACACCCCTTCCCGAGGAGTTTAGCTGCCGGGGAGTGGCAGTCCCCTCCTCGCAAGTGGCGGATTTGCTGGCATGGAGGGTCTATTCGGGGGAACTGCGTGAACTCTACCGTTTGGACACAACAGCCTGTGAATCCGAGAGGGACGCACTCTCCGCGCAGCTTCACATTGCCAACAATCCCCCCTTCAATGAACTCCCCGGCGTCCAACGCTGGTCCGGCCGGGCAGAGGGGGCCGTGGTTGGAATCTTAGTGGGCGCTCTTGGGTGGGTTATTCTCGATTCTTATCTCCGCGAATAAGCACGGCATAAGACCGAAAATAAAAGAGGCTGGGGCGGCAGGACTCGAACCTACAACCTCCTGATTAACAGTCAGGCGTTCTGCCAGTTGAACTACACCCCAACACTCCAGATTCAGTCAACCTTTATCTCCAAAGGCTCGCCCTCGGTACGGTCGATTTCAACGTACTTCCAAGAAGCGCGTCGTCGGCCCCGAGGTTTGATGGTGGACATCACGAGGACCTGACAGGGAGCCTTTTCCAAGACTTCCATCGTTCGGCCCAGGGTTCCACTATCCCACATACGGTCATCGACAACGATAAGGGCTTCGTCGTCGCTTAGTGCCGCCGCGATTGCCGCCAATACCCGGGCTTCCGTGCTCCCAGAAAGGGCCGTGTGGCGTGTGCCATCTCGTTCAAGCCCAATCACCAGAGACTTACTCAAGGGAACTATGGAAAAGAGCAACTTTTCCTCCCCGGGCAGGAACGCGGAAACGCGTTCAATGAAGTCGTCCGCGACTTTGCTGATTGCAGCGAACATAAGAGCGAGGAGCGTGTCTTTTAGCTTCTTCAGGCCATCCTTTAGTCCAGAGGCGCGGACTTCCCCGTTCTTTGCTGCGATGGCAACGCGGGAGAGTCTCCTATTCAGCAGCGCCTCGGCCAAGTCGGACCCGACCTCTTCTGTGGCAGGAATCCGAGAGACAGCGTCGTCCCCCCCAAGCATATCCACGAGGTGCCGCAGCACCTCCCGGGCCTGAAGCGACGGATTCGATTTGTACTCCAAGTACAACTCACGAACAACATCCCTCATTTGGGCCCGATGGAGGCTATTCCACACCCCGGCGAGTTCATCGTCCGAGATATTCTGGACCATGCCCAAAGACTCAAGGGCAATCTGCCCGGCCTTGGCGATGCTGGTTTGTTCCCTCTGAAACTTACCGATTCGCTCGACCAAGTCAGCAAGACTTACTTTCTTGCCGTCCAGCGGGCACACCAAAACAAGGGCTTCGTGTAGCTCCCCGGGCACCCGGTCCAGTAGCTCTTGGACATCGAGGGGCTCACAGAGCGCACGCCAGAAGTATTTGCCTTGGGTCTCAGCACTCCCGGACATCACTCCATGGAGTT
This sequence comes from Pseudomonadota bacterium, assembly GCA_016845525.1. Classification (GTDB taxonomy): domain Bacteria; phylum Pseudomonadota; class Gammaproteobacteria; order Arenicellales; family UBA868; genus UBA868. The sequence continues at coordinate 26,642 of JAERSQ010000243.1, forward strand.
CAGCGACACTAAGCACCGCGCCGTTCTTTCCTTCGCGCTTCGCCCGCTTGCCTCGTGCCAACGTCCAGTTGCAGCATTCTCCGTCACTCAGGTCGGCCCGAACGGCGCACGCTTCCCGGTCTTGGGGAATCAGGGCTGACAAAAGCGAGCCGTCTTTGATGGGTTTATCCCGATAAAGCAGTCCGTAGGCCCCTCCTGTCCGGGCAAGCTGCGCTGCCTCAGCGATTGCGCTCTTTCCAGACTCGTTGTTGCCTACAAGAAGAGTGTGCTTCCCGAGGTCAACGCTGTACTCTTCGCCATTCGGGCTTTTCACGTTCGTAGTGATTTTTTCGATGTAGCTCATGCTTCCTCCTTCGAACCTTCTCGGGCATAGAGCATTGCAAGGGCGGCTCCGTTTGCCCGGGATGGGTATGATGCTCCCGACTTCCATCGGTGCAGCGATTGCACGCTGGGGTGGGCTCCACAAAGGAAATCTCCCATCCCAACGCAGATTTGCTCGTGTGAAAGGCCGAAACTGAGTAGCTCCCGAATGATTCGGGGGGCATCAGTCTGGGCTATCACGCGAGCCTCAAGGGTTGGTTTGTTCGCCATCTTCATTCTCCTTGAATGGGAGTGGAAGCTGGCGAGCAGACTCACACTTGTAGCCTCCCTGCCAATCATCCACGTCATAGGGGTAAACTTGGGTGATTCGGTTTAGGGAGGCGACGACTTCTCCGTCCTCCTTCTCCCGAGTAGAAATCAGGAAGACTGGACGCCCGGCTTTGACGGCGTGCCCCACAATCTGGGCCGTCGCCCGGCCAACGTACTGGGTCGGAATCACAATGAAGTCATAGTAGGGCTTCCGAGTCATCGCGTGCTCACGCTTTATGATGCTCTTTGCCCAAGCATCCCAGTCACCCCGACAGTGAATCTTGAAGTCGTCTCTCCCGCAAATCACAGATATCTTCAGGTCCTTGCCTACGTTCGAGCCCTTAGATTTCACCAGTTCTCGGATAGTCCTGCACCCCTGGGCAATCGACTTGTCGTCATCGCCCGAAGCGTGCGCGTAGAATACTCGTATGTTCTTGCTCATTCTTCCCCCCAAGGCTTGCCGTCTCCGGTGCCACCACAGCGGCGGCATTCTACTTCCTCAAAGTCCGCGCCAAGGTCTATGTCGAGCCTCCCGGAACCATGGCAGAAGTCACAAGGCATAGGTCTGCCAGTCGCCTTGCGTAGCCGCTCGCAGACTGACCAGGCAATGTCCCCCCACTCGACCTCCTTCTCTATCGCGGCGTCCCACTCTCGCTCATCGCCTGGGCCACCGTGACAATACTGCCTCCACATGCCGAGCACGCTGATCTCTCGGTTGATCGCATCCAGGTACTCCCGCCTGGATGTGTCCTCGGACGGCGTTTGGGCGCTTTCTTCGTGCAGATCGTTCAGCAGGTCACAGACCCTATCGGCTTCGGCTGAGATCGAATCTGGTATGTACCAGTTATCCTTCTCGTCCTTCTCGCCACTCCAAAACGCCACCACATCCGGGTCGTCACGGTGATAGCCCGGCCCGGTCTTGCCGTGTTCGGGGTGCTGGGTATCATTGATGCCGATGCACCCAGAGCAAAACATAATCGCATATCGTCTCTCAGACATTAGCTTCCTCCAATAGTAGCCAATACTCCCATTCTTCACGCGGTACGGTTTCGCCATGGACGATGGCCCTGACGGCAAGAGTCCTCGCCTCGACCAAGTCTTCTCTCTCCCTCTCCAGCGAGCGTTGACGGAGCCTCACCCGCCTGGATTCCTCTTCCACCAAGTCCACCAAGAGGCGTCGAAGCCGGGTGACTTCTGCCTCAAGCTCTTTCTTTGTCATCACTTTCCTCCTTGCGGTGCTTGTGGCAATAGCCCTCGGGACCACGAGACTTGACGCCGCAGACATGGCATGTGTTTGTTCCGCTCATTCCTCACCCCTCCCAGAAATAGCTCTCGCCCGAACCGCTGAGTACACATCGACGATCTCTTGTTGCAGTTTGGCTGCTTGCCGTTCAATAACCTTTGATGTTTCAGCGTTTATTGCCGCCTCTCGGAACAAAGCCGGTGTGATTGGCGTGTCCCGAAAAGCCAAACTCATCAACTCCAGTTCTGCATCGCCACTTGCTACGACTTGATCTGCCATCCTGCGAAATGACTCTGCAAGCTGCGCCGTCAAAGATCGGTACTCGGCTTTCAAGTCCTCGAAGTCTTCATCTCTTGTCATTTGGCACCTCAATAAGACCACGCGGAAAGTGGCATAGGGTTTCTGGATTCCAGTGCGTCTTTCATACTTCACTCCATCGTTGTCCAATGTCGGCTTCTGCTGTGTAGTCGAGCAATGCCCCACGTTTGCGGCGTCGGTTCATCGCTGTCTCAAGAATCTCGGCAGCTTCTTCCGCCTTATCTTCGGGCACCTCAAGGTAAAGGGCATCGTGCCCGTGGTTGATTAGCCACTCCACGGGGATGGTCTTCCCTCCCGGGCAGAGAGCCGAAGTTGCAAACCAATCTTGGGGGCCGTAAACGAGTTCAATCATCCCCTCGTTTACGATGGAAACTCCACCAGACTGGATGGGGTGATTCACAAGCTCGTTGATTTTATCCTCGTTACGGAAATACCTCCGACGACCCCAGAGCGTATCGCCAATAAAGCCCTCTCTTCGATACTTGTTCTCAATCATTCGCCACCACTTTGGAATCTCGGGGTCGGCGCGTTTGAGCCCTTCGACGACTTGCCTCACGTCTTCCAGGGCAAGGTGAGCGAAAATCAAGTTGCCCGTGTCGTCCTCCACAGAGACAACCTGCTCGTGGATTCTCTTGGTCGAAGCTGCGTATTGCCAAGCATAGCGGCAGTTCTTAGTAATGTCCCGAGTGCTCTTGAATGTACCTTTTCCCTTCTTCCTGCGCTCCTCGGGTGCCCCGGGCAAAGACCAAACCTCCTTCCCATAGATGACTTCCATTGTCTCATTGTGGGGGTCGAGTCCCTCATTGATGATTCGGAGGGAATGCTGCGCGTTCGCCTCCTCGGCAATCAGGCGTAACTCCAACTGGTCCATGTCTGCTCCGACGAGGACATATCCTTCCCGGGCAATGAAGATGTCTCGGAGGGACTTAGGGATATTCTGCATATTTGGATTACTTGAAGAATATCGGCCTGTTGCGGGGAGCCTGTTGTAGCAGGGGTGGACCCGCTTGATTCCTTTTTCAATCAAAGGTCGGACGTAGGTGCCCAGGAGTTTTGTTACCTTTCGGTACGACCGAACGGAACGCAAGAACACTTCCCGTTCTTTACTCAGCCCATAGTGAACAATCATCGTGCGGAGAGTCTCGTCATCTGTACTTGGGTCCCCGGTCTTCTCCGAGTAGTGATGAGGAGCGAGCCCCCAATCATCGAACAGGAGCTTCGCCATTTGGCGTGTGCTTTGGGGATTGAACTTCTGTCCGGCAACACTTTTACATACAGCAAGCTGTTTCTTTGCTTCCGTGTCCAAGGTGAACATGTGTTCAGCAGCGCGTTCCTGGTCTACCTCCATGCCTACAGATTGCATATAAGTACCGAGTGACTGGAGCGTGTGCTCCCTGGACAAGAGGTGCTGTTGGGAGCGCCGCTTTACGTCTCGCATAAGCGGCTTTGCAATCCGGGCCGTAACGCAAACATCCTTCCCACAATAAATGTGTAACTCTTCGTCGGTCTTTGCTTGGACGGCGGTGTGGTCTGCCTTCCACGCTTCCGGGTTATCTGTGTAAAACGACCCGACAAATCCAAGATTGTGGGGAAGCTCATTGTCAGCGAGAAGATGGAGAAGAATAGTGTCTGCGGCCAAAACTGGACGAGCCCGCAACCACTGTTCCATGGCCAAACGGTCATACTGACCAGCGTTGTGGCCTATGAGGGGGGTGCCGGGAGTTGAGGCAAAGTCACGGAGAATATCTTTGACCTCCTCCTCCCTCTCCGGGCTAAGAAAAGGCGTCCCGTCGATACTTCTGATTTCGACAACCAGCGCCTCATCTGCGTTACCGATTCCAACGCATCGGACCTTCGCTGTCATGGGGTCAATCCCATCAGTCTCCAGGTCGTAAGCAATGGGTTTCCCCACCCGGGCAAGATGAGCCAAGATGGCGCTGATTTCTTTGGGGTCTCGGGACCGAGTTATTTTCGGCTCTTTCCAGTCCAGATTCCCCGCGAAATATTTGAAGGCTTTCGCCAAGTCGTGTCTGAACACTTCTCGGTATGCCTGCTGGCGAATCACAAACGCGGGGTGCATGGTGTACCCTACTTTCAAGACGACTTCCGGGTCCCAGGGAGCGACGACATCCTCGCATCCCCCTCGGATATTCATAATAGAGACATCGCCACCACGGATGGCTTTCGCCGCCGTCTTGCCCAGGCAGATGATGTTCGTGATTCCAGTTGCTTTTAGCTCCTCGTACAGGAGGCTTTTACATGCATCAGCCGGACGTTTGAGCAGACGCGCTTCCGTCTTCTCCTCCCGGGCCTTCTTCTCGCGTCGGCGGTTAGTCCGCGAGACACGGATGTTTACGGCGTCCAAGTCGTTCTTGGGCGGTCGGCACCGGACCGCATTCGTGATGTGACACTCATCGCGGCGCACGTCGATTGCGTTCAACGCACGCTGAAGCTCAAGCCCCGACGGGCCAACGAAGGGGCGGCCTTCAACGGTCTCGTGCATCCCGGGTGCTTCTCCCAAGAGAATCACTCGGTCCTCACTGTGCGTTTCCGCCAGCACCGGCTCGCCGGTCTGACCCGCTTTGAGCGGGCAGTTATCACATGTTTTACAGTACATTGGTTGGGCCAAAAAGGGGGCGGGGCCTGGTACACCGCACCACCATTAGGTGGACGCTTTATTGATTAGTGTTCCCCGCCCCCGAAGAGAGGGTGGAGTCGCTTCTGCTGAAACACCTCATCAAAGTGAAAAAGCACGACTCCATAAGAGTGAGGCATCTATTTGGTCACAGACATGCCTCCCTGCTCTGCCGTTTTCGACCCCCGGACAAGAGACGGGGGCACAGACCAAGAGTCTTAGCTCATCAAGAACTCAAACTCATCTCCTCCCGCTTCTTCCTTAGCAGCAACGATTGGGGTTCCGTTGCTTCCGTTGGCAGTGGCGGGGGTCTCCTCCACCTTGAAGTCGGTGGGGGCGGAAGAAGAAAGCGCCTTCTTCATTTGGGTGTAGTATTGCTCGTTGACATAACGGTAGTCAGGGTAGCTACCTTCGACGGGCTGGCCATTCGCACCCAGTTGGGGAGCGGTGTAGTTGAAGTGAACAGTCTTGCCGTTCAGCTTGTCGAATGGGAACTTGATTTTCCCACTCAACTTTGTCTCGGGCACTCCGGCAGAAACCAGGAAGCCCATCAGGAAAGGCATTGCCTTTTCAGACAACGAGAAGCTGTCCCGGTGACGGATTCCGTTCGTCAGCATGTAGCAATACAGACGGTTGGATTCTTCGTAGTGACGAAACTCCACAATCTGGGCCGTGTGGAGGCCGGTGTCAAGGTAGCCGAGTCCCGCCCCAGCAGGGGTGTGACCGGTAAAGTCGAGTTCAATGGTTACAGACATTTTTGACTCCTAAGTCTAAGTCTGGGGGTGAAACCCACAACACACACGCGAGTGGGAAAAGTTGGGCTGGGGCCTCCGCGACCCATACAGGAACAAAGGACCAACAAAGTCCTGCGGGGGGACTCCCGACCCCAGCCCGGTAAAGTTGAGACTAAGCAAAGAGCGCATCCTCTTCTTCAGCAGAAGTAAAGGCTCGGAGGACATCCACTTCTTGGTAGTGAGCAATCGTTGCTCGGTGGAGACCGTCTTGGAGAGCCCATCGAATGTGAGGCAGTTTCCTCTTTCCAATGAGTTTCTGGGAAGCGGCTTGGATTACCTCGGGCCAGTTCTCGATTCCAGCTTCAAGGATTTTCTCGCTGACTCCCTGGGCAACCTTGTCAATCCATTCAAGGCCCTTGGGATAAGGGACAACATACCCTGCGGCTCGAAGACCCTCTGCGATATTCATCGGGGCCTTGCCCGGGAAGACTGAGAGGCGGTCCCCAGAAACATAGTCGGGGAGGGGCTCAAAACAGAGTTGGTACTTCCACGGTGCAGCGGAAGCCTCGAACATCGCGCGTCCGATTACGTCCACCATACCGCTGAACTTTTCCGGCAGTTGGCCGGGGAGCGCCGGTCCACCACGAATGAACTTTCCGCTGGAGGTACGGGGGGGTTGTTCGTGGCAGTTGAAGATGACGATTGAACCTTGGGCCGTTGCGGCACGGGCCGCATCCCGGGCTGCCAACACGTCCCTCGTAAGCGCCGACCACATGCTGGAGCGTCCCTTCGTGCTTTCGTACTCATTGATTGTGGTCTCCACGATAAGTGAGAAGTCGTCAATAACAATGGAGGGAACTCCCCCTTTGTTTACTGCTTTCTCAATCTGAGTAATCGCTTCGGGCACCGTTCGGGCCGGAAGAATGTTCAGCTTCTCGATTCCGAGGAACCGTGAAGCGGACATGAGCCCGGCGGGGTCTCCGATAAAGACTCCTGTTGCTCCGGCTGCTGCGGACGCGACGGTCTTTCCGGCTTTGCTCGGTCCGTAGAGGCAGATGAATACGCCCCCATTTGACCCACTACTGCGGCCATTGGAGCCATTAGCTCCATTGTTCGTTGCCATGATTTTCTCCTAAACACACACAGGTTTGAGTACCGTATCATAGTTCTCGGAGCGAAGCTCGCACCCATTTGCCTGGGATGCCAACAAGCCCACTAAGTTTCCATTCCACGGGTTCTAAGTCATAAATCGAAAAGGTCTTGTACTGAGGTAAGTCGCCGAAAGGCCCATCTTGGTGGGGGTGGGGAGTCAACGTGTACCGTTCTTCCCCCCCTTTTTCCTCCATCATTACGGTCGTACCTACCCACCCGTCGGGGGTCCGAAAGTACGCGTAGTGCGGAGGACTGCCCAGAGTAGGGAAACTCATTTCTTCGCCGCCAAGTCTTGGATTGCGTTGAGCTTGTCTTTCAGCTTCGCCACTTCCTTCAAGAGCGCAGTGATGTCTCTTCCCATCCGGGCATTTGCGCCCTCCGGGTATCGCCCCTGGTAGCACTCGTCGTGTCTCTTCTGGATATCTCGCATACTCATCCCACAAACTCCACGGGCTTCTTACCACTCATCACACGTAGGCTGTTCCACGCGATTAGTGCTTCCGGCTCAGTTGAAAGGGGTGGGGAATCCAAAAGAATCTCTTGGATAAGACTTGCGAGCGCCTGCTCCCGGAGGGGGGGGTATGCAATAAGCTCCCGCAGTTGAACGAGACTCTCTCTTCTCACGAAGATGTGCCCGTGCGGGCAGCGGAGAGTAATAACGACTCTCCCCTCGATAGGGTTGTTACTGAAGTGCGTCCCGGCCATCGGCTTGTTGAACCAAGCGTCTGAAGCCACTCGATATCCCACCAAGAGGAACTCGTGAGTACAACGCGGCACGCTTGCCGTAGCGGCATTCAGGTCAGGGGTCTCAACCCCAAAGGTTTCGTCGATGTCGGGCATCAGATAATGCTGGAAGAAACTCATTGAGTTGTCTTCTCCAACAAACTCAACCACGGTTTCTTTTTCGCGGCCCTCTTCGAGAAGATAGAAAAGAATCGTCCTGAACTCCTCCTCGACAGTCATGGCTCACTCCCAAAGCGGCACAAGTCGTAAGCGTCACACGCTCCGTACTTCCCGAAGCAGGTTTGGTTGTTCAGAGCCATTGGCCACTCTTCCGTGGGCTTTCCTTCCCACCGGGCAATCCGCCGTTCGCCCTCTTCAATGACGCTAACGAAATGCCGCAGTGCTTGCGGCGCAGGCTCCAGAGCCCGGCGGTCAAAGTCATAGGGAGTAGAGAGCTTCACTCGGTTTACGAGAACTCCAGCGAAGTGTTCTTTGTACTTGGCTTTTCCGAACAGTTGGTATCCGATGAACTGCCCATCGAGGATGTGTTGGCGGAGGGTCTTGGAGTTGAGTCGATACGCGCTTTTGTGGTCTACAATCCACACGCGGTCGTTGTGGTCAGCCACAATCAAGTCCGCTCGCTGCGTATATAGGTGCTTCTCCTTCCCCAGATGAGCACGCAACTCTTCTTCTACCTCCAAGACCCTCCAGTTTTCACCCAACCAGTTGTTTACATAGGCGTAGTAGGCATCAACGATTTGAGGAACGGCTGCCAACCAAAGTGTGGATTCTTCTGCGTTCTTCAGCGCGAGAGCTTCAATCGCCTCCTCGGGCCGAAGCCAGTCGTCTGGGTTCCCACCGGTCTGCTTCTCCTTGATTCGTTGGTAGTGATGAGCCAAGCCGATGTGCAGGAGCGAGCCGTTTACGAGCGGAGAAGAAATAGGGAACTTGAGTCCTTCGATTTCTTTCCACGCAAACAAGCGTGGGCAGCGAATAGCATTTTGAATGCGATGCCAACCACGCTCAGAGCGTCCCGCATCAAGCAACTTGGGAGTCATTGATACCACCTTACCTACTACACCTTGAGTATAACATGTGATACCCACCTGGGTACCACTTGATTGTCAAGAGGATGTCAAGCACCCCCATGACCATCACACCTATGTTCTATGCCTTCTTTCGGGAGGAACGCTTCACTGGGGGGCGCTTTCCAACGACTTTCTTCTTGGGCTTTGCGGGCGCAGCAGCAGCGGCCTTAGCTTTCTCTTCCTCGCGGGAGTCATAGAGTCCCATCTTCTGTAGCCCGGCGAGTGTGCTGTAGAACTGCTGGACAATCGAAAAGGCGATGTCTGGGTCCTTTGCCTTATCCTGGGCAAGCTGGGCGATAGCAGCCCGGAGGGCTCTATCCAAGTCTCGGTACGCGTTCTGTTCAATCTCAATCATTTGATTCTCCTTCACCCATTTCCGGGCAGTGATATTTGAGCAATACGCTCAAGCAAGCGAAGGCTTGCGCCTTCAGATTCGTCAACTCCTCCGAGCGCACCCTCGATTTCGTTCGCCGCAGCGTCCTCAGCGATTTCTCCGACGTGGGGGAGCTTGTCCAACAACAAGTCAGCGACATGCTCGTCAGCAGTCTGCCGAGCTATCACATAGGACACCAGGACGGGTCTCTTCTGCCCGAGGCGGGAAAACCTCCCCTCCCATTGGATGACTTTATCAGGAGTCCAAGGGAGCATGGAGATTAGTGCGAGGTCTGTGTCTTGCAAATCTACGCTTTCACCCCAAGCATCGCCCGTTCCAACCAGTAGGGCCGCGCCCTCCCGGGCCATGTACTCATTGCGGATGGTGTCTCGGTCACTCGGGTCAGTGCCCCCGTGTGCCCACCACATTTCGGCGTCGATGGCTGAAGCAGTGACGGCTTTGTTCAATCGGGCCGCAAGCCGCTCGCAATCAATCCTACGGCCAGTAAAAACTACTACCTTCTGGCCTGACTTGAGCGCGGTAATAACTCTGTCCTCGACGTACTTGTGCTTCCGGGACGCAGCCTCCATGAGCAGCGTTTCGAAGTAGCTCTCCCGGGCTGATTCGTCGCCGCCGCTCGCCGCTTTCGCTGCCCGGGCAAGGTCACGCTTCATCGCGGAGGGTTTGTTCTGTTCTGCCAAAGACAGGCGCACGACTTCCCTGCGTTTCTTGGGCAAGTGCTTGTTCACCTCTTCCCGCTTCACTCGGCACTTCACAAAGCCCAGGCGGTCACGGAGTTCGTGGGCATTACTCAACCCGTTGTACTCGTAGCCGTAGCCATTGTGTTGCCCAGCGCAGTTGTGACTTCCGAGCCCGTCTGTGATGAAGTTGCCGGTTTCGGTTTTGATGCACGCAAGTTCTCCCGGGCCCATCGGTTCGATGCGGACAATCTTGTCATAGCCGGGAGCACCGATGTGGGCACGTCGGGGGGAAGAGTCAATCTTCCGAATCAATGCTGGCCGTACTGTCCCGAAGAATCGAAGCCTTTCCCAAGTACCCCCTCGGATGTAAATAGCCTTTTCACTTGCGGTGTAGGTGAATCCCCACACTTCAAGAGCAGTCTGAATAAACTGCCAAATCTTAGGGTTGACTCGCCTATGCTGTGCGATGACATTCTGCGAGCCCTCGGCGTCGTAGATGCCCGCGAGCCACCCTCGGCAAAACTCCTTCTCGGATTCCCGAGGAAGGACGATATCCTCATAGGCGGCTTTCGTGTAGAAGCCCAGACGGTATATGCCATCTTTCTGCTGCACGATAGGGCGTGGAGCCCAAGACAGGGCTTGGGCGTAGCCATGTGCTCTTTCCAGGTGGGGAAGTTCTTTGGCGTGGGCTGTGACGCTTCTCCTCAGTCCTCGGCTCGATTCCGAGGCTCGGACGTGGCCATCGCCGTCGACGAGCCCTCGGAGATAACCCCGCATGTACTGCTCGCCCTCCTCAGGTTCGGGTAGACGGGCAGCGTCGTAGCCCAAAGGGATGATGTGCTTGATCGGCCTGCGCCACTTCTGCCGGTGCATTTCTGTGAACAGAGGCATGTAGGGTCGCTTAGAATGGGGATGGTAGTTCACCCACCATTGGTGATCGGGGGAGCATACAACTGTTTTGCCGGATTCCAGGTGGACACGAACACGAGGGCCTTCAACCCGAAAGGTTTCCAGAACCTTTGTAGGATGGACTGCACGGTTCTTTTTCCCGTGGTCCCGACCCCATCCCATGACTTCATCACCAACTTGAATGTCAGCTATTGCGCGGTAGGTGCCATCGGCCATGAGTACGGGAGCTTTGGGCTCCAGACAATACCTCATCCCAAACTGGAAGAAGGAACCCCACTGCCAGGGCTCGACCAAATCGAGTTGAGTCCACAGGTCGCGCACTCTGCCCGGGATGGGAGTGGCTGTGAGGCCGAGCTTTCGGGCGGCAACCTCGGCAATCTGCCGGGCAGAATCCAAGGAGTTCCCGAGGCCCTCGTAGCGAATGCTCCCGTCCTCCAACACCGTAGCTTTCGTATGCTTGGGGCGACGGAGCCAGTGAATCTCATCCCACACAATCACCTCGGGCCGAAACGCCACGAGCGCTTCACGCCAATACTTGATGGTTTCCCATGCGGTGATGTAGAGAGTGTCTTCCCGGAGTTCTATTCCACCACGCGGGGGTGTTTGGCCCAGCAGTAGCTTAGGTTTCAGGGTCGTGTATCGCTCGCATTGTTCTGCCCAAGTCCCCCGGGCCGCAGCCTTGGTGACGATGAGCTTTGGTCCCGTACCCGCTACAGCACACGCGTAGACCAAACCCACGAGAGTCTTGCCTGCTCCAGGCGGGGCCCAGACGTGCCCCCCGGGCACAGCGAGGGCTTTGCGGAGCAACCTTTTCTGGTGGTCCTTTGCGAAACCACGCAGGTCTCCCCGCAGTAGTTCACCCGAAAGCGCAGCGGCAATCGTGCCGTCTCCGCACACTCCAGCGACAGGAGAACCCCAACCAATAACTGAATGGGCGTTCAGTGGTACTCGGAATCCCCGCCCGCTTTTGTTCTGCCAGATACCAGGGATGTCTTCGGCACCGGGAGGAACACTCCCAGTGAATACAAATGTTTTGTTGGGCATTGTCTTGGTCCTTTAGTTTTATTCGGCTGCGCCTTGTGCTCCGTCAGCCACTCCGGGCATCTGAACGATTTTCTCTTCTTCTCTTTTTACTCGCATTCCAGTGTAAGACTGGAAGCGTCGGCCCCCAGACTGTACCCACTGAACGGCTACACCACTCTGGGCAAGGAACCCGAGCCGCAAAGCGGCCTCGGCCTTGATGTCTCGGCGACCGTTCCGTTCGCACCATGTACGGTACGCGCCGTACAAGAGTTCACATGGAATAATGCCGCGTCCCATCGCAACGTCTCCTCCCTTGAGTCCCATGTAGTCGGGGCCAGGGGGATAATCAGACAGCGCAGCGGCAACGCCAACCTCTTCCACCAAATCTGTGAAGTGGTCTACGCTCCCTCGGGATGCTTCTTGCAGCAGTCTTCGAGCCGGAGCAGCGTATGGCTTGGAAATCAAACGGTAGTCTACTTCCAGGGCATGTAGTTCCGCAGCGAATGCGCGGACTTCCAGGGCAAAGGAACGAGAGTAGCGTCCGGTCTTGGGGTTGAAGCACCCAGCCAACATGCGTCGGTAATCCCAGTCGCAACTCCCGGGCATGAGAACCGTGAAGCGGCGGTCGTTCTTCTCCAGCAATAGTGGGCGTCGGTCATTAGAAGTGAGCCACCAGGACATCCTGTTGTCTACTTCCGTCCGGGCTGCGTAAGGAGCCCGGCAGGGAATGCGGTCGTCAGTGATGTAGGACTTCAAGGCCGGGATGACAGCATCGCCGTCCCGGGTGCCAGACACAGCTATCTCGTCAGCGAGGACCAAGAGTCGGGTGACAAAAGAAGCATTGAAGGAGTCTCGGAGAGAACGGTTTGAGACAACCGCGCTGTTTCTTTCGCCGATGATGCTCCCGAGCATCCGACCGAACATGGACTTCCCGATTCCCTGTTGGGGGGACATGGAAAGGACGGCTACCATCGAGCGGCGTTCGGGATGCTGAACAAGAGAGGCGCACCAATGCTTGAGCCACTTCACTGCGTCTTCGTCGTTACCGCATAGGACATCCATCATCTGTTCGATACGGTCGTACTCTCCCTTCAAGGGCTGGATGTCAGGCTTGGCATACAAGTTCAATCGAGGGCCTGCGCCTTCGTCATAGACGATTGGGCCACGAGAAGAGTCACAGGAGAACCCGTAGACTTGGCGTGAGAGAACGTGGTCAATCAGAGCGTTAGCGTGTCGCCCGTCGAGTCCGTCGGAGAGTTTGCCGATGAGGTGATTCTGGATTCCATCCTTTCGGAGCGGAGAACCTACTTGCCACGCACCTTGGTCCCGGCGGTAGAAAACATTCTGGGGGGCATTGAACACAATGTTCGCGTCAACGTAGGAGCGGAGCCTATCGGGTACTTCTTCCAGGAGTTCCTTGCGTTTGCGGACAGAATGCGCGGCTCCCTTACCTGAACCTTTCTTCCCAACCTTCTTGCCGTCTCCTCCTCGGAGCCAAAACTGGGACTTGTCGTGGTCGTGTCGTTCACTCGTACACATGAGGAAAGCGCGACCATCGTTCATCACGCGCAGGAAAGCGCTTCCAAAGGATGCGTCCTCTTGGAAGGGACAAGCGCACTTGTGCTTCCCCTTGCCCAGGGTAACGAGTTCCCCGACGGAGACAATGTCCTCTCCATCCTCGGAAACGGTCAACACAGTGGAGGCAGTGAGGAGCATCCCACCAGAAGTCCCATCACCCGTGCCCGCACCCACTTCACCTGAAGTCTCTTTTGTTTCTGCCATCAATGAATCCACACACAAAGAAGGAAAGGATACATTGAGATAACCCTGAAAGGAAGCACCTGTGCGACGAATCGGGATTGCATAGTGGCGGGCTAAGTCTGAGCACCCAGTGTCAACGCCTTCCGCATAGCCGATTAGGTCCAGAGCACGGGCTCGGACTTCTGCAAACTCTTCTCGCTCCACGGGCCGAGAGGGGAACAAGACAACCCGATAGCGCGGGGCGTCGTCCTCGTGGGACCATGTTGTGTAGAGAGCAAAAGCAAGACCCACCTCGGATTTGAGGTGCTCGAACATATGCTCGATAGTCCAGCGGGGGTGGTCATAATCAAAGACGAGAGCAGAGAGTTGTTTGACGTTCTTGTTTGCTCTCCGCGCCTCTTGCCCAGAGGGGGGATATAGAGCAGGCGACCAGCACGGGAGCTTCTTCTTCGGAAAGTCCTGGCGTCTCCAGGGCGGAGAGAGGAAGAACGTCTCCAGTTGTGTTAGTTGCTTGACAATAATACTGCACGGTTGTACAGTAGTGAAGCCACCTCGGAACAGGGACATGTTCCAAGGGAGCCAAGTAGGTTCATTCACGATTGACTCCGATACCCCGCATCCCCACCCAATCCTCGGGGGGTGCGGGGTTTCCTTTAGGGTAGATTAGTCGATGATGCCACAACGCTTTGGGTGAAACCAAGCCAAAGGTCTGTCACCTTCGCGCCGTACTTGCCTGCGGATAAAGCCGTGGTGCCTCAGCAACCGAGAAAGTTGGTTCTTGTAGGCTTTCGGGCGCACTACCATCTCCGGGCCGACAGCGCCGATGAGGTCATCAAGTGTGAAGCCATAGTCACCGAGGTCCCAAGCTACAGCGAGCACAGCGGCGGGCTTGGGGTACTCTTCTGCTCCAATCTCCCGGGCAGTGTTGCGGTCAGCGAGGTCTCCCATCAAGAGGGGCCAGTGCCAGACGCCATCGACAGCGAGTTGTAGGGCTCGGGTCGCGGCTTCCAGGCGAGAGCATCCTACTTGCCGGGCAAGTTCCTCAGAGAGGTGAGCCATCTTCCGTTTGAGGGAAGTGCCTTCGGTGGCTTCCTGCTCGGCTTGGAGGGCTCCTTGTTGGATGCGCTCGAAGTCCCTTTTCGTTGCGTCCTCAATGGTTTCGAGTGGGGTGTGTTCTTGATTCATGCTGGGCTCCAGTTGGAGGGTGTGTTGGGGGGTGTGTTGGGGGTTTGTCTAATAACTTATAACAAGAGGGCTTGGGGTGTCTGAAACTTAGGGGACGGTTTGAATCAATCTAACTGTTGATTGCTCATGGTTGACTCCTCCTTAATGGTTTGGGGAAGAAAAAAAGTTAGTTGATAGTTAGTCACATAGTGATTTCAGGTACTTCTAACAACAAATAACGTTGGTTGACAGACCAGCGGGGTGAAATGGGGGGGTTGAACCTCTTCAATCATGTCAGTATAACCCGGATATATGTCATCGCAACCCCCTATTTTTGGCGTCACTCAAGTACTCGGGAGTACACAAGTGACACCTGAACATATGTTCAGAGTACACGCTTGACGCAGCGGCGCAGCGGCACTCCCCGACAGGGCTATCACTCGCCCCCCAGCAGGGCTGGGGGGTGGGGTGATTCAGTGCCCCAGGCGCAGGGCAAATAAAAGGTGCCTCCCCCCGACGGCCCGGGAGGAGGCTTCTTTTAGGCTCAGCAAATCGCGGAAAGTAGGGAAAGAAAGAGCAGCATAAAGAGCAGCGTTCCTATTGTCCCCACGGTTTTCTATCCGGCCATTGCTTCAAGCAAAGCGACACAAGCCGCGCTCTCCACTTCCGACGCTCGACTCCGCAATCCTTCCAGCGTCTTCCCGAGAATCTCTTCGTAGTTCGCAACGAGAGAATCCAGTTCTTGTGCGTCTTTCTCCCGTGTCTTCAGGGCCCGCTTCCCGAGTTCCCCCTCCTCCAAGTCAGACTCCAGCTTTGCCAGTTGGTTTTCGACTTGAATCACGAGGGAATCGCACACGGCTTCAACCGTGTTTTCATCCGTCGTCGTTTTCATCTTCCACGTCACGTTCCCAGAACGCGCCCGTTCAACAACGTCTACAATCTGCTCCCACTTCTCGGCGCTTGAATCTGGAATCCAATAGAATCCTCCCCTGGGCCGTAGGGGAATACCGTTTAGCTCCCGGGCCGCCCGCACGAGAACGCCTCCGAGTTTCGCCGCAGTTACCAACTTCTTTTCAAAGCGGTAGGTATCCGAGACGGCTTCCCTCAATGGATGGTCCATAGGATTGGAGAACAGTTTTCCATCTACCAAGCCCATTCGGACTTCTTCGTCGTATTCCATTTCATCACCGGACGCGTCTTCATTGACAACGGCGTAGCCGACGATTCCTTTGAGCGGACGAATCAGAGTTCGCTTGCCGGGAAAGTGATGCGCCAAAGCCCGGCGCAACGCTTGGGAATCCTCCTGCACCTCGGGCAGAAGGTGAAGCCAGCCGATTTCCTCGAATCCATCGCGCAAGACTTCAATGTTTGTTCCGTCGGTCAAACTCCAGAACACTGTGATTCCGTTGTATTTGATTTTCTTTTCTACTGACATTTTGTTGGTCCTTTACTAAAGGTGAATGATGCTTGATTGCACCAGACTACCTACCCGCCCCAAAGGAAAGACGGATAGGTAGCAGGGAGAATCAAGAATCAATCCTCTACAACGATAGGATGAATCCAGCGGGGAATACTGTGCTCCCCACAATGTTTTCCAATCAGACAAGCTACGACTGGAACGCGGATATCTCCCTCTCGGGGCCACGGCGTGTAACCGTCAGTCAGTACAACGATACACTGGGGCCGCGATTCCAAGGCCCGTTGAATCAGGGGAACCATGTTTGTTCCCCCGCGCCCAACGAGCGAGACGTTTCCAACGCTCGTTACCTTTTCCGCGAAACCAACCTGGGTGTCCCCAGTAACGACCATTGCGGAAGCACCAACCGCGCGTAGAATCCCGGAGCATTCAGAGCAGCAAGCCGCCAAATCTTCGTCCGACATTGAGCCGGACGTATCAATCACAACGGCTACATCCACCCTGGGCCGAAAGACGGCGGGAAGAATCACATTCCCCGAGACGCTCGACTGTCGTCGCGAGCGCTTAGAGTAAGTGTAGTTCGACGCGCCCAAAGCGCGGTCCCGAGATTCGCGGATGAACTGCTGAAGCTTGGACTGCCATGGAATCTTAGGTGGCGAAACTTCAGCCCCAGCCCAGGATTCCCAGTGTCCGGGAACGGTTCCACGAATGCGAGCCGATTCCTGAATCTCTCGGGCCGTAGCCTTTCGGATGGAATCGTCATCCCCAGCGCGAACGCCGGGAATCTCGCCATCTTCCGTCGGAGGAGGAAGTTCCCAATCGCGCTTGCCCTTTGTCGTCCCGGGCAAATCGCCGCCCAGCGGGTTTTCTTCCGCTACGCGCTTGTTCCGTTCCCCGCGCCTATTGCTTTCGCCGTTTCCCTTCCCTTCTCCCGGGCTATCCCCTCCGGGCCCTTGTCCGGGTTCGCCATCCTCGCAAGGCTCACCGCCCTCACCCGAATCTTCCTCGGGCCATTCCATCCACTTGTAGAAATACTCGAAAGTCTCGGCAGTGTTTCGAGGGAAACAAGCACCAGTCCTACGGTCTACAAGTTTCTCGGGCCAGACGCAATCCTCGGGTAAGTGTGCCCGGAGGTATTTATCCTGGCCGTTGATTTCCGCGTCCGTCGCGAGATTCGCGCGGACGGGATTCGGGGCTTCCCCCCTTGGGCCGAAAGGGAGCGCAGCTAACCGTTCGGGGTGTCGGCGTAACCAGTGCCAAGTTTCATGGATGAAAGAAGCGATTGAGGATTCAATCGACTCTAAGACTTCCGGGTCATCTCCCGCGACTACCTCGGGGTCAAAGTAGATTCGCGCGTATTTATCCATTGCCCAAGAGGCTCCAGACTTGAAGCGCAATCCCCAAACAGGGATCGGAGTCATAGCGTAGAGGCCGCGTCCGAGCATGGGATATTCACGGACAGCGCCGACTCGAACCGTAGCGATTCGAACGAGCGCTTTCTCCATGATTTTCGGGTCCTCTTCTGCCAACACAGAGAGGATTTCTTTAGGTGCAAACTGGGTCATTTTCGTGGTCCTTTAGTTTGTTAGGGGTTGAGGTTTAGAAAGGCCGAGCATGATACTGGAGTTCCCCGAAAGCATTTCGGGTCAAGCAGCACCAGATGGTAGCGATAGAACCGTTGCTCGCATTGTACTGGAACGCTTTGACGGCTGGCGGATAGTCAATCCCCGGCGGCCATGAAGATCGGCATGGGACTTCAATGGGAATAAGATTGTGGCGAGCCAGGACTTCCGCGTATTCTGTTTTGGCGATTCCTTTCAGCCACGTCATAGCTTCACGCGGCCCGTCAAAGTAGGAATAAGCCCGAGAGTCCTTCGGCGCACCGAGAGTTCGGAGCATTTTCTTCGCCGTAAACTTTCGGATTTCCCGAGAACGACTCCACTGGTCGTACCGGTCGCCAATCTTCCGGCGGCTCCTCGTGACAAAGCCGCCTTTGAGAGCCCAGGACGGTACGTCTTTCTCTCCCGGGCCGACAATGAAAATGCGGTCGCGGTTTCGCCGGGAGATTTGAATCTTCCGAGCTTCTTTCACCGCAGGCCGCAAGTCTTTCGGGAGCATTGAAAGCATTAGGCCGGGAGTCAGTTCCCGAGAAGACCGGTTTTCGAAAACCTCGGAAAGCCAGGGATGCTCATCGCTCAAATCCCAGTAGCTCCGATAGGAATCCTGGCTCAGATACCATTGCCACCAAAGACGAATCTCAAAGCAACGGCACCGGAGGTTTGGGTCCAGAAGCCGCAAGACTTCAATCTCTCCCGCGTCTTCCGGCTTATGATTGTGGAGAATCAATCGCCCGTTCAAAACCGACACGGTATGGCGCGAAGACATACAGTTCACGCGAGCTATCACGGGGGATTGTGTTCTGTTCTTTCGGGCTGCTTTTGAGGCCCGCTCTACTCGGCACAAATGCCGTTCCTGGTATCTTTCTTCATACATTTTCTTTGGTCCTTTGTAGGTAAATCCTGTTTGAGTACAGGCTAAACGCGGCCCCTAAACCCTAATCATCCCGGGCAAAGGGACTGCGTTGCGTCTACGCTCAAACGCCATGCTCCGCACAGGACTCTTCCACGAGTTCGACCAACGGGTCTTGCTCAGTTTCCGCAAAGCATTCCGGGCAAAGCCCGTCTTCAATGTCTTCCTCGTTAAAGTTCTCGCCGCAATCCCCACACGTCACAAAGAAATGTTCAGTGTGCCAATATTCGCGGTTTGAACGTAGGGAATCATGCTCATCCCAGGGAGACATTGTTTTCCAGTAGTCATAATCAGACATAGTCCGCCCCCCTTTCACTGGTCTTTCTTCAAGAGCCCAAGGTCCTTGAACATTTCGCCAAAGATTCGAGCTTCAGAGGGAATATGCTTCCGCAAGTGTTTCCCCTCGGGAGTCTGCATGAGTTTCGCCAGGGTTTGGGCTGCAATCATTGCCTTGTCTTTGTGGGGCGTTCCATCGGAACGTCCAATGACAACCCACGCCGCCTTCCAATCGTTCATCTTTTTGGTGCCTGAAACATAGGCCGCGATTGACTGGTAGAACATGAACGCAATGTCCGAGCGGACGGGAATCTCGGTGTCCGAGGGATTCGCCAGAATCTCGGAGGGCTCCGGGATATGCTCGCGCAAAGTGTAGTAGCCCATAAACTCCGAGCCGATTCGCTGACCAATCGTTCCCTCCGCAATCAAGCGGATTGCATGGCGAGAAGCGCCGTTCCCCTGAGCAGCAGACAACGCTTTCGCAAGGTTTGTCCAGGAGCGCGGAGTCGGACGCGGCTTGTTTAGATACTCTCGTGTGGGAGCTACGCGGAACGCGCCTCCTGTAGAGTTAGCCGAGATTGTATCCGAGCTTGTCTCACCTTGACGGCGCAAGAATCCGACACAAAGCGCGGCTTGTTCGGCTGGAGCCCAACGCCCCGAAACCATGCCGTCACACCAGAAGTCAAAATCCAGTTGCCAGTCAAAGTGAACCATTCGCGTGCAAACAGGCGGAGCCAAGTCTGTAGCGTTCACGGCGATATCGGGCGGATTCGCCGCGATAACAAAGCGAACCAGATTCGGGTCCAGTTCCACGTCCCCAGCGATATGCTCGGAAAGCAGCGTTAGCAGCGTTGCCAGAACAGCGCCGGGAGAACAAGTTACCTCGTCAATAAAGATTAGGTAGTGTTCCCCTCGGGCTGAATACTCCAGGGCTTCGCGGATTGCCCGGTGAACGGGAACGCGGGAAGCTACGCCGGAATCGTCAACGCTAATCGCGCCGCCGATGTCAGTTGGGTCCATGTTCGAACCATTCACAATCCAGCCGCCCCACTTCCGTCGGGCAATCTCGGAACGGATGAAGGAAGTTTTCCCTTCACCGTCCGCGCCCCAAAGAATCGGGACAAGGTTAGCGTCAATGGCCGTTCGCACGGCCTCAATCGTTTCAGTCATTCGTGACATTTTGTATGGTCCTTTGCTTTTCCACTAAGCGAGATTGCCAGCGGCCCAAACGCTCCCCCCGAGAAAGAGGGAAGCGCTTGTGTCGTTGTCATTCTGCAATGATTTCAATAGTCTTGAGCTTTTCCAGGAGCGAATCTATTTGCTCCAACGTTCGAAGATAGCGCTCCGATTCCGGTCCGCTCATTTCCAGGAGTTGCCCGCCAAAGAAGGCGAGCGCCTGAAGAATCAGGGAGTATTCCTTTGCGGTTAGTTGCATTTGAAGCGTTCCTTTCGAGCAGCGGCATACGCGCTCGGGCTATCCCGAGAGGGATGTGATGGGGAGAAGTAGAAGGGAGAAACAGATAAAAGCCGGGATGAACACTTGGCTGGTCCTTTGTTCGGGGGAAGGGAGAATGGATTGGAAGCGGAGCGCTTTCTAATCCTGGGCAAAGAGGAGCCGGAAAGTCGAGTCGTCGCAGAATGATGAAAAGGAATAGAGCCGAAAAGGCTCATCCCCAAAAACACGACGGCACCGCCGGATTGCTCCGGCGGTGGTCTTGAGTTCAAAGAGGAATCTCCCGTTGGAGCCGCAAGGCTCCGAGCCGAGAATGCTCGTTCCGGCGTGCGCGTAGAATCTCATTGGTCATTTCCTTGAATGGTAGTGTGGAGTCTTTCAGCGAGGATGAGCGGGAAGACTTCCCCCCGTTCCGCGTACTCATAGACGGCTTGGATAAGCTCTCGGAGCTTTGCATCGCGGAGCGCCATTTCCTGTAGCCGTGCTTGTACTTTAGCGTGAACCTCGTTTTGCTTTGCGAGAGCCCGCTCAAGAGCGTTGCGGCCTTCTTTGGCTGCCCGCTCCCATTCGGCTTTCTCAGCGTTTACTTTTGTGAGGTAGTCTCTGAAAGAGAGTTGAGCGTAGCAGTCCATTAGTTATGCTCCTGGGCATGGGAAGCCGGAAAGACGGAAAGGGAAAAGCCGCCGAGAGCTTGTTCGACAAACTCCAGCGATTCGTGGTGAGCCGAACGAATCGCGGATTCGAAACGGGCGGGATTGAATCGGGGGTTGTCCGAACGGAAGAATGGAACAAACTCTGCTCCGATTTCCAGTTTGGCCTCAAGCGAGATATTCGCGCATCCGAGGATGGCAGCGATTTCTGAGTAGTGTTTATGCGTAAACATTGTGGATGGTCCTTTGCTTTGCAGCGGCATATCCCCACGGGCTATCCCGGAGGGAGGATTGTGGGTAGAGCGGAATGCTCTGTAGTGCGAGAATCTCAGCGCACACGAAAGCTCCCGAGTTTCCCCGGGAGCTTTGGTTTGGGCTGAGCGTTCTATTGTTTGGGGAGAACCAGAACCCCGAGAACGAAAAGCCCGAGAACGGTCCAGATTAGAAAGGTGGTTTCCAAGATTTCAAACATTGGTTTTCTCCCGCTCATTCTTCGCCATGAGTGCTGCGTATGCAATGCGCGTTTCATTCCGAAAAAACGCGGGTCCTTGGCACGGGGGAATGGAGAGTAGAGCGGACATGATACGCGCACGCGCGATAGCGGGAAGCGCCTGAAACATTAGGTCAATAGGGCAAAGGTCCGTGGGATAGTCGGAAGGTTTGGGCATTTTGTTAGCTCCGTGGAAGAAAAAAAGCGGTAACGTGCAGCGATGCAGCGGCATATCGTCACCGGCTATCATTTGGTGAGGAAGGGAAAAGGGGATTGAAAGTCAGGACGGCCAGAAGGCCAAGGCGCAAGAAAACCCCCAAGCCCGAAGGCTTGGAGGCTTGAAGGCTTGAAGGCTTGCGCGATTACTGATTGAGCATTTCCAGGATTTGGGCCTTGGAAAGCCCGAGCGCAGCAAGCTTGTCAATGCTCGCTTTTGCTTCGCGCTCTTTCCGTGCTTTCTCGCGTCGCGCTTTTTCCTTTGCGCCAATCTGGCCCATATCGCTCATGGCGTGTTCGACCTTTCGCACGTCACGGTCGCTCGCGATAACCGCGTGAAGGGAGACAAGCTCTTCTCCACCTACGCTGAAAATCCAGCGCTTGCGCTCCGCGTCATACTTGCGCGAGACGTTCCGAGCGCTCGCAATGACGACGTGCCCAGCCTGTTGGGTTTCCCAGTTATTCGCATTCACGTCTACGGTTTCACCATCACGCTCTGTCGTAGTCGCCCCACGGACGGGTTTAACGAGCGTTAGGGTTGAAAGCTCTCCCGAAACGAGCGGAGCAACTTTGCGAGCGGTTTTTTCTACATTTTTAGCTGACATTTTTTGGTCCTTTGGTTTTGGCCACTTGGGAGAATCCCACTGGCTAAGTACAGACTAACATTCTGAGGTTTGTTTGTGTCAAGCAAATGTCAAGGGAATGTCAAGCAGATGTCAAGGGGCAAGGGGGGGCTATCCTCGCTCCGCTCGCTCACTACGTTCGCTCGCTCCGCGAGGTTGTTTTCCGCTACGCTCGGTGCCCTCACGCTAAAGCGCTCGGGCTTCGCCGTAGCTCCCCCTCCGGGGGGCTCCGGGGTAACGCGCTCGCTGGTCGCTCGCACTCACCCCTACTCGGGCACGCGTTCGCTATCGCTCACTATGTGTGCCCACTGTCGCGCGGTACGGGGCTACGCCCCTACGCGCTCCTCGCTCCCCTGCGGTCCGCTCCCCTCCGGGGGTGTGGATCCGGCAAGCCGGGGGGCCTCTCCCTCACGGTCGAGGGCTCGTTCGCTTCGCTCCGCGAAGCTCACTCGGACGACACGAGCTACGCTCGTGCTCTGCCCTCTTGGGCGCTCCGCTCCCTCCGGTCGCTACGCACCCATCCCCGGCTCCGCCGGTTCCGGTTCCCGGTTATACCCCCTCTTTCACGCGAGACTATTTTTTGGGGTGACTAACAACTTCTCTCTCACGCGAGACTATTCAAGTTATCCTGCGGTATGCCTGGAAAGAAGAAGCCGAGAAGGACGGATGCGTGGACGGAGTTGTTGAGGACTCCGGCTTTCGCGAAGCCGGAAGGGAGGGGGCAGAAGAAGTTGCCTCCGAGGACGAAGTTGGCGCATGTGCTCTTGGGTTTGGGTTTGCACCCACCGATTGTGCTGGGGACGCGTACCTTCCCCGGGCAGAGGAAGGACGAGGGGAACCGGATTCGCAGTACGATTGCGAATAATGCGCTGTTCGCGAGCAGTGCGTTTGGGGTGACGATGGGAGTGGCGCATCAGGATTGGACCCCCCGGGCAAAAGCAGCGTTCAACCTGGAAGACCCGCCGAGTCCGTATGAGGTGGCTACTTATACGCTGGGGCAGTATGGGCTGGGGACGCCAGCGCCGTTTTCTTCAGCCACCCGGGCAAAGAAGCCGCACGCGACGAGAAGGTTTTTTCAGGGGATTGCGGGTAGAGCACCGAGGTTGCACACGAGTGCGTTTATGTGGTGGCTGATTGGGGTGGGGGATGAGGCGATAGAGGAGGTTATTCCTGGGTGGGAGCAAGTGCGGGCGGATTATATTCGGGTGCTGATGGAGACGAGTTCCTTTGCGATGTGGGCGCTGGGGGCGGATTTGACGCCTATTGTGAGGTCTCCGCGCCATGCGCGGGCGCTGTTGACTGAGGACGTGGAGTTCAGGGCCGAGCGCAAGGAGATATTTAGTAGTACATATGTGCAGACACTCCTCCGCCTGGGCAAGAGAGCCAGACCCGTCAGCCGCGTACTGCCAACTCTGTCTCCGGTGTACGCCACGATGGCGGAGAAGGAGCAGACGGAGTTCTTATTGCCAGAGATTTGGCAGGGGGAACTCGAACGAGTCCGTGGGAATATGTGGTGGAACGTGGTAGGACTGAAAATGTACCCCAATCGGAAGGAGCGCATTCAGCACCGGGATGGGGGATTTACGTTTCAGTTGGAGGGGAGGAGAGTATTATGAACGACGATCTGGACGAAGTGCTCGATTTACTCGACGCGGAGGACGACGTTCCGCCCGTGGAACTAACGAGGACTAATGAGTCGTCAGGTACTCCTTCCTCTGGGCTGAAAAGGGGCGAAAAGGGACCAACGAAAAGCCAGGTTGAACCTGGACAATCAGCGATTGTTCCTGCTCCTGACGACAATCAAAGTCTACTGAGTGTTGAGGCGCTTCAGAAGTTGGCTGCTGATGCTGAGTATAACGAGCAGAGCCTACCTGCTTCCTTCCTCTCGAATGCCGCGCCGCATTTGCATAACACCCATGGAATCGTTGATTTCGCTACAACCGTTTGCCTTGCTGTAGCGAGGGGAGAGATTCAGATAAAGCAAAGTGCTGAACTCCGCAAGTGGGCCGAACTAATGTATACCTGTGTGGTGGCTTCTCAACCTAATCAGAATAATGTCCAAGTGAACTATGTGGAGCAGTTGATTCAGCTTGCCGGAGGCGAGGAAGCAATGCAACCCGAAGTTCTTGATGTCCGAGATGCCATTACTGCTTCTCACCCAACACCCCGCAAAAAAGCTCAGGGTGAGTAGTGAGCCAAGCGAACGCAGCACAGCTACTCAACACGCTCCGTTCTCCTGCCCGGGCACTCCAGGCATTTGGGGAGGTGCATGATCAGAGGACGGGTAGGTTCATAAAATACAACCCTACGGCGATTACCCACGAACTTCAGCACGCGGTTCTCGACTACATGTCGAATACTCCGAGGCTCCCGACGGGCGAGACCGTTTTCCTCTCCCTTTTGGGCTACCGTCAGGCAGGAAAATCCCTCACTACGGAGTACGCAGCCTATTGTAAAGCAGCCTTCATCCCGGGCTGGGACCATGTATGTATCGCCGACAATCGTGACCGTGCGGACTACCTCCACAAACGTGTTCACTATTTGCACCAAAGGTGGCCGGAATCGTTGCGTTCCAAGTCAATGGCTACCCGAGAGAGTAGGCAGCTTACCTTTGACCCCCTCCAGGGCGGGAAGATGCGTGTCCTCTCCGCAGAGTCGGGAGCGGTCGGTGTCGGTCAATCACCCGATTCCTTCCACGCTTGCCTTGGCAAAGGGACAATGGTTCTCTGTGGAGAGACAGGAGCCCTCCGACCCATCGAAGAGTTTCGAGTAGGAGACTTGGTCCGAACTCACTCTGGGCAGACTGCGCCGATCACCTACATCTCGTCTAAGGAAAAGATGGCGTGGAGGGTGAAGCTCTTCGGATTCGCGGAGCCGCTCACCGTCACTCCCGAGCATAAGCTTTGGACCAATCAAGGGTGGCTCACCCTCCAGGAAGTGGCTGAACGGAAGGCCCGAGTGGGGTTTCCGATCCTTCGCCCTTCCGGGCAAGTGCGAGAACTCCCGTTCGAGCAGCCAGTAGTCGAGCGCCCACAAGGAGGAGGCTCCAATGAAGTTGGGATCCCCGAGACTGTTCACCTAACCTATCCCCTGGGCAAACTTGTCGGCCTCTACTTGGCTGAGGGCTCGATGCACTCTGAGCGGTCGGTGACCTTTAGTGTTCATTGGGATGAGGTAAGCCGAACAGTCGACTGGCTCGATGAGGAGCGGTTTCTATTCACGAACGCCACCTTCAACTTCCGGGCAAACTCACAGACCGCGACGGTGTACGTTTCTGGGCGCTCCTTCGCCCACTTCCTCCGGAATCTCGTAGGGGAAAAGGATGAGAAGAGATTCCCCGATAGATGGTGGGAGATGCCCGAGGAGTTCGTTCGGGGAATCGTCCATGGCTACCTTTCGGGTGATGGGCACTCGAATAAGCATAAGTACAATCGGAGGATCACGCTTACCTCGATTCGGTCGGCTACCATCACTGGACTTCGGGATGCCCTGGCTGGCCTGGGCTACGGGTGGGGCACAATCCGCAGGCGGAAGGCAGGGAATCACTATGGCCGTAACTGTCAGGAAGCCTGGATTCTCGATCTTTGCGGTTCAGGGGTAGACCGACTTGCCCGGGACCTTGGGTGGGAGTCACCTCCTCGAACACGCCGGGGTGTAACGAAGAACTGGAATCTGGAAGAGGATGGGGAGCACGTCTGGGTAGCAATTCAAGACGTGCAGCCTCTCCCTGGACTCCAAGAAGTCTATGACTTTGAGGTAGGCCACGAGGATCATAGCTACTGCCTCGCCCACATCGCTGTGTCCAACTCGGAGGTTCACCTCTGGTCAGACTTCTCGGGCTCCATGTTCCTTATCAACCCGTCGCTCATCAACAGGCGAGAGGCACTTGTTGTCTTCGAAGCCACCCCTTGGGAGCGAAACTGTGCTTGGCACGACCACTATGTCATGGCCAAACAGGGTTCAGGACGCCATATCGCGAAGTTTTTCCCCTTCTGGGACGGAAAACTCAACGCACGGCCCACCCCAAAGGACTTCCAGCCCACAAACGAGGAGGTTGAACTCCTAAACAGGTACCAATCCTTGGGCCTAACGACGGATAACCTTACTTTTCGGCGATTCATCATGGACACGGACCCCGAGGTCCGCCGAAATCCCGAAATGTTCGGGGTGATGTACCCATTTGACGACCTCTCGTGCTGGATTGCGTCCGCAAATGCCGCGATTCCCCAACATTGCCTCGAAAAACACCTCAAGAAAGAGCTTCAACCCTGGTCTGGGCCGTATATGGAGTACGAAATGCCCGAAGCGGGGGCGATTTATGTGATTGGAGTCGATCCGAGTGGATATGCGGCCCGAGACCACGCCTCTTTCCAGGTTTTGAAGTGCTGGAAGGACGAATGGACGCAAGTTGCGTCCTTCGCGGAGCATATTGACCCCCTTTCCTTCACAAATCAGCTTCTTCGGGCCGCGAATCGCTATAATCAGGCCACAATCTGCGTAGAGAGCAATGGTGTGGGCCAATCTGTGCTCGCATTGCTCCAAGAGCGCGATTACCGTAATGTTTACTATGAAGCGCGGTTCAAGCCCGGATTCACGAGCACATCCAAGTCTCTTGACCAAGCAACAGGTTGGTTGATTGATGGATTGCTCGACGAGCTTGTCCTGAACGACCGGGATCTGCTGGAGCAGCTTCAGACGTACAAGAACGACAAACGCACGGAAGAAAGCCCAGCCTCGGAGATACTTCGAGGTGCTTCCAGCAACAAACGCCGAGATCGACATCACTGGGATAAGGTTTCTGCGCTGTTGATGGCTGTAGTCGCTGCCCGCCGGGCACCTGTCCGCGAAAAGCCCGGGGCAAACCTCAAAGGTCCCGACGAGAATGTGATTATGTTCACCGGCATGAGTTACGATGAGCAGGAACACTACCGCAAGAAACTCGCGGAAGATAAACAACCCACTCGGAAAAAACTGTCTTATAGGTCTGTCCGTAAGAGGAGACGCTGATGCCACTTCCCGTTGTCGCCGCTATTTTGGCTAAAATCGGAGCAGCCGCAGCCGCAGGCGGAACCGCCGCTGGTGCCGCTGGCGCTGGAGCAGCAGGAGCGGCTGGGGCGGGAGCGGGCTCGGCGCTCGGCGCTCTTGGAGGAGCGGGCGGAGCAGCGAAAGGTGCTGCCGCCTTGGGTAAAATCGCCGAGGTAGCGAAGAAGGTTCCCCTTGGAGGAAAAGGGGGCAGCGAGCCCTCCGCTCCACAACCCCGGTACGACGTTCGAATGGATAAGCCAGCGCAAATGCGCCACGAGGCTGCCCGGAAGGCATTAGACTCGCTGAGGGTAAAATGAGCGAGCCCACCAAGCCCGCCGAGCCTGAAATCTATCGGGACCCCACCCGAGACGTGGCGATGATTTCGTTAGGGCCCTATGTGACGATGTCACTCCCGATGATTTTCTTCTCGAAATATGGGCCCGTCCATGCGGACTGGGAAGAACTCCACGAAAAGCTCAACGAACTTTATGCTCTCCTCACCCTGGGCCACCCCCCGAAGGGGGGAGTGACGCTCGCGGAAGTCCTGGGAGTGGCGAAGGAAGAATAATGGCACAAGACGAGACCCCGATTGAAACTCCCCTGAAGATGCTCCGGCAGCAAGTAATCGAAAAGATTCAAAAGCAGAGCCGAGACGCCCGCCAGCAAACGCAGGCCGATGTAGCCGAGGGTGCGACAACTGAGCCTCCCCAACCGACCGCTGGCTCTCAGACCCCCCCATATATAGTAGCACTCGAAAGTATCTCTCCTGGCGCTCCCGCAGACGCCCCAGTAGAGCAGGAATACAGTGAGGGAGAAGCATAATGCTAACGACGAAGCAGATTCAGGGGTTGATTGATACCCACAAGGCAAAGTCCCATTTGGACCAACGGAAATGGGACCAAGTCCGCGCTTGGTATACCAGCGAGTCCGCACTCACTACTGGGGATGTTCCCCAGGGAGCGGGCTCCCCGTCCGGCGAATCTGAAGACCTTTCGATGGAGACGAACTATCCCTACGCCTTCGTAGATACGATGGTCGCGAACATTTGCCCAAACAACCCCGAGGTTACGGTCAATGCCCGCCGGAAACAACTCCACGAGCCAGCGAAATACCGGCAAGCCCTTATCAATGACACCCTCAGCCGAGTAGACGCCCACCGGATTCTCTGGCGTGCCGCTACGATGGCGAGTGTTTATCCCCGCTCTTTTGTGAAGACCGTCTGGAACTTCCGCAAGCGTTCCCCCGATTTCCTGGTCTGTGACCCCCGATTTGTCTGGTACGACATGACCGCCGAACGGTGGGAAGATATCCGATACCTCATTGAGGTCACGGTGCTTACGCGGGATGACTTCAACTCTCGGGTCAAGTCGGACGGCAAGAAGGACCGAGCCTACGATGCCCGGGTTGCGGAGAAAAGCCAGTTCGGCGCTTATCCTGAGTGGCTCCGAGACCGGATGCAGGACCGGAATCTGATGAACGACTCCTCGAAGGAGGTGTTCGAGTGGGTCACGGTCTATGAGATTTACGACTTCTCTGGCGACGGTCGGTACTACCACTTCCTCGAAGACGTAGATGAGCCTCTATTCGCTGGGGACCTCCCCTACCGATTCGTTCGGAATCCATTTCACCGAGTTGCCTTCAACGATAATCTCCAAGACATCGGCGGCTTGAGCGACGTAGCGTTGATTGCTCCAGTCCTGGAGAGGCTCAATGAGTTGGATACGCTGATGCTCTGGTTTGCCCAGACCAGCATTCCGATTACGCTCCTCAACTCCGGGCTGTGCGACAACCCCGAGCGGGTGCGGTCGCAACTACGCAACTCCACCACCCCGGGCTCAATCGTCGAGATTGCCGGAAAGGCGAACGCAAGCATTGGAGACATCATTGGGCACACCCAAACCCCAAGCCTCTCCCCCGAGTTCATCGCAACCCGAGACCGTTGCATCCAAATCATCGAGTTTATCCTGGGTATTCCCCAGTATTCTCGGGGAGTTGTCGGTGTCAGTGATGTGGCAACCGAGGTCGCCCTCGCGGATACTGCGACGAGGACTCGTAATGGTCGCCGCCAGAAGGAAATCTACGACCTCATCGGGTGGCAGGCCCAAGCCATCACCGGGCTCTACGAGGAGTTCCTCGCGGACGACGAGATTCTCCCGGTTCGCCTCCTGGGCCAGTCGGAAATGATTGAGATTACTCGCGCTTCGATGCTTGCCCGGGAGGTTCAAGCTGCGAAGGGAGAGGACCCCCTGGAGTATGACTACAACGCTGTTGCCTACTCTCCCACTGAGAACAACAGGCTCGTCCAGTTGCGTAACCTTCAGCAGTTCTTCCCTCTGCTTTCTCAGTCCCCGGATGTAAACCAGAGCGCACTCACGCGTAAGTTGCTGGAACTCCTACAGATGGAAGACATCATCAAGGACGAGCAGCAGCTTGCAGCGGAAGCCCAGCAAGCCCAAATGCAGGCCCAGCAAGCTCAAATGCCTCAACCTCAACCCGGGCAGGGAGCCGGAGACACAATCGCAAGTGGTGCTCTCCCCCCGGGCAGTGAGCCCGTGATGCCTCCGCTCCCGGGCGGAGTCGGTGCCGGAGGTGGGCAGAGTCCGCTTACGGGATTTGGCGGCGCTCCTTTTGACCTCAATCCTGACATTCCAAGGAATCAATAATGCCCACATACAATGGTCGATGTGCCCAACACGGGGAGTTCGAAGATTTGATGAAAATCTCCCATTACATCGAACAAGACGGTCTTTTTTGTCCCGAGTGTGGTGAGAAGGCCGCCACCATTATTTCTGCTGTCCCAGTAATAGGGGCGATGCCGAGCAAACCGATTGTAATAGACCAGATCGGACAGACTTTTACGTCCGAGGCCGAGAAGCGTGCGTATTTCGCGAAGAGGCCCGACAGGACATTAGTAGACCCCAATGATTCTGCTTTCATAAATCACAAAGACCTCGCTCGCGAGCGGGCGGAGAAGAAGGCAAAACAGATGGGATTCCGGGATGTTGAGGACCGGAGAACGAGAAAGAAGCGCGAACTAAAACGCCGAAGAGAAATCTCCAACGGCGACAAGAAAATCTCTGTCGTGACCGCTTCGTGAGTCCTTCCTCCTGGGCAAACTTCCGTTACTCCTATAAGGTTGCTTGACGGGTGGTCCTCTTTTAGGTAGAAACTGAATATCTCAGGAGAAAAATCTCATGGCCGATAAAATGCCTTACGAAAAAAAGGAGAGTTCCGACATGGAAGAAGCTGAAGTAGCTGAAATGCCGGACACTGGCGATGCCGGAGATATGAGCCTGGGTGAGGTCGAAGAGGCTTCGGTAGAAGAGGAGATGCCCGAGGGAGAGGAATACCCCCCCGAAGAGGGCGAAGAGGGTGGAATGGAGTACGCATCCTTTGAGGAAGGCGCAATGGGCCTGCTCGAAGAGTGGCAACCCACTACCCCCGAGGGTGAGAAATACAAAGCCGACCTTCAGGAGCTTTACGAGAAGTTCCACGGTGGCGGCGAGGAAGACATGGGCCCGATGGAGTACGAGGGAGGCGGACTCGCCCCCAAGGCTTTCGGGTTCCAGATTGGCGTGATGGGAAAAGAAGCTGCGAAGCGTGCGATGGGAGGCAAGGAGTAATCCGTGGAGCCTAACACCCCAGCCCCCCAAACC